>JAPLGN010000045.1 GCA_026390135.1 Campylobacterales bacterium | reverse complement strand
TCGGATCAATGGAGTCAATTTAGCGCAAATAGGGACGATTGAAGAGACTCAGACGATCGAGATCGAAGACCTGTATTTGGAGAAAAAAATAATCATCCGTACCGATACTCCCTTCAAAGTGCACTATTTTCAGCTCCAAACTCTTTCCCAAAGTGAGCAGGGGTTTGATTTGAGTGTTCAGGGGCTAAGTCTTGCTCTGGTCTTTGCTTTTGATACGGTGTTGGATCTAAGCGGAATTTTGGAGATTACCCGTGTCTGAAATCCGATACGATCGTTTGAACGATAGTTATGTCCTCAAATCAACCTCAATGGCATACTCGCGTCGTCCCCAACCTCTATAAAGCCGTCGCGATTGAAGCACCCCATCAGCATAATTTTGGGACATTTGAGTCGTGGGAAGGTTTTGGCGCGCATGAAGTGATCATTGACACACCGCAACATCATGTTTCGATGAGTCAGTGGAGTCATGAGGAGTGTGTCGCATGGTTCAAAACCCTCAGAGAACGAGTGGAGGATCTTAGACGCGATCATCGCCTTGCTTCTATATCTCTCTTTAAAAACGAAGGGTATGATGCGGGTTCGACTATGAGCCATTGTCATACTCAGCTCATTGCCCTTCCTTTGATCCCAAAAGCACAGCGTGATGTGTATCAGCGAAGCCGTAAATATTTCGAATCTCATCATCATCCATTGATGGAATCAATCGTAAGAAATGAAGAAGACGCTGAGATTCGAATCATCGAGCGAGAAGGGGAGTTTAGTGCATTTTGTCCTTATGCCAGCAATTATCCCTTTGAAGTGATGATCGCTTCATCGCAGAGGATGGAATCAATCGACGCTCTTAGTAATGAGAGAATCGAAGCGCTCTCAATTTTGCTTTTGTCGGTAATGCGTCGATTGAATGCCCAATTGGACAATATGGCATTTAATCTATGGGTATCGACACCGCCATTGCACGAAGATAGGGAGCGAAGCAATCTGTATCCATTTTATATTCGTATTCTTCCGCGACTTTATCGCTTTGGGGGATTTGAGGTGAATACCGATATGATGATTAATCCTGTGGAACCGGAATTAGCCGCTAAACTTTTACGAGGAGATTAATATGGTTAAAAAAGTGTTGTTTGCTGCAAGCGAAGTCTATCCTTTTGCCAAAACCGGCGGTTTGGCAGATGTGGCACATGCACTGCCGCGTGCATTGAAAAACCTTTATGACGTTACTGTTGTGATGCCTCTTTACCGTATTATTGACAGAGACAAATACACCATTACATCTCTGGGAGAGACATTTACTATTTCGATGGGAGGAGAGGATTATACTATCGATCTTTACGGTTGCAGTCTTGATGGGTATGAATACTGTTTTGTCTATTCCCCGATACTGTGCGATAGAGAGTTTCTTTACGGTACACCAGAAGCTGGATATGATGATAACGGATTGCGTTTCGCCCTTTTTTCCTATGTTATTACCGCACTTCTCCGTAAAAATCGTTACGAGATTGTCCATCTCAATGATTGGCAGTGTGCACTCTCAGCACTCTTAATACACAAAGATAGGACTCTCTCGACAAAAGTGATCTATACGATCCATAATCTGGCGTATCAGGGGATATTTGATTCGACTCTTTTAAAAAGTATCGGGATAGATAAAAGATATTTTACAATGGATTTGGATGCGGATTAGAAGGATTTTTGCATTTTCATCGCGCAAAGCTCAGCGGTATTATCAACGGAATTGATATGGACCATTTTTCTCCGACAACGGATAGTGCATTGGTTGCACCATACAGTGCTGCAAAGGGAAAAAAAGCTAATAAAAGCGATCTCCTTAAACGTCTAGGACTCAAAGGGGTTACGAAACCTCTTTTCGTCTTTATCGGTCGCTTTACATCGCAAAAAGGGATTGATCTCTTGATTGAAACTCTGCCGAAAATAGCAGTTTTGGAATGCAATATAGCACTTATAGGAGAGGGGGAAGAGAGCTATCATGAAGCGTTGAAACCCCTCGTTTCTTACTATAAAAATATTCATCTCACATTTGGATATGATGAGTCATTTTCGCATCAGATGTACGCTTCGGCTGATTTTTTGTTGATGCCATCACTTTTTGAGCCGTGCGGACTAAACCAAATGATTGCTTTCTCGTATGGAGCTGTTCCGATTGTTCATCGCGTAGGTGGATTGACCGATACGGTAAAGCGAGTGGAAACGTACCAAGAAGATAGTTGTTCAGGGTATGGTTTGATTTTCAGTTCACCTACGTCACGTTCATTCCTCAGTGCGATTAAAAAAGGGTGCGAGTTATTTGAAGATAAAAAACATTTTGAGCGGATACTCAATCACAATATGAGATGTGATTTTTCCTGGGGAGAGAGTGCGATAGCCTATGGGGCGCTGTACGAGAAAGAGAAGGAAATCTTATGAATAAACTTAATATTTTGATTGCTGCATCGGAGATTGTCCCTTTTGCTAAAACCGGCGGTTTAGCAGATGTAGTCGGAGCTCTTCCTAAAGCACTTCGCGCACAGGGACATGACGTCCGATTAGTGATGCCTCGCTACTACCTTGTTGATCGTGAAAAGTATGGATTAAAACTGATGGAAGGCTCTCTTGGAGTTCCTATGGGAGTGATGGGAGAGTTGTGGGCAGGAGTGTATGAAGGTCTTTTACCGGGATGTGATGTCCCTATTTATTTCATCGACTATGAAGAGTATTTTGGTCGCAGTGAACTGTATGATACGAATGGAGAAGGGTTCGCAGATAATGACAATCGATTTATCTTTTTTTCACGTGCTGTGATGCAATTGGCGAAAAAACTTCATTTTCATCCCGATGTGATTCATGCCAACGATTGGCATACTGCCGCAATTCCTGTGATGCTTAATACGCTGTATGCCCATGATAGAGACTTTGCCCATACGGGTTCGCTGCTTACCATTCATAATCTCCAGCATCAAGGGACGTTTTATAAAGGAGTGATGGACGTTCTATCGATTGGCTGGGAACATTTTTACGATCTTGAAGACAATGGCCGTGTCAACCTTCTTAAAGGGGGAATCGTCCACGCCGATGCGATTAGCACAGTTAGCCGTAAATATGCCCAAGAGATTTGTACAGCTGAATTTGGATGGGGCTTAGAGGGATTGATCGGGAAGTATTCGAGCAAACTGCATGGTATTCTTAACGGAGTGGATTACGACGAATGGAGTCCTGCCATCGATCCGTTTATCCTCAACCATTTTGACATTGAGGATATGAGCGGTAAGGCTTTATGTAAACGTACTTTGCAAGAGGCATTTCATCTTCCCCAAAGAGACGAAGTTCCCCTCATAGGTCTCGTTGGGCGTTTGGCGGAACAAAAAGGGATTGCCTTGCTCGCATCCTCGATCCATAAACTCTTGGAGATGGAGATTCAAATCGTCATGCTGGGTGCGGGGGAGAAATGGGCAGAATCGTTTTTTAGCCACATCGCAGCAATCTATCCGGACAAATTCAGCTGTTTCATCGGCTACCGAAACGATCTGGCACACCAAATCGAAGCGGCATCCGATTTATTTTTGATGCCTTCACTCTTCGAGCCGTGCGGGTTGAATCAAATTTACTCTCTTCGCTATGGAACGCTCCCCATCGTTCGAGCAACGGGCGGACTGGACGATACGATTGAAAACTACCAAAACGACTCATGGCACGGAACAGGGTTCAAATTTTATGACGCTACGGCTGATGCTCTTATCAATACCGTTGGATGGGCAGTTCATACATGGTACAATGACCCTAACGGATTTAGACAGATACAACGTAATGCAATGAGCCGGCGGTTTGACTGGGAAGTTGCAGGACGAGAGTATGAAGCTCTATATACCACGATTGTACAGGGGAGAGCAGGATGAATCATTCGATACACTATGACGTTTCACGTTTGAGTGAGATGGATATTTATCTCTTCAAGCAAGGAACGCATGCCAAGCTCTACGATAAACTAGGTTCCCATACGATGATGCATGAGGGAAAATCAGGGGTCTATTTTGCAGTGTGGGCACCCAATGCACAGAGTGTCAGTGTAAGAGGAGATTTTAACGACTACGATACTCTCTCTCATCCTCTTGTATTACGTCTTGATGAATCAGGGATTTGGGAAGGATTTATTGAGGATATAGAGCAGGGTATCACTTACAAATATCACATCGTCTCGCAGTTTTATAACATCATCCATGATAAAAGTGACCCCTTTGGATTTTACGCGGAATTACCACCAAAATCAGCGTCGAGGGTATGGAGTTTAGAGGATTATGGCTGGAATGACGGTGTCTGGATGCAAGACCGTCATCTCAACAATGCTCACGATGCCCCTATCAGCGTCTATGAGATGCACGTGGGCTCATGGAGACGAAAGGTAGAAGAGGGGGATCGCTTTTTGACCTACCGTGAGCTTGCCGTTGAATTGGTCGCGTATTTGGTTGAGATGAACTACACCCACGTCGAGTTTATGCCTCTCACCGAATATCCGTTTTTTGGTTCTTGGGGATATCAGGTTGTTGGCTATTTTGCCGCAACATCCCGTTTTGGTACACCGCAGGATTTGATGTCTCCACCAAAATGGTATCGGGGTGATTATGGACTGGGTACCGTCCCATTTTGCGGTCGATATGCACGGACTGATTAACTTCGATGGAACCGCACTGTATGAACATGATGATCCGCGTCAGGGGTATCATCCGGAGTGGGGGAGTATTATTTTCAACTACGGGCGCAATGAAGTTCAGTCGTTTCTTATAAGCTCAGCGATGTTTTGGGTGGACAAATACCATATTGACGGGATTCGTGTTGATGCCGTGGCATCGATGCTCTATCTCAACTATGCCCGTAAAGAAGGGGAATGGATTCCCAACAAAGATGGCGGAGACATCAATCTCGAAGCCGTAGAATTCTTGAAAAAACTCAATATCAGTCTTTATGGAGAATTTTCTGACATCTTGATGATTGCCGAAGAATCGACGGCGTATCCGATGGTAACCCGTCCAGTCGATGTCGGCGGTTTAGGATTTGGATTTAAATGGAATATGGGATGGATGCACGATTCGCTCAAATACATGAGTTTTGATCCGATTCACCGACAGCACCACCATGCACAGTTAACTTTTAGCATGTGGTATGGTTTTGATGAAAATTTCATGCTTCCTCTGAGTCACGATGAGGTCGTCCACATGAAAGGCTCTCTTATCAACAAAATGCCGGGAGACACCAATCAAAAATTTGCTCATTTACGCTCGTTGTATGGGTATATGATGGCGCACCCGGGTAAAAAGCTCCTTTTTATGGGGGGTGAGATTGCCCAATATTCCGAGTGGAATTTTGAGCGCTCTTTAGACTGGCACATCTTGGAAAATTCACTTCATGCAGGGTTGAAAAAGATGGTTTCTGATTTGAATCGACTCTACACGAACGAACCTGCCTTGCATCAGTTGGATGAAAAGCGTGAAGGATTTGAGTGGATTGATGATCAAGATTTTAGTCATAACTGCATCAGTTTTGTCCGAAAAAGCACAAATCCTTTAGAAAAAATTTATGTGGTGTGCAACTTTGCCGATGCAACACGAGAAAATTATAAAATGGGTGTTTTGGATGCCGGTGAGTATGTCGAGATTTTTAACTCCCAATCTTCTGCCTACGAAGGGTGGAATATCGAAAATAGTATACCTATTGAGGCGGTTTCAGAATCTACACATTCACGAGAGTTTACAATTACACTAACACTTCCCCCACTAGGGGTACTTTACATCAAACATATATCGCAGGAGAAACTATGATTTTTAAACACGATTTCGATGAGAACCAAACCTCTACCCAGGAAGCTGCTTTTGCGAGTGTTCGTGAAGAATGTGATAGCCAAACGGTCGGTTATTATGCTTTGCCCTCAGATTCTGACGGATTGATTGATCGCCTTGAGGATTTTAAACAACAAAACTCTATTCTCGCATCCGGAAAGATTCGGGATATTGCGATTGTCGGTATCGGCGGTTCTTCATTGGGGACAAAAGGGATCGACTCGTTGTTAAAATCAAAAGCAACCAACCTTCGAACGTTGCATTTTTTCGAGAACACGGATCCGATCATTATTTCAGAGACATTGAGCAAGCTCACAAAAGAAAATACTCTCTTTATCATCATCTCAAAATCGGGAACAACGATAGAGACCATCTCTATTTTTAAAACGATTATTTCCCATTTTGGTTTGGAGATAGAGGGCAGTGATAAAGAACGAATCCTTATCATTACCGATCAGGGTTCGGCATTGTCCAAATTCGGTAATCACTATGATCTTGCGCAGTTTTCGATTCCTCAGAACGTTGGAGGAAGATTTTCAGTTTTAAGTGCGGTGGGAATCGTTCCATTGACATTGGTAGGATACGATACCAAAGCATTGCTTGAGGGAGCAGAAAGTTTCTTGCAGCGCTTCTTTGAGCGTAAAGAGGATCATCTTTTGACAAAAGCTTCGTATCTCTACCTCAACAGTCACGAAAAAACGATTAATGTTATTTTTGCCTACGCCAATGAACTGGAAAATTTTTGTAAATGGTATGTTCAGCTGTGGGGAGAGTCTTTGGGTAAAATCGACTCATCAGGCAATTCTGTCGGGCTAACCCCTGCATCGTTGATCGGTTCAGTCGATCAGCACTCTTTTTTA
>JAPLGN010000001.1 GCA_026390135.1 Campylobacterales bacterium | reverse complement strand
TGATCGTCATATTATTGGCGGTGAAGTGGTTGAAGAGTATGTTATTCCAGCAGAGTTATGGGATGCTCCAATTGCACCGGATGCAATGATGAAGCAGATGGGGCGCTAGTCAATGTTGATAGAAATGCTTTATAGCAAAATCCATCGCGCAACTGTTACCGATGCAAATCTCAATTATGTTGGCTCTATTACAGTTGATGAGGAGCTATTAGAAGCTTCAAAGATGCGTGTAGGTCAAAAAGTTGAAATTCTTAATATTAATAATGGCGAGCGATTTTCAACCTATATTATTTTGGGTGAACGTGGGAAGCGGGATATTTGTCTAAATGGTGCAGCAGCTCGTAAAGTACACAAGGGTGACAAAATTATTATTGTCGCGTATGCCACATATAATGATGAAGAGCGAGAAACGTACAAGCCAACCGTTGTTCTTGTCGATGAAGAAAATGCAATTACCGACATAATCGAAAAGATATAAGCCTCAATATGTTAAACTTTCACTAAAAAATAGTGGGGATGCATGGAGCAGTTTGAATCATATATGTTGGCACATTTGCCAATGGCTCCTAGCTTTCATCCTCACTATGAAGCTGCACTACATCAGATGCTCATCAGTGGCGGAAAACGCTTTCGTCCAGCATTGTTACTTGGAGTTGTGCAAGCCTATGCGCCTCTTCTCATTAAAAATGCCTACAGTGTTGCATTCGCTATTGAACTACTTCACACTTATTCTCTTATTCATGATGATTTGCCCTCTATGGACAATGCCGATCTTAGACGAGGCGCACCAACTCTCCATAAAACCTACAGTGATGTGACGGCTATTCTAGCAGGTGATGCACTAAACACGTATGCCTTTGAAGTGCTATCGAATGCCCCTTTAAGTGATAAAGTGACGGTTAAGCTCATTCGGGAACTCTCATACAATGGGGGATTAAACGGCATGGTTTTAGGTCAAGCGATTGATTGTTATTTTGAAAATACTCCACTTGGCTTAGAGCAAATAAAAATGCTTCATATTCATAAGACGGGTAAGCTCATCGCAGCATCGCTAAAAATGGGGGCAATTATTGTTGGACGAGATGATATTGCGCAAGAACTTTATGATTTTGGAATTGATTTAGGCCTGTTATTTCAAATTCAAGATGACATTTTGGATGTGACACAAGATTCTATGAGTGCTGGAAAAACAACCAACAATGATGAAGCAAAAAATAGTTTTGTTACCCTTTTAGGACTAAAAAAATCAATTGAAGAAGCCAATACATTGGCGTCTAAGCTAACGCAACAAATGGAAAGTTTTGATGAGAATTTACAGCGTGAATTGTCACCAACACTTACCCACTACATTAACCGACATAAGGAATAACGAATGAGCAATGCAATACGCCAAAAAATGGCAGATACAATCCGATTTCTAGCCGCCGATATGGTTCAGCAAGCCAACTCAGGCCACCCAGGTGCGCCAATGGGGCTAGCAGATATAGCAGTAGTCTTGTCAGAGTATATGAATCATAACCCGCGTAACCCAAAATGGCTTAATCGTGACCGTTTAGTCTTTTCAGGAGGACACGGTACGGGGCTCATTTATTCACTTAATCATTTGTGGGGATATGGCTTAGAAATTGAGGATCTTAAACAGTTTCGTCAGCTTCATTCTAAAACTCCAGGTCATCCTGAATATGCTCATACCGCTGGGATTGAGATTACAACAGGACCATTGGGACAAGGAATTGCCAATGCGGTCGGATTTGCAATGGCATCAAAATTTGTAGGGCACAAAGTAAACTCTGAAACTGCAAGTATGATTGATCACAGTGTTTATTGTTTGTGTGGTGATGGTGATCTAGAGGAAGGTATCAGCTATGAAGCATGTTCGATTGCTGGACATATGGGGCTTGATAATTTAATCCTTATTTATGATTCAAATCGTATTACGATTGAGGGTTCAACTGAACTTAGTTTGAGTGAAAATATTCGAGATCGTTTTGAGTCACAAAACTGGGCGGTATTAGAGATAGACGGACATAATTTTGATGAGATTGATGGTGCCTTTGCGCAAGCCAAACTTATTGAACGCCCTGTACTTATTATTGCCAATACAGTTATTGCGAAGGGTGCTGGAAAACTTGAAGGGTCTCATCATGCGCACGGTGCACCTTTGGGTCATGATATTATCAAAGAGGCGAAGCGTGCGGCTGGTTTTGATCCGGAAGCAACATTTGCAGTAGACGCTGATGTGCTAGAGCGTTTCCGTTGTGGAATTGAAAAAGGGGACTTGGCAGAGCGTGAATGGAATCATCGCCTCAAAGAATTGCCGTTAATGGAACAAAATGAAGCGTATGAACAGCTTCTCAATCCTGATTTTAGCCGAATAGCGTGGCCAACATTCGAAAAAGCGGATGCTACTCGTAATACAAATGGTGTGATTCTCAATGCCATTGCCAAAGCAATCCCAGGATTTTTAGGTGGTTCGGCTGATTTGGCGCCGTCGAATAAAACTGAGCTCACGAATATGGGTGAATTTCCAAAAGGAAAAAATATCCATTTTGGGATTCGTGAACACGCAATGGCTTCAATTACCAATGCGATGGCATTGTATGGCCCTATACTCCCATTTAGCGCAACATTCTTTGTTTTCAGTGATTATCTTAAGCCCTCTGCTCGAATTGCGGCATTAGCTGGAATTCAACAATTCTTTATTTGGACACATGACAGCATCGGGGTGGGGGAAGACGGTCCTACGCATCAGCCGATTGAACATTTGAGTCAATTTCGTGCATTACCAAATTTTTACGTCTATCGTCCAGCCGATGGTGCCGAGAATGTCAAATCATGGCAAAAAGCTTTGACGATGAAAAATTCTCCAAGTGCATTTGTTTGTTCACGACAAAACCTTCCTGTTTTATCAGCACCTATTTTGGGCGATGTTGAAAATGGAGGCTATTTGCTTATTGAAGAGGCCAATGCAACGGTTACATTAATGGCTTCTGGATCTGAAGTTTCCCTTGCAATTGAGACGGCAAAAGAATTACGTGAGCGTGGATTGATTGCGAATATTGTGAGTGTACCGTGTTTTGATTTACTGCTTGAACAGCCTCAAAGCTACATCGATTCCATTATTAAACCAAGTACGAAAAAAGTAGCTATTGAAGCAGCCCGCGGATTAGAGTGGTACCGATTTGCGGATATGGTGATTGCAATGAACAGCTTTGGTGCAAGTGCCCCTGCTGATCAGCTCTTTAAATATTTTGGATTTACTGCAGAAGCAATTGCATCGAAAATTTAATGACAGATTCTCCAGAATATTTAGCCAAACGTGCATTTTTTGATTCATTAATAACCCTCTATGGCCGCAATGTTGCGGTAGAGATACTACGAGATACAAGTGTGAAAGTGCACAAACTTCATTTTTCTAAAAGCAATCGTACCGATGAGACGATTGAGGAAATTTTAGCGCTTGCTGAGAGTAGAGGGGTGGAGATTAAATACCATACAAAAGATGCTCTTTCTCGAATTTCAAAAAACAGTTCGCAGGATCAGGGGGTGGCGTTGGACGTAGAAGCGCAAAACTATCGAAATGCGCAATCCATTCTTAGTGATTTTCCAAACGATTTTCGATTGTTAGCTTTAGATGGGATTAATAATCCTGCTAATTTAGGGATGATTGTCCGTTCTTGTGCGGCGAGTAAGATTGATGGAATCATTTTGCCTAAACGAAACAGCACCAAACTTTCACCACTTGTGATGAAAGCAAGTGCAGGAACATTGTTTAAGATTCCAATCTATTACTGTGAAACGCTGAGTGATGTTTTACCGCTTAAAAATACGAGCGTTATTACTCTTTCTTCCCATGCGCCCGATGATATTTATTCTCTTCAAATTCCTTCTAGAGCCGTTTTTGTGCTAGGAAATGAGAGCGAAGGGGTTAGCCGTGAAATAGAGGCGTTGTCAACAACCCGCGTTTCTATCCCAATGCATCGTGGCGTGGAATCTCTCAATGTTGCTATTACTGCAGGAATTGTTTCCTTTTTACCGTGAAATTTTTTCGTGCCTACATCGAAATTACCAATATTTGCGGTTTAGCATGTAGTTTTTGTCCCCCTAAAGAGCAGCCATCTTCTACGATGAGCTTGGTATTTTTTGAATCTATTTTGGTGCAGCTGCGAGAATATACCGATGAGATAGCCTTGCACGTTATGGGTGACCCGATGGTATTGTCAAATCTTGGTGATTATCTCGATTGTGCACATATATTAGGTTTTAAGGTCATGATTACAACGAGTGGTTTTTATCTCGACGAAAGTCGTCGCTCTACTCTTTTTCACCCTTCCATTCGACAAGTTAATATTTCTCTCAATAGTTTTAATAAAAATAGTGTTGCACGAAGTTTTGAAGCCTATTTAGAGCCAATATTGACATTTTGTGATGAGAAACTAACTCAAAATAATGATTTTTTCATTAATTTACGGTTGTGGAATCTCGATGAAATTCACAGTGAAGCAGAGTTCAATGAACAGCTTTTTACTGTATTAGAAAAACACTTTGGACTTGAATCTCTTACTGCAAATATAAGTGGTGAGCGCCAATCAATACGCTTGGCTTCTAAAATATTACTCCATTTTGACCGATATTTTCAATGGCCAAACCTTCAAAATGAGGCTGTTGGCGATGGATATTGTCATGGCTTGAGCAAACAAATTGCTATTTTAGCTGATGGACGTGTTGTTCCGTGCTGTTTAGACTCAGAGGGTGAAATGGAACTCGGTAAC
>JAPLGN010000027.1 GCA_026390135.1 Campylobacterales bacterium | reverse complement strand
AGGGCATATCCATTTCATTGCCATTAAAAATTTACATGTTGGGGCGGCCAATATTCTTAAGCAGGATGCTTTAAGTATCGGGGCTGATTTGGCAGTTCCAAAAGGGACAGTAACCGCTTCCACTCCTTTTGTAGATACCTTATTAATCGCCAACGAGAGACAATTAAAACAATTAGCCAACAAAGAAAAAGCTCAGCCCTTTGGATTGAAAATAGTTGCCCAAGAATTGGAACGTTTTACTAGACTCCATTTTCCAGAAAAAGTCGAGGTCATGGGTATTATCAATGCCAACGATGACAGCTTTTACGCGCTAAGCCGATTCAAAGAGGGCAATGCGATACAGAAAATTGAAGAGATGATCGCTGATGGTGCTGATATTATTGATATTGGCGGAGTCTCAAGCCGTCCAGGAAGTGTTGGTGTAAGTGTTGAGGAAGAATTGGGTCGAGTAAAGCCTGTTATTGATGCTCTTTATCACGAAAAAACGTATGAAAAGATTCGACTGAGTCTGGATAGCTATTCACCTAAAGTGATTGCGTATGCACTTGAGAGAGGATTCCATATTATTAATGATATTACTGGGCTTGCCAATGATGAGGTTGCAGGGCTCTGCGGTTCACACAAGGCTACCATAGTTATTATGCATGCACAAGGGCTTCCACATGTTATGCAAAGTAATCCGAAATACACTTCCATTCTTTATGAAGTTGAGAATTTCTTTGTCGAACGTTTAGAAAAAGCAGATAAATTTGGAATTTCTGATGTGATTTTAGATTGCGGTATCGGGTTTGGAAAATGTTTGGATGATAATTTGGAGTTGATACGTCATCAAAAACATTTTTTGTCTTTTGGGAAACCGCTATTGGTGGGTGCGAGTCGTAAATCTATGATTGATTTTGTTTCACCCGCAAGTAGTGAAAATCGTCTTGGCGGAACGTTAGCAATCCATCTTAGGGCGATTGAAGAAGGCGCTTCGATTGTTCGCGTTCATGATGTAAAAGAACACGTTCAAGCCATTGCTTTATGGCAAGCGTTGAGAGGTTAGGGAGATGAGTACAAGCGTTGTTATTATCACGTTATCTTTTTTAGTAATGTTTTCTCCATTTTTATCGCGTGTTACAAAAGTTCCCGTTGTGGTTGTTGAGATATTACTGGGGAGTGTGGCGGCATATTTTGGGCTTTTGGTTGAAAATGAACTCTTCAAAATTATTGCCAAAGTTGGCTTTTTATATTTGATGTTCTTAGCAGGGATGGAAGTAAATCTTAAAGAGTTTGGATTTGCCAAATCATCTCTTTTGCGTCGAACTATCATCTATTTTGCCATGCTGTATGGATGCTCGCTGGCTTTATTTTTGTATTTTGATTTGAGTGCTGTTTATTTGGTTACTTTTCCGATTTTTTCACTGGGTATGTTGATGGCACTGGTTAAAGAGTACGGCAAAAATCAGCCATGGCTTGCACTGGCACTTAATATCGGAATTATCGGTGAGCTTGTGAGTATTATGGCACTTACGATACTCAGTGGCGGGCTTGAATACGGATATAACCGCGAATTTGCCTTTACGCTGGGGGGATTATTTGCATTTATGATCGGATTTGTCCTGTTTTTCAAAGGGATTCGAATCCTTTTTTGGTGGTATCCAGGTCTTAAAACATTGATTATGCCCCACGATGATGGAAAAGATCAGGATGTACGTTTTTCCATGTCACTTATGTTTATGATGGTTGCAGTAATGCTTTATCTTAAAATCGATGTGGTTTTAGGCGCTTTCTTAGCAGGGACGTTTGTTGCAACCTATTTTAAGCATAAAAAAGAACTTCCTGAAAAGCTTTCTTCTTTTGGTTTTGGATTTTTGGTTCCGATCTTTTTTATACACGTCGGATCAACGTTGGCTCTTGAGGCATTTGCTGATACTAAAATTTTGATGGCAGCATTATTTATTGCCAGTGCTATTATAGGTATTCGATTACTGAGTTCTTTCGTCGCATACAGTGGCTACTTGGGAATTAAAAATACAATACTTTTTTCACTAAGCGACTCAATGCCGTTGACGTTTACCGTAGCGATCGCGACACTGGGATACAGCGCACATGCTATTTCTCATGAAGAATACAATGCTTTTATTGTTGCGAGTATGGGAAGCGGTATTTTTCTGATGATTCTCATTAAAATTCTTTACAATTTTTTCTATCCTGATAATGAGAAAAATCATAATTTTCAGCAAAAACAAGGTACAATCGACCAATTATGAGTTATAGAGATAATTAAAAAATAAAATTAGTCTAGTGGAGAAGGAGTTCCTGTGGATTTAACAACGATTTTAGGAATATTAGGAGCAATGGCCACTATTTCTATCGGGGACTTGATGGAGGGGGGAAATCCCGTTCATGTCGTTCATATTACTTCCCTTATTATTATTATTCCGACAACGCTATTAGCTTCCATGGTAAGTACCGATCCAGAATACATTAAAGGTGCATTTAAGAATGTTGGAATGAATTTTAAAAAATCACCTGTCAATTTGGAAGAGCGAATCAAAGAAATTGTTGATTTAGCCCTTATGGCACGTCGTGATGGTCTTTTATCACTCGAAAAAAGAGTGGCTGAACTTGATAATGAGTTTTTAAAACAAGGTCTTAGTATGGCCGTTGATGGAAATGAGATTGATACCATTTCTGAAACGCTTGAAGCCGTAATCGAAGAGACAGAACATTATTGGCACGGGTGTGCTCACTATTGGATTCTAGCGGGTGAAACATCACCGGTTATGGGGCTTGTTGGGGCGGTTTTGGGTCTAATCCTCGCACTCCAAAAGCTTGATAATCCGGCTGAAATGGCGGAGGGTATTGCAGGTGCGTTTACGGCAACGGTTACCGGTATTTTCGGGGCATACGTTTTGATCGGACCGATGGGAAATAAGATGAAAGCGAAAGCGCATCACATCGTAAAAGAGCAAAAAGTAATGTTAGAGGGAATCATCGGAATCGTTCATGGTGATAACCCGCGTACACTAGAAGCAAAGCTTCTCAACTTCCTTTCCCCTGCGGAAGAGAAGCACAGTCAATTTACATAATGAGTATTTAGATGGCTAAGAAAAAAAAATGTAAAGCGTGCGAATGTGCTGCAGGAGAAAAATGGGCAGTTCCGACAGCTGACTTTTTCAGTCTTCTTTTGGCATTGTTTATTGCCTTATACGCACTCGCATCGGTTAACAAAGAAAAAATGCGTGCCGTTAAAGAAGAATTTGTAAAAATATACGATTATGCACCTGCACCGCAAGAGATTAGCCCTGTACTTCCCATGGATCCTGCCACGCCCGAAAAGCCATCCGAGCAAAGCAGCGGTCAAATGCCGGTTGCAGATGGTGGAGCGATATTGGAGAATAATCCAACTCAAAATGAGGGGAAAACTGAATCCACCAGTACTCAAGATGAGCAGATGCAAAATGTTTCGGTGGGTGAGGGTGCATTGGATCAGAGTATGGATGGGACGTTACTTAAACTACCGGCAACCATACCCTTCAGAGGTTCGAATGCAACGTTAGACGATGAAGAGATGCATCGTTTTGTTAAAAGAGTAGCAGATATTATCAAAACACTTCCTCCGACGGTTGACATTTCAGTACGTGGCTATACAGACAATCAAGTTCTTCCTAACGGTTCTGCGTATAGAGATAACTTGGATTTATCCAGTGCTCGTGCAGCAACAGTAGTAAGAGAATTGATCAAAAATGGTGTGAGTGCGGAACGAATTTCAAGTGCAGGATTTGGAGCAGCAAAACCACTTGCGACCAATAACAGTGAAGTTAATCGAGCTAAAAATCGACGAGTAGAGTTTTATATGTTTGTGTCCAATGATAAAAAACTTGATCAAGGAACACAAAAGAGTGTTTTAGACTCCTTGGCAAAACTTCCTAAATAATTAGGGAAGCAATGTGGCTTTGATTATTTTTTGCGTTTGAATTGGTCGATCACCATTTTGCTGACCATTGGTTTGAACGTTATTGAGTTTGTTTAAGGTATCTGATCCTTTAACTACTTTACCGAAAATAGTGTGGTAGCCATTAAGCCATGGCGTGGGTGCTGTCGTGATAAAAAATTGACTTCCATTTGTACGAGGTCCAGCGTTGGCCATTGCCAAGATTCCAGCTTGATTAAAGACTACCCCTGATTTGAATTCATCTTTAAACGGTTTTTTCCAGATTGATTCGCCACCTGCACCAGTCCCAGTAGGATCACCCCCCTGAACCATGAAGTTTTTGATAATACGGTGAAAGGTAAGGCCATTATAATAGCCATTTTTTACGAGTGCGGAGAAATTTTCAACCGCAAGGGGGGCAACATCTTCATAGAGTTCAAGAGTTAAGTCGCCCTGAGTTGTTTGAAGTAAGACAGTTGGATGAGCAGCGAGTGCAAAGCTATAGGATAGCAACAAAGAGAGTAAAAGACGCATGGTTAATTCCTTTTGGATGGTGTTTAAGATAATGAGTGAAGGTCTTCAGAAATTATAGTGACACTCTCTGATGCCCGGCTTAACGCAAGAGGGTAAAGAAGGTTATTTGGATCAAGATTAATGAGATAGCAATGGGAAACACTAAGAGAACTGATATGCTCTAAGGTCGATAGTGTGATAAATTCAAGGCTTTTGTATTGTAAGCTAAAAGATGTATTGAGTATACGCGTTTCGAGGTGCAAGTACTCATCAATGGCATTTTTATATTCATCTAAAAGCTCTTCATTGGGAAGAATAATTATAACAGGCGAAGTAGAGAGAATATCCAAGTGATTCCTTAATCCTGAAAGGAGAGTATAAAGTGCCCCTTTAGTGTGAGAAAAATGTACGAAGTGAATCGAAGGATTTCGATAGATATGCTTTAGTGTTTGTTGTGAGGTATTTTCTTCGAGTATAGAACCGCATAGAATAATGAATTTTCCTTTTGAACCAGCTGTATGATCAAGAAAAGGGGTAATATCCAACAGCTGTATATCATCACATACAATATGGGTTATGTCGCTTGAGAACTCATTCGTATCAATAGGGGTATTGAGTTTATTTGGACTTAAAAATTGAAGTCGTGAAAAATCAAGGTATACGACAGCAAAATCGGCCAAGGCTGTAAGCTCTTGACGAAGGGTTTCTCCATTAAGAAGTGTCGGGGTAATAATCATAATTTTAGCACGGGAATCTTCAAGAAGTACTTGAAGTATTTTTCGGACAAGCACCGTACTCTTACCACTAGCACACGCGCCTCCAAGCATAAGAGGCGATTGGGTGAGGGGAGAGTCTAGAAATATTTGCTGATCATCGTCTAGAAAGGCTCCAAAGGGCTCTGTAGCAGTCGGAAGCAATAGGGCGTGGGCTCGAAGTGATCCGATTATCTTTAACTTTGAATAGGGTACGTCTTGGTAGCTTCCCAGTGAGATAAGTTTATTTTGAATACTTTGAATAGTATCATCACAAAACAGTAACCTTTCTTTAGGCAGTAGTTTGTGAAAAGAGGGATCAAGGGCATCAAATTCCGTTTCACTAAGATACTCCATCCAAAAAAATCGCTCAATTTTGGTGGAATCAAAAGATAAGACATCTTCAAGTTTCTGATGAAGTATTTTTTCAGTTAATTCAAGATGAGTCGTAGATGTTTTTTTACTTTTTCGTGAAGAACGCTCAACGCTCGCACCTTTTAAATCTGAGTTTTTCCAGGATATTTTTTCGCCTAGATAAAGACCATAATGGGGTAAAAATATTAATAAATCGATGAAAAGTGAAGCGTTGTGATGAAAGAGAGTAAAATCTTTAAGTAGTACTCCATTCGCATCAAGGACGGAATTCTCAAGTGTTTTTTGTGACTCTATTTGTTTTTTTTCTTCAAATAGATTGGTGTCTTCATTGATTTTAATAGGTTTTGATGGAAATAGATAGGATAAAAATGAAAATAACACGATAGTAATCCTCTTTAACGATGAATGATAAGGTGATAATTATAACGTATTAAGTGAATAAATAAGAGAAATATATTAGTAAGCTTCGAGGAAAATCCTCGAAGAATAGGAAGAACTATTTTGCAGCTGCAACGCTGTCTTTAAGACTTTTGCCTGGTTTGAATTTAGGAACCATTTTGTCTGCAGTACTGTAAGTTTTATCAGTACCTGGAACTTTACCACTTTTACCTTTTTGAAGTGATGCTGCAAAGCTACCGAAACCTACCAATGAAACTTCTTCTTTAGCAACAAGAGCTGCTGTAACTGCTTCTGTGAATGCTTTGATAGCTGTTTCAGCTTCTACTTTAGTTTTGAAACCACCACTTTTTTGTACTAACTCAACGAATTGCGCTTTATTCATTTAATTCCTTTAGGTAAAGATTTATGAAATTCACTAAAACTTCCTGATTCACGAGAAAAAAGAGAGCCCTGCGTTTCCGACGGAAATACTTTAATATCTCTTAGCTTAATTTTTTCTTGTTTTTTCTATTTTTTGTGAATTCTTTTGTAAAAATGTGTTTTTTAGCGTGTTTTTGATCTTCTCGTGGAGTAATGTTTGAATTTTAAAGGCCTTTACGCGGGTTTTCAGATGTAAAATAAAGTACGTGTGATAATGAGATAATTTGTATTTTAGGATAAAAGGTTGTGTTGAGGATATGGATAAAAAAACATCGTCTAAACCGTGGCGTTCTTGTTCGCTTAAAGTATTCATGACTTTTTCCCTAATTTATTAATTTTACGGACTACACGTATAATTTCATCATCTTCAAGCATCCCAAGCATTTCCAAAATTGCTTTTGCAGCTTGTGGCTTTGCATTTCCAAGCCGCCAATCTTGATAGGAACGCATAGAAATTCCTAGCCTTTGAGCCATTTCTTTTTGAGAAATCTTTTTCCCATTGCTTTGTGCTTCGACAGCGTTGTGAAGAAGATTAAAAAGGTCATTCATTTCCATTACCCTATTGTAAACTTTATTTATTAAATTAAACATAAAAATGTATAAAATAAGCTATTAAATTGTTTTTTATAACATTATATTGAAGATAATATCATTTTTAATATCGGTTATATACAAAAATTATTTACTATTATTCATAATATGATGGTATATATACAGAAAAATGTATAAAATAATGTTAAAATTGTTAGAATATGATCTCGTGCAAGCACGAGAATGACAAAATGATGAAAAAATAAAGAAGGCGTGAAAGAGTTACAGTAGGTCAGTATAGTCGTATTTTGAAAGATCGACGTAGAATTCACCCTCTCTTTGAATAATACGGACATCGCTTCCATATCGTTCAGAAAAACGACTCCGTACTGCCTTGCGTCCTTCGCTTCCTATTCCAATGAATTTTAAATAACGCTTGAGTTCAATAAGACCACTCGCGCTAAATGGAATTGTATTAGATATTGTAGCATCAACATCGTGTATGGTGCTGTTTTGAGAGAGCATAAGCTTGCTGCTTAGTACTTCAAGTATATTTTTGAGTTGCTCATCTTTAGCCGTGTAAATTTCTTCGATTCGATTGCGTTCAGCAATAAGCATCTGCTCTTTATCATTTACAAGAGAGTCGATTTTTGCTTCAAGTTCTTTAACTTTAAGTTTGAGGTGGTTATTTTCTTTTTGATAGAGGGCAATAATCATCCCAACACTTGTTTTAGTTGTGGGGACGGATATTGCAGAAGAAGTATGTTGCGCAGATTGAATATCACGTTGTTTCTCTTCACTTAGAGCGCTTTTTGGAACAATGATATAGGTTATTCCGCCTTCGATAATATAGTTGAGCCGTTTGGACTTCAATTTATTATGGATCATCTCTTTGGACATTTTAAAAGTCTTGGCGTATTCATCGATGCTAAAGCGCATTCGTTCTCCTTTTTGGGGTAAGTAACCAATCGGATTTTGGTGGAGGAATAATTCCCCCTTTCCGCATCCAAATGAGGTAGCCGCTGTGTTGTATGTTGTGTTTATCAGTAAACGTGTGAAGCGAACTGTGTCTGAATTCACATTTTGTTAACAGCTCGGAAAAATCACTATGATCTTCTAAAAATCCTTGTAAGGACTTATATGCAGTTTCGGAAATGAAAACAGTACTGACGATTAGATTTCTTATTTCTACATAACGAGCACATTCGTTCAATCCATCCCCGACAAAATTATCATGACCTAAAATATCTTCAAAACGGTATACATTTCCGGTATGAACTGCGACACGTAATCCTTGAAAATAAGGGTATTCACGAGCAATAAAATCGGAAAAATGGTTAAAAGATAAACCAAGGATGGAGCCAAATCCTCGTAGACTTGGATGTAGAATACAATAAAAACCATCCCCTGTCGGAATAATTCCTTGCAACATTTTTTCCAATGGAATGCCTGAGTTTTTAAGCATCGTATGGATCATTTTTTTGTAGCTCTGTGAAAGATAACTAATAAGTTCTAGCTGGTTGGGCATACTGAGAAGTGAAAAATCAATAATATCAACCAGAACAATATCGGTTTCGATGGGTTTTTTGTTCATCTGTGTGTGCTGTTTCCAAATCAATGAATATAGCGCCTATTTTATAGGAAACCACCTCTAAAATCCCTGAGATGGATTTTACTGTAGTAAAAATATGCTAATATCCCTAAAATTTACACATTTAACGGATGGAGAAAGTATGCAAAAGCGGACCAAAATAGTAGCGACTGTAGGACCATCTTCAGATAGTGTAGAGGTGTTATCACAGATGATAAGGTCAGGTGTAAATGTATTTCGTCTGAATTTTTCACACGGAACGCACGACTATCATTCAAAAGTTCTAGCAAGCATTCGTAGTGCAATGAATAAAACCGGATTGATTGTTGGTGTTTTGCAAGATATTAGCGGTCCAAAAATCCGAATTGGAGTTTTAAAGGAAGAATTTCATCTTCACCCGAAGGATAGGCTCGATTTTTATCGCGATACGATTGAGGGTGAGCGTATAGGTGAGCATCACTACACTGTGTCTATCAATCAAAATAATATATTAGACTTACTCAATGTTGGGGATGCCATATATTTACATGATGGAAATATCAGAGCCCGTATCGTGGCATGTGAAGATAGGTTTGTTCAAGCAGAAATTGAAAATAACGGGAAGTTAAGCTCACGTAAAGGGGTAAATTTTCCTAATACTCGTATGGGTATTGATATTTTGACCCCTAAAGATCGAGAAGATATAGCGTGGGGAGTTTCCAATAGCGTTGATTTTATGGCAATTTCTTTTGTCCAAAATGGATTGGATATGATTAGGGCGCGTGAAATCGTTCTTTCTCTTGGCGGTGATGTGCAACTGTTTGCTAAGATTGAAAAATTTGATGCGGTTGAAAATATTGATGATATTTTAGAACATTCAGATGGATTGATGGTAGCACGCGGTGATTTAGGGATCGAAGTTCCTTATTATAAAGTACCGACGATTCAAAAAATGTTAATTCGTAAAGCCAATGAACGTTCAAAACCGGTGATTACGGCAACGCAAATGTTGCTTTCAATGACTCAAAATGAGACGGCAACTCGTGCTGAAATTAGTGATGTAGCGAATGCTGTTTTGGATGGTACGGATGCGGTAATGCTCTCAGAAGAATCAGCGGTAGGGGATAATCCGATTTTAGTGGTTGAGACGATGGTCAATACCATACAGTCGATTGAAGAAATTTATCCTTTTGATAAATTTTCAGAATTTATATTACATGACCCAATGGATATTATTAATGAATCTGCAGTGCGATTGGGAGATGCGCTTCATGCAGTTGGGATTATTGCCATGACAACTTCGGGAGAATCGGCAAAAAAACTTGCCCGTTATCGCCCTGAAATGACTATTTACGCGGCTACTCATGATGAACGGGTAGCGCGATTATTAACCTTGGTATGGGGTGTAATCCCTGCATACTTAACTAAAAAAGCCAAGTTAGAAGAGATGTTAAGTGATATTATTAGTCGTGGATTAGCACGTAATATTATTGATAAAACACAGACCTATATTTTTACGGCTGGAGATCCTGTCGGGGTGCAAGGGACAACAAATCTTATTCGTATTTTAAGAGAACATGAAATTAGTTTCTTTGGTGCATCCAAAGTTTCATCTTCAAGATCGAAAAAAGTTCATGAGATTTCCCCATCGCTATTTTAAATGTGGATTGACTTTTGCTTTATGACCAATGTTGAGGGGGGAGCAAAAGTGTTGTTTCGTCGCGACCCCTCCCTCAAAAAAATCCACATTTAGCTATAATGGCACTTATGAAAACTGATACTCTTTTTACTAAACCTATTTCCAAGCAATTTGAATTCGATGCCGATGTAGCAGCTGTTTTTGATGATATGCTGAGCCGTTCAGTCCCTTTTTACAAAGAATCACAACAATTGACTACTCGATTTTGTTGTAATGTTCTTAGCGAGGGGGGACGAGTCATTGATTTAGGATGCTCGACTGCGTCTCTTCTTCTCCAAATTGAGCGAGGGATGAGCTCATCCGATAACTGTGAGATTATTGGTATCGATAACTCACCTGCAATGATTGAACATGCACACAAAAAACTCGAAGTTTATCAATCAAAGATCCATCTAATCGAAGGGGATATTTTAGAATATCCTTTTGGCATAACTCGAGCTATTGTATGCAACTATACCTTGCAGTTTGTCCGTCCGATGATGAGAGAAAAATTGGTTCAAAAAATATACGACTCACTTGAAGAAGGGGGCGTTTTTATTTTTAGTGAAAAAGTACTGAGCGAAAACGCTACCCTTAATAAACAGCTAATCGATTGTTATTATGATTATAAAAAAGTTCAAGGCTACAGTGAATACGAAATTGTCCAAAAGCGTGAAGCGCTTGAAAATGTATTGATACCTTATACGGTGGAAGAAAACAGTGCAATGGTCAAAAAAAGCGGATTTTCCAGCTGTGATGTATTGTTTCAGTGGGCTAATTTTGCCACTTTTATTGCATGTAAATAACTAGCTTTACCAAACTTTAGGTGAAACTTCAGAACTTAAAGGGGTAAACGCTTTTTTAACATTACTGTAATCGACTAAATTGTCGTCACATTTTTTGTGATAATACCCTTGCGAATCATAAAACTCTTCACAATCACTGTAATAACGCATGCTAATACCACGCTCATTGAAGCATCCTGCAAACATTATCAATGCGAATAGCCAAAGTAGTATAAATTTTATCATGAGAAATTGTATCTTATCTGGGTTTAAAGCTTTCCTTGGTTTTACAGAAGTTTTGTAAAAAACAGCCATCATCACATTTTGGATTTTTTGCGGTACAAATATAACGGCCGAAGAGTACCATTCCCTGATGCAGTTGATGGAGACCAGTTTTAAATTTTTTAACTAGAGTGGCTTCCGTAGTGGCGGGAGTGAGATCATCACTCAATCCTAATCGGTGAGAGACGCGAAATACATGGGTATCAACGGCCATAAGATTGGCTTGTGTGTATTCAATCAAGACGACATGTGCTGTTTTTTGCCCAACTCCTGCAAGGGTCATAAGCTCTTTTTCATCTAAGGGAATTTCCCCTCCATAAACATCAATGACTCTCGTAGCCATGGCAATAAGATTAACTGCTTTATTGTTGAAAAAAGAGCAGCTTTGGATGAGATTCTTGACATGATTTAAATCAGCTTTTGCCAAATCTTGCGGCGTTGGATACGACTTAAAAAGTTCGGGAGTTATCAGGTTGACACGTTTATCGGTACATTGTGCAGAGAGGGCAACGGCGATGACTAATTCGTAGGCATTTTTATAGGTGAGTTCGGTTACGGCATCACTGTACTTTTCTAATAGGATCTGTTTAATCTCTTCAATCTCTTTTTTTGTTGCTTTTTTCACGGGAAGGTTTAATCCATTTTTTTTTGCTATTGTATCACCAATTTTTACACACCAAGAATGATTAAATAGATTAAAATGTTTATTAATAAAGTACGTGAGAGAATTTTGTGTTACAATAAGCGACAAATGACTATAAATTCGTAAACAGGAGCCTGTATTGGAACTTAAAAAGTGGATTATGAATCTTCTTGGAAATCGTGAGGATAAAGAAGATCTCGACCATAACATTGACAAAGACCTTTTTTACAAAGTCTTAGATACAGATCCTAGCGCAATTTTATTTTTCACTAAAGAAAGTGGTTGGATAGGAGCTAATAAAGCTTTTTTTAATTTAGTTTCAGTAAAAAACATTGAAGAACTTCGTACAAAATATGAGAGCATACGTGAGCTTTTTAGTGATGAAGATGAAGAGGTATTTACCGAATACGATAAAAGCTGGCTGGATTATATTCGTACCCATTGCTCCCATGGATATGGGCTAGGTATTACCGATACCGAAGGAAAGCGCCGTGCCATGTTAGCAACCTCAACTATGTTGCGTCAAGGGTCAAGTGATTTGTATCTTTTACGATTAGAAGATAAAACAAGTGTTGTTGCTCTCAAAGAAGAAGTGGTCCAAGTTGAAGCTCTTAAAACAAAATTTTTGGCCAATATCGGGCATGAATTTAGAACACCGATGAATGGAATTCTAGGATTTGTGGATCTTTTATCGAAAACTTCTCCTACGGATACGCAACTGGAATACATCCATTCGGTTCAAGGTTCTGCTCGAAATTTGATGTCCAATATTGAAAACTTGCTTGATCTGGCACAAATGCAAACAGGGCGTTTAACTATCAGTAAAGTTGATTTTAATATCATTTCCGAAATGGAAGAGTTTGCCCTTGGCTGCGTCTCTCTAGGTAATGATAAAGGGGTTGGGGTTATGCTCTTTATTGACCCTAAGCTTCCAACGCACCTTACGGGAGATATTCGAAAAATCAAGCAAGCTCTTAGTAACCTTTATAATAATGCTTTGAAATTCACGGCACCTCAAGGACGTATTACGATTGAAATTAAACTTCTGAAACGTAACACGACAGGCAGCAGTAATATTGGATTTAATGTCAAAGATACTGGTAAGGGGATTAGTAAAGGGGATCTTGGTTTTATTACACGACCTTTTGTCTCCGGTGATCATGCGGATAATCGCCTTGGTGTTGGTTTGAGTCTTTCTCATGGATTGATTAATCTCATGGGTGGTGAGCTAAAAATTACGAGTGAAGAAGGACGCGGTTCATCGTTTAGTTTTGCATTAACACTTGAAGGTTCTTCTGATCAGGCAATGAGAATGATTAATGAGCATAGTGTAAAAGTAGTTTTATTGGATGAAAAACGTGTTGATGATGCCAATCATTTGACCAATTATCTACGCAGCTTTGGAGTAAGTGTAACAAAGACTCATTTGATTGATGAGACTGTTTTTAACGATACGGATGCTGTCTATTTTATTGCTTCACAAGAAAAAAGCGATTGGATTTTAAAACTTTCATCGCTAAAGCGAACCTGTAAAACAGTTCTGTTATTGGAACAGCATGAACGATTGTTAGCTCGGACGCTGCATGTCATTGATTACTCTTTGTCTAAACCTTTATTACCGACAAGTTTACTCACCAATTTGGTAGAAGTTTTGCGTTTGACTCAAAAAGAAGTTCCTGTTATTGCCCAGTTACAACGAGGAATCCATGCGTTGGTTGTTGAAGACAATTTGATTAATCAGCGGCTTATAAAACTTTTACTCAAAGAGTACGGATTAAGTGTTGTCACCACATCAAACGGTGATGAAGCAGTAGAAGCATGTAGAAATCAACATTTTGATATTGTTTTTATGGATATTGATATGCCGATTAAAGATGGTATTTTGGCAACACAAGAGATAAAAGCGGAAGAAGGAGCATCCCGCAGTGGACGAATGCCAATTATTGCATTAACGGCTTTGGCGATGGAAGGAGATCGTGAGTATATTCTTGAAAAAGGACTGGATGATTATCTTTCCAAGCCTCTTACTCGTGAAAAGTTAGAGTATATTCTTCAAAAATATTTACACGTAGCAAAGTGAGGTTAGCCTGATATGAAGTACACGAGTCTATTTGAAGATACATTTACTCGCGAACTAGGAATGCTTACATCCTGTGCGTCAACGCATGGTGACCCTTTCTTGTATACTAACCTTGCAGGTGAAATTGGTGGAAGTAACCAGCTTTTACTGAATTTTTTTGGAATAGAAGAGATAACTTCAATCGCTTCTATTGAGTTTTGGTTACATCCTCAGGGATTAGAATTATCCTATATCCTTTCCAACTCAGGTGAATATCGCGGTAAAGCCATCACGAATTCAAAAACGTATGAAGTTGTGATTCGTACAGAGGTAATTGTTCTTGAAAATGAATTTGTTGTAGCCATCGTACTGCGAGATACCTCAGTTTTGGAGCGAGCCTTGCTCGCAGAGCGTTATTTTCAACGATTTAAAAAGAAACTTTTAACCAACATATCGCATGAATTTCGAACGCCAATGAATGCTATTATCGGTTTTGTTGATTTATTGCACTCCAGTCCACTTAGCTCATGGCAACAAGAATACATTGATATGGCAGGCAAGAGTGCCTCCTCGATGATGCGTAACATTGAAAATCTTTTGGAGCTTATGCAAGTTGAAGGAGGAGGTATCCAAGCGAAGTTGCATACTTTTCACCCTTTCGATGTATACGAGAATTTTTCAATGCAATTTAGTGAGATGCTTGATGCCAAAGAAATACGCTGGAGTGTTTTAATTGATCCTCGATTACCATTGGAAATCATGGGTGATCAAGATAAGATTTTGACCATTCTTCGGAATTTAGTTCAAAATGCTATAAAATTTACTCCGCTGTCAGGTCAAGTTCTTCTTGAAATTTTAATTTTAAAACAAGAACAAAACAAAATTGAAGTTGAATATGCCGTGAGTGATACAGGTGTTGGGATTGAAAGTGGACGGATGATAACTCTGCTGCGACCTTTTTCATCAGCATGGGAAAATCAGCGTCATGGACAAGACGGTATGGGTGTTGGATTGAGCTTAAGTCATAAATACATTGATATGATGGACTCCCACTTGATGCTAGCTTCCGAAGTGGGGAGAGGATCACGGTTTTCATTCCGGATTTCTCATGAAGTTCACAATGATGCTCATTTAGCTACAATTGAAGCTAAAAAGATCGCTTTTTACTCACATGAGCCTCATTCGACACAGAGTGTTTTATTGGAAAAGTATCTAGAACTTCTTAAATTAAAACTAATTTCTATTTCTTCATTGGTGAATCCTGAGCTTAACTTTTGTGATGTGTTACTGATTGATGTCCCTCATCTTTCAGTATCACAAGTAGAATCTCTCAAAGCAACCTATCATAACTTGCAAATAGTAGCAGTTTTGGATTCGCAATCCAAAGAGCAGCTGGGGTATTTACGTAAAACGGTTGAAGCAACTATTATGACGCCCCTTTTACCAAGTACCTTGCACAAAGTATTCTCTATGCTAGGAAAAACAGTTTCAGAAGAAAAACCTCTTGCTGTAACAGTAGAGAGTAAACCTGATACTACTATAGAAAATGCAAAGATTTTGGTTGCTGAAGACAATCCAATTAATCTCAAATTACTTGAAACAATTTTACGGCAGCATAATTTTAAGGTCACTGCCGTAGATAATGGACAAAAAGCAGTCGATATTTATCTAAAAGAGTCCTTTGATTTAGTATTAATGGACATTGATATGCCCGTTATGGATGGATTAACAGCAAACAGATTGATTAAAGAGATTGACAAGCGTGACAAGCGAGGATTTACGCCGGTAATTGCGCTCACTGCTCATGCGCTGATTGGGGATCGTGAACGTATTATTCGCGCAGGTTTGGATGCTCACCTTGCAAAGCCAATTGATAAAAACTTTTTATTACAGACGATTGATCGCTATTTAGAACTCACCTATGAGAAGCGAAAAACATTAAGTGTTTAACGTTGATTAATTTGTATACGATATTGTTTTATTTGTAATATAATTCGCTCAATCGAAGATTAGACAAGGACAAAAATGAGACGACAGTTTGGCGTATGGGTATTAGGGGTTTTATTAAGTGCAACAATTTCCAATGCAGCAGTTCTTGCAACAGTCAATGGTGATAACATCACATCAGACGAAGTGAACCGTGTACTTATGGAAGGGACACAGGGGCGTTTTGACTCTTTGCCTGCAGATAAGCAAAATGAACTGCGTCAGCGCATTATTGAGGGAATGGTTGCTCAACAATTAGTATACGATGATGCTCAAAAAATAGGAATATTAGAATCAAAAGAATATAAATCTGAATACCAAAAATTAGCAGAACGTATGAAAATGCAGCTTGCGGCAAAAGTGTGGGAACAGCAGCAGTTTGATGCTATCAAAGTAGATGCCAAAGAAGTAAAAGCATATTATGATGCAAACCCTGATGAATTTGTAGACAAAGAGAAGGTACATGCACGTCATATTTTAGTGAAAACTTCGGATGAAGCAGAAGCTGTGATTAAAAGTATGAAAGGTCTGAGCGGAGATAAGCTCAAAGCAGAATTTATAGCTCAGGCCAAATCAAAATCTACTGGACCAAGTGCGGCTAAAGGTGGAGACTTAGGCTACTTCCCTCGTGGTCAAATGGTGCCGTCATTTAATGATGCTGTATTTGCAATGAAAGAGGGTTCTGTTTCATCCGATCCGGTGCAGAGCCAATTTGGATACCATGTTATCTATCTCGAAGATAAAATGGCAGCAAAAAAGATGAGCTTTGATGAGGTTAAAAACTTTATTGAACAACGATTGAAAATGGATAAATTTAAAGTCTATATGGATAAAAAAATGTCCACATTGAAATCAAAAGCAAAAATTACTTACGCTAAATAAACTTCTTTATATTCCCGCTTTCGCGGGAATGACGATTTAATTCCTATCTATCGCATTCATATCATTAAATACCACTTTCACACGATTCACCAATGTTTTTTGCCCATCACGTAACCATTCCTCTCGTTCCCAACGTCCTCGTTGGGAATGCAGATCATTATTCACTTTCAAATATGAATTGGATTTAATAAAAGTATAATTTGTTATAATATGCTAATTATTAATCAAGGTTTATTAATGAAAAATATGAAGATTGAATACCTGACCCCTATTTTCCTCGAAGGCGGAGCAGACTATGACACTTACATCTCAGGTAACAACGACGTAATCAACGATTCAGACGGCAAAGGGCGAGTAGCATTTTCAGGGGGACTTCTCAGCGGAGGAAAAGCAAAAGCAAACGAGAAGGGAGTTTACAGAGGAGATGGAGGAGTCTATACTCTCAGTAACGGAATCCTGAGATTTACAAAAAACAACGGTGAAATTCTCACCATCCAAAAATTCAAAAACGGAGATTTAGGAATCACTTTGGGAGATGAAAAACCCAAACCCAAAGAAGATAGTGAAAATAATAACCACGGTTCCCCGCTAGTACTTGACCTAAACGGGGATGGTATCACCTCTACATTTATCTCTGAAACTTCTACCTACTTTGATTTGGATAATAAGGAGGTGAATGGCGAAGCAAGAGAGACCACCCTGGGGTGCGGTATGAAAGAGCGTACCGGATGGATACAAACTACAGACGGATTACTGGCATTGGATAAAAACTCCGATGGAGTTATCAATAACGGTAATGAACTCTTCGGTAACTACACCAAAGACACAAAAGGAAATTATGCTTCTAACGGTTTCGACGCATTAGCCAAATACGATACCAATCACGATAATATCATCAATGCTTCCGATGATGTCTATAAAGCGCTACGTGTATGGCAAGATAGCAATAGTGATGGTATAACCAATACCGGAGAACTCCATACCCTCAGCGAGTTAGGCATTACATCCATTAACCTCACTTACCAAACCACTGATACTCTCGAAGAACGTAATACGATTAAGCAAACTTCCACTTTTACCCAAGAGACTACCGATACAGATGGAAACGCCCTCACCGAAACCAAAGCGGTGAATGATGTGTGGTTCAAATCTAACATCAAAAGAAAGGCTGCCTAAATGAAAAAGCAAGGTTTTTTAAAGTTTTTATTATCAGTTTGGATCATAACAGCGACATTGTATGCAAAAGTGCCAGATACAGTAACCGTCACAGCCCCAGAGGTAAAAGAGTATGTCGCGAAACTACCTCTAAACGACCAAGAATTCGTTAATAAAGCGATAGACGTGGGGAATAAATTTGCAGCACTGCATATAGACCATAAATCCTTTTATGATGAAGAGACAGATAATGAATGGAATAAGGAGTTTAATCCGCTAACAACGCTCAGCGGCGATGAATGGAGAAAGATATGGTTTTATAATTTAAGCAATGATTCCACGCAGTATCATTTTGATCGTATGACATGCGATAAAGTGTATCTCAAGTCGATAGCCTATAGGGGCGATAGTGTAACGCTTAGATATGAGTCATTGATTTTTGGAATGCTTAATTTCTCACCATGTTATGAAAATATTAAATTTAAAAAACTCAATGATAGGTTGCAGTTTGAGCTAACAGTGAGTAAGGCTCTGAAGATTACGAACGTCATATTTTTGACAAAAAATAGTGACGCTGGAAGTTTGAGTTTGCGGTTGTTAAAAGTATTGCATAAGCAGGCAAACGATATGAAGAGTAAGGCACCGAATAATAAAACTGCCAAAAAGGATTTGGAACTCTATAAAAAAGAGATCAAAGACATCGAAGAAGCATCCGCAATTTGCAAAGAATATTAAAAACAACACAAAAGGATAAATCATGGGATTAAATGTATTAATAGGTGCAGTTAAAAAGTTCGATATCGGTACGGGTAGCCCATATGGTATTACCCCAAATACAGTCAAAAATCCTTATGCAAAATATGAATATTTGCTTGGAGGTAAAGGGTGCAACACGGATTATGATCCGTTCTTAGAAGCAGATTGTTCTTATCTCGTCAGTGAAGCTCTAAAAGCTGCGGGGTACAACATACCGGCATTCGGAACACATGATTTATTTGAGGGTGACACTCTGAAAAATAGGGGTCAGGTATTCAATCTTCACTTTTTAGAGTATACTTTCAAATAGAAATGGAACCAAAAGGACAAAACATGGCACGACGTCCACGGCTCGATATGGCGGGTTATCATCATGTAATCAATCGTGGCGTTGCACGTTCAAATATTTTTACATCATCTACGGATAAAGATAAATTTCTACAGATACTCTGCAAAGCGTGCAAGCTATACGATGTTATTATCCATGATTACTGCCTCATGGATAACCATTATCACCTGTTCCTCGAAACCAAACAAGAAAACCTCTCGCTAATAATGCGACAGCTCAATAGCTATTATGCTATCTATTTCAATAAAAAAGAGAACCGTGTTGGTCACTTATGGCAAGGGCGGTTTCGGTCATGGTACGTGGTGAATGAAGAATATTTGTATCTCCTGTTACGTTACATAGAAAGTAATCCGATAAAAGCGAACCTCACTACTAAAATAGGCGACTATCCCTATACCCTCTCATCAGCACTTTTTGGAAACAGTGAAATAATCCCCTGTGCAAAAGGATCGATTTTGATACATGATTTTTCTCCTCAAACACTGATAGAATTTTTAGAAACAGAGTTAAGTGAAGAAGAATCGGCTGCACTGAACGAGGAACAAAAACGTAAAGTTAGTATTGAAAATGAAGAGGTAAAAGTGGCACGATCAAAAATTCTACCTGAACATTTTCATGCTGTGACATCGAAACAAGAACGTAATAGTGCGATTATCAGCGCATTTAAAGACGGACAT
>JAPLGN010000017.1 GCA_026390135.1 Campylobacterales bacterium | reverse complement strand
CGTTGGAAAAACCGTCACTTTTAATGATGTAGAACTCCCCATTCAAGAATTAACAAAGACAATTTTTGATGAAGAAAACATTGAAATTGCCCTTTTTAGTGCTGGTGGAAATATTTCAGCAGAGTTTGCACCGTATGCAGCAGCAGCGGGTGCAGTTGTCATTGACAATACCAGTCACTTTCGTATGTTTGAAGATGTCCCTCTTGTCGTCCCAGAAGTCAATCCTGAAGACATCGCTCAATGGCGTAACCGTGGTATCATCGCCAATCCGAACTGCTCCACCATTCAAATGGTTCAAGCACTCAAGCCCCTCGATGATGCGTACGATTTACAGCGTATTGATGTGAGCACTTATCAAGCAACCTCGGGTGCAGGAAAATCTGCTATGGAAGAGCTTGTTGAGCAAATGCAAGCCTTTTTTTCTTTTAATCTTGATGATAAAGAGCCAAAAAAATTCCCTCATCGTATTGCACTAAATGCAATTCCTCAAATTGATTCATTTACCGATACCGGCTACACCAAAGAAGAGTTAAAAATGGTCAATGAGACCCAAAAAATTATGCATAAAGACATTGAAGTTAGTGCAACTTGTGTCCGCATTCCAACCCTTCGAGGTCACGCGGAAACCCTTACCCTTACTTTTGATGGAGCAGTGAATGCCGATGAAGCACGTGAATTACTCCGAAAAGCTCCAAATATCATCGTTTTAGATACTCCAGAAGAGAGCATCTATCCGATGCCATCACTGTGTATTGACCAAAATGAAACCTTTGTAGGGCGTATCCGCAATGATTTGTATCGTGAAAATGTTCTCCACTTATGGGTTGTTGCAGATAATCTCCGCGTAGGTGCTGCTACTAATGCCGTACGTATTGCCCAAAAATGGGTAGAAATGCAAGGAAACTAATCATGAATTTCATCGAAAAAATATTTGAACAAGGGCTTTGGAGTTCACGATTCATTATTATCTTAGCCGTAGTTTTTGGTCTTATTGGAGCAATTTTACTCTTTACTATTGCCAGTTTTGATATTTACCATACAGCGATTTATGTCATTAATACGTATGCCACGTATGCACACCCGGAACACTTCCACGAAGAGGTAGTAGGCGGCGTCATCGGTGCGGTTGACTTGTACCTCATTGGCGTGGTTATGATTATTTTCTCTTTTGGTCTGTATGAACTGTTTATCTCCGACATTGACCCCGCAAAAGATGAGCATGGAACTGAGAACCAGCTTTTAGCCGTCCATTCACTCGATCAGCTTAAAGACAAAATTTCTAAAGTTATCGTCATGGTTCTTGTCGTTGGTTTTTTCCAAAAAGTAGGACATACCGTATTTACAGGGGCATTAGAACTTCTCTATCTTGCCCTCTCGATCACGGCAGTTGCCGTTGGTCTTTATTTCTTAAGTAAAGTAGGTCATCATGAGTAAAATTTTTGTAGATGCATGTTTTGGTAAAGAGACTCCCCACACGCCAGTATGGATGATGCGTCAAGCAGGACGTTACCTGCCAGAGTATATGGAAGTGCGCAAACGTGCCGGAAATTTTTTAAACCTCTGCCACGCCCCTGATATGGCAGCTGAAGTCACCCTTCAACCACTTGATATTGTCGGTGTTGATGCTGCAATTTTATTTAGCGATATTTTAGTCGTTCCCAATGAGATGGGGATGAAACTTGATTTTGTGAATGGCGAAGGACCGGTTTTTGAAAAACCCATTGAAACAGAAGAAGATTTAGATGCTCTCATTGGAGGAGATGAAGCTGCTTCCAAGCTTACCTACGTGTATGACACCATCAAGATTTTACGCGCACAACTTGATGCACGTGATGATGGAAAAGCCCTTATCGGATTTACAGGCGCACCATGGACGCTTGCCACCTACATGATCGAAGGGCATGGGACAAAAACGTACAATATTTGTAAAAAAATGATGTACTCCAATCCAAAACTTTTGCATAAAATCCTCAAAAAAGTGACCGAAGTGGTCAAGCTTTACATGGAAAAACAAATCCAATCGGGTATCGATGTCGTTCAAATCTTCGACAGTTGGGCTGCAGCGATTGAGCCTAGTAAATACGACGAATTTTCATGGAGCTATATGGTCGAGATTGCAGAATATCTTAAAACCAAATACCCGCACATCCCCGTCATTATGTTTCCAAAAGGAGTCCCTGCCTTTTTAGATCACGTCTATGGAAATTTCGATGTTTTCGGAGTCGATTGGAGTACACCTATGGCATTGGCAAAAGAAAAATTGGGTGATCGTTATGTTCTCCAAGGCAACATGGAGCCGTGCCGTTTGTATTCCAAAGAAGAGACAACTGCATCCGTCGAAGCACTCCAAGAGATTATGGGTGGAAAACGCCACATCTTTAACCTTGGTCATGGAATTCTCCCTGATGTTCCTGTTGAAAATGCAAAACACTTTGTCGCAGAATGCCAACGAGTCAGTAAAAAAGTCTACTAAAATGAATACCATCTTCGGTCCCGTCCATTCACGCCGTTTTGGCGTGTCGCTTGGGGTTGATCTCTCTTCTTCTACTAAGCAATGTAACTTTGATTGTCTTTACTGTGAACTTACCCCCATGCAAGCCATCAAAGCACAACATACGATAACCAGTGTTGAAACAATACTCCATGATTTAAAAGAAGCACTTCAAAGCCATCCCAATATCGATGTTATCACCCTGACCGCTAACGGTGAACCGACCATGTATCCTTATTTGAATGAACTCATCACTCGCATTGATGCTATTAAGGGCAATATCCAAACCCTCATCCTCTCCAACAGTGCTTCTTTGAGCGATGAAAACGTTTTTAATGCCCTGTTACGGCTTGATCAAGTCAAACTCTCCCTCGATGCCGCCACCCCTGAAATATTTCGTAAAATCGACCGCCCAGCTGAAGGGATCGAGATTTCTAAGATAATCGATGCCATTCAACGCTTTTCGCAAGCTTTTAAAGGTAAACTTTTTATCGAAATTCTCTTCGTTCGTGGACTTAACGACACACCGAAAGAGGTTTTAGCACTCAACAGCGCATTGCAAAACATCCAATGTGAACGTATCGACATCGGCACCATCGACAGACCCCCAGCATACCCAGTACAAGGATTAGAATTTAAAGAACTGTACGAACTCTCACACTATTTTGATCCCTCTTTGCCTATCCATATCGTTTCACGTACTCATGCAACCGCTACACCTTCACACTATTCACAAGATTCAATACTCACAACACTTGATAAACGTCCCTTAACTGATGATGATATCAACGCTCTTTTCGACGAAGAATCCAAAAAACAGTTCCAAAATTTGCTAAATGCAGGAAAAATAACCCAAATTGAACGTTCAAATATCATTTTTTACCTCCCATCCCAAAATAGTGAAAGAAAACGACAAAAATCGCTCAAAAATCTTGACAATTAAGACAAAGCTCACTATAATTACGACCTCTTAAACATTCCGGATTAGCTCAGCGGTAGAGTAGGTGACTGTTAATCACTTGGTCACTGGTTCGAATCCAGTATCCGGAGCCACACTTTTAAACCAATCACAAAAAACTCCCATAAACCCTTTGTTTCATTGACTAAAACGCGATATTTTCCATCTCCATAAAAATACTTTTTTTAAGCCAATTAATGGGATAATACTATCTTGTTTCATCCTTATTTTATGTGAAATATTGTTTGAATTTCTGAAAAAAATTATTTAAAAATTATGGATATCTAATGAAAAAAACATCTCTCATCTCCGTATGCCTCTTCCCAGCAGCAGGTTATGGAACTCGCTTTTTACCCGTCACCAAAGCAATGCCTAAAGAGATGCTTCCTATCCTCACTAAACCTCTCATTCAATACGGTGTCGAAGAGGCAATGGATGCAGGGATGAACACCATGGCGATCGTCACAGGTCGTGGTAAACGTGCCATTGAAGATCATTTTGATGTTAGTTATGAGCTCGAACATCAGATCAAGGGAACATCAAAAGAAAAAATGCTCTCCGACATCCGACATATTATTGATACATGTACTTTTTCCTATACTCGTCAAATCGAGATGAAAGGGCTTGGTCATGCTATTCTCACAGGAGAAACACTGATCGGGCATCAACCTTTTGCCGTTATTTTGGCGGATGACTTGTGTGTCAATGACGACGAAGGAGTACTGACCCAAATGGTTGAGCTTTACAAAAAATATCAATGTTCAATCGTTGCCATCGAAGAGATAGATCCATCTCATACTGACAAATACGGGGTGATTGCAGGGGAAGAGATTGAACCTGGAATTTACCGTGTCAGCACAATGGTCGAAAAACCAGCTCCTGCTGATGCTCCAACGAACATGGCGATCATAGGACGATATATCCTAACTCCTGATATTTTTGACATTATCCGAACTATTAAACCGGGTAAAGGGGGAGAAATTCAAATTACCGATGCCCTTATGGAACAAGCTAAATCTGGAAATGTTATCGCCTATAAATTTCGTGGTAAACGCTATGACTGCGGAAGCATTGACGGCTA
>JAPLGN010000036.1 GCA_026390135.1 Campylobacterales bacterium | reverse complement strand
CCGGTCCCATTCCGAACCCGGAAGCTAAGACCCTCTTCGCTCATAATACTGCATCTTTCAGGTGTGGAAACGTAGGTCGCCGCCTGGCCTCGGATTTATCAACTTCTTTCTGTTTATAATCAATCACTCTTTAAAATTCATTACAAATACTCTTATCGTCTCAATCACTCTTTGAAGTTGTCTTTTTTATAACCAATTATCAAAAAATTTAAGTTACGGTATGTATATCTTATCAATCATCTCTTGGTATTCTTTACCGCAATCACTTTCACCAGTAATCCCACCGCCACTTTTATAGATCAATTTTCCATCGATATTCTCAATAAAACGGATAGCTACGGCACTGTAGAGGTTTTCTCCGTCATAATAGCCAAAAACCCCCGTAAAATAGTCTCGTTCATACTCTTCGATTTCTTCTATTATTTCAACGGTACTTTTTTTTGGGGTTCCGCTGATGCTTCCTGCTGGGAGTAATGATTTGAGTAGTTTGCCAATTTCTTCACGCCAGTTTAACGGTAATTTTCCACTGATATGTGAACTTACTTGATGGAGTTGCTTTCTTCCTGTATTAATAGTGCTGATAGTGCGGAACTCTTCAACTTGAATATCTGTTGCTACAATCCCCAAATCATTACGCAAGAGATCAACAATCATAGTATGTTCTGCAAGCTCTTTTGGATCAGATAAGATAGTTTCAATTGCATTAGGTATGGATGAATCGATAGTCCCTTTCATGGGGTATGCATGAATTTTATAATTTTCGATGGTAATGAAGGGTTCCGGTGAAAAGCAAACAAAGTGATTTTTGATTCTGAGCTTATATGGTGCATAAGACATTGTGTATATCTCTTCCAATGAATAAGGTGTCTCTATGGGTGTTGGTTGCGTGAGGTTGAGTAAATAGGTGTTTCCAGAACGAATATGCTCTTGTACTATTTTGAATTTATAGGTATATAGCTCTTTTGTTAGAGGAAAATTAAGAGGTTTATGGGGGAAATTTTCACTTGGTTCTAGGCCATTAAAGCTAAATTCAATATCATGATTCTTTAATTCGTCTAAAGTGTAACAATGGAGTATTGAGCCTTTAAAATCAGTGTAAAAAAAACAAGGAACTCCTGAGCTAACCAATTCACTAAAGCGATCAAACATTAGGCAATAAGAGCTTTTAAAACAGCCATACGGATGGATACGCCATTTTTAACTTGCTCTAAAACCTTGCAGCGTGGATCTTTTAAGAGGGCATCATCGATGTCTATATTGCGATGGACGGGTCCTGGATGCAAGATTATAATATCACGTTTTCCGATAAGTTCTTTGGTGATGCAAAAATCATTGGCGTAGTCTTTCAGTGAGCCGTAGGTTTGGTGAGAATGACGCTCCGTTTGGGTGCGCAGGCTCATGATGGCATCCACATTATCGATGACATCATGGATGTTATGGGTGGTTTGAAGTGTAGTTGAAGGAAGAAAATGGGGAGGTGCTACGAGCGTAATCTCCATACCAAAGCGTCTTAGCAATTCGATATTACTGTTAGCTACGCGTGAGTTTTTGATATCACCAACGATGGCTAATTTTTTCCCTTTTATCTCTCCAAAATGCTGTTTAAGAGTAAAAAGATCAAGTAGTGCTTGGGTAGGATGTGAATGAGCACCATCTCCGGCGTTAATGATCGAGGCATTGGTATGTTGTGCAAGGATATGTGGTACACCTGCGTGTGCATGGCGGACAATCATTGCGTGTGGTCCCATCGCATCCAGATTAGCAGCGGTATCGACGAGGCTTTCCCCTTTTTGGGTAGAACTTTTTTGGACATCGAGATGGACGACTTCTGCACCAAGACGTTTAGCAGCGATTTCAAAAGAGCTTTTCGTTCGGGTGGAATTTTCAAAAAAGAGGGTAATAATAATTTTTTCCCGTAAGATTGGGTCAAAGTGTCCATCACTAAAATGAGATGCATTTTCCAGTACACTATTAATTTGGTCGATTGAAAAGTCATCGGTTCGGATTAGATGTCGCATGGGCTTTCCTTGTTGTTTAAATTTATTTTATCCAATAATGCTTGAGCCAGTGCTGGGGTATTGTGTCCTATAAAATAGAGAGATTCAAAATTATTTTTAAAATAGGGTAATGAGTTTTGGATAAAACCATCCTCATTTTGACGGCAGTTAAATGTCCACAAATGAGGGATTTTTAACTGCTGCAACATCGTTAAGCTCAGTAGTGTATCATTAATACATCCAAGATGGCAGTGGGTAACAAGGAGCGCTGTTGCTTTAAAATAAGTTGCTAAATCATGCATCATCAGTTCTTCATCCAAAGGTACCATGAGTCCGCCCGCCCCTTCGATGAGGACAATGTCACAAAGCTTTTCAATTTTTTCCAACGCTTTATCAAAAACTTTTAAATCAATTTTTGCCGCTTTATTAGCAATATAGGGTGCAGCAGGAAGCGGTAATGCTAAGCTGACTATATCCCCAACCTTCAAAGATTTAAGTGCTGGATTGAGAGCTAACGCATGTTTTAAAAGCAAGCTTCCATCGGCTGGTAAGCCATTTACGCCCGTTTCAATGGGCTTATAAACTCCCACTCGATATCCCATTTGGGTATATGCATCGAGAAGTTGCAAGGTTGTGTAGGTTTTTCCAATATCTGTATTGGTTGCGGTAATAAAAATACGTTTAGACAAGGCTTGACTCTTTTAGCTATAATTGGTGACATTTTAATACAGGTTTGATGATGAATCGCTTTGAAGAGTTTACAACACAGTTTGTTCAGCAAGTAGGGAAAAAAGAGGGGGCAGTTAGCCCTATGATAATTAATTCGGCATCGTTTGGATATGGTGACAGTGAAACGGGCGAAGGAATTTTTGATGGCTCAGTAAAAAAGCCGCTTTATTCACGGATGGGCAATCCAACGTCAGGGCAGTTAGAACAAATTTTAGCCTCTATGGACGGTGGTATCGGTGCGGTTGCTGCATCTTCTGGGATGGGGGCAACGGCTATGGCAACGCTAAGTCTTTTGAAGTCAGGTGATGAGATACTCAGTGTCGGAGGATTGTTCGGAGGGACGTATTCGTATTTTTCCGAAACTTTGACACGCTTTGGGATTACGACGAGATTTTTTGATGTGGATGAATTGGAAGCTATTGAAGCGGCTATCACCGATAAAACTAAAATTCTTTTTTTGGAGAGTGTAGGCAATCCCAATATGCGTCTTCCGGATATTAAAGCCATTGCAGACATCGCCAATAGATATGGGGTGGTACTCATGGTGGATAATACCATTACCCCTCTGTGTGTTAAACCTTTGGCTTTGGGTGCTGATATTATTGTCTATTCAACCACGAAGATTATTACTGGAAATGCATCTTCCCTTGGTGGAGCCGTTGTTTTTCGAGCCATTTCTGAGGGTGATGATAAATTCAAGGGTGAGCGTTATGCTGAAGTACACCCCTTTATCAAAAAGATGGGAGCAATGGCACTTATCGGGAATGCAAAAAAGCGTGCACTCCGTGACTTTGGGATGTCTGCAAGCGGATTTGGGAGTTATCTGACCATGCTTGGGCTTGAAACATTGCCGTTACGAATGGACAGAGTCGTGTCGAGTGTGGAGAAAATTGCAAAAGAGTTAGACGCATTAGGATTTGTGATCAATCATCCTGTCTTGCCAAGTCATCCGCATCACGAACGCTATGTCAAGCAGTTTTCGCAAGGATGCGGAACGTTGTTCACGATTGATATGGGGAGCAAAGAAGCGGCGTTTGCATTTTTAAATCGTTCTAAACTTGTCACCATTACGGCGAATATCGGGGATTCTCGTACTCTTGGTCTTCATATGGCTTCGACTATTTATCGTGATTTTGATGAATCCGTCAGAGAATTTTTAGGGATCACTCCTGGGCTAATTCGTATTTCCATTGGGCTTGAAAATCCTGATGACATTATTAATGATTTTAGTATGGCACGTAATTTGTCTTTTTAAGCCAAACAATACGCGATGCTTGTTAAAGTAATTTTTTTAAATCGAGGGTAATTGTGAGCACAAAAACAAAACATAGTCTTGAAAATTCTTTGGAACTTCGAGAGCCGAAAAAGTATCATGTCTATTTATTGAATGACGATTATACGTCAATGGATTTTGTGATTGATATATTGATTGGTATTTTTCGCAAAGACTATGGTCAAGCGCATCAGATTATGATGCAGGTGCATCAAAGCGGTCGAGGTTTATGTGGAACCTATTCGTATGAGATTGCGGAGACAAAAATTCAGCAAGTAGGTTCACTTTCCAGAGAGAGCGGTTTTCCATTGAAAGCTGTGATGGAGGAGGTCTAATGATTAGCTCAGAATTAAATACTATTTTCCAAAAAGCATTGGCGTTGGCACGTCATCAGCGCCATGAATATCTAACGATTGAGCATGTGATGCTCTCTTTGCTCAACTCTCATGAAGGTGCGGCGATTATAAACGCTTGCGGTGGAGATATAGCCGTTATTCGTGAGTCGTTGGGGCATTATCTGATGAATTCCATCGAACCGCTTCCCGATGAAGTGATTCAGGAACCATTTGAAACGGTCGCATTGGCACGGATGATTGATGAGATGATGCGCCATGTGAGAAGTGCTCAAAAACAGCATGCGGATGTGGGTGATTTTATTGCTGCCGTGTATGAAGAAGAGCATACCTATGCGTGTATGTTGCTTGAAGAATATGGAATCAGTCGTGTAGATTTGCTAGAAGCGATTTCGCATAATGAATTTGATGCACCGGTTCAGGGGCAAGAGGCAGAAGGGGCATTGGAAAAATATTCGATTAATCTGATTGAGCAGGCTAAAAAAGGGAAAATTGATCCTGTTATTGGTCGAGTCAACGAAATCGAACGCGCTATTCAAACATTATGCCGTCGCCGAAAAAATAATCCTCTTCTCATCGGCGAACCCGGAGTGGGCAAAACGGCGATTGCAGAAGGACTGGCGCTTCGAATCGTTGCCGGTGATGTCCCAAAACTCCTTGAAAATGCGGAACTTTTTGCATTGGATTTAGGGGCAATGCTTGCTGGGACTAAATATCGTGGAGATTTTGAAAAGCGCCTCAAAGCAGTTATTGATGAAGTGCAAGGACATCCCAATGCCATTCTCTTTATTGATGAGATTCATACGATTGTAGGAGCTGGTGCAGTTGGTGGAGGAAGTATGGATGCCTCCAATCAGCTTAAACCAGCACTTGCCTCCGGAAATCTCAAATGTATGGGGGCAACCACCCATGCGGAATACCGATCGGTTTTTGAAAAAGATAGGGCTTTAAGTCGGCGATTCGCCCGTATCGAAGTGAATGAGCCATCGCTAGAAGAGAGCTTTTTAATCCTCAAAGGGCTTCGAGAGAGATATGAAAAACATCACGGTGTAAAATACACCGATAAAGCACTTCGCAGTGCGGTAGAACTCTCTAAGAAATTTATTACCGATAGGTTTTTGCCTGATGTGGCTATTGATTTAATTGATGAAGCGGGAGCATCGTTTCACCTGCATCGTCATAAGCGCACAACGGTTACCCCTAATGATATTGAGACGATTGTTTCGAAAATGACGGGTGTTCCCGCCTCTAAAATAAGTGGTGATGATCGAGAACGGCTTGCAGGTTTGGAAGAGGAACTAAAAACCCTCGTTATTGGACAAGATAACGCTATTAACCTAGTGGTGCGTTCCATTAAGCGCTCGTATGCAGGGTTATCGCAACCAAATAAGCCAATCGCGTCCTTTTTATTTTCAGGACCTACGGGAGTGGGAAAAACAGAACTTGCTAAATCTCTAGCTCAATCGATGGGAATTCATTTTGAGCGGTTTGATATGTCGGAGTACATGGAGAAACATTCGGTCAGTCGTCTTATCGGTGCTCCTCCGGGATATGTTGGTTTTGAGCAGGGAGGACTTCTGAGTGAGGCGGTTCGTAAATATCCTTATACCGTTCTTTTATTGGATGAGATTGAAAAAGCTCATCCTGATTTGGTCAATATTCTGCTCCAAGTGATGGACAATGCGACCTTGACCGATAATAATGGATACAAAGCCAATTTCGCCAACGTAGTTTTGATTATGACGTCAAACATAGGTGCGACTGAACGAACCGTGATGGGATTTAATGCAGACAGTTCGATTTCACGACATGAAGCATTAAAATCTTTTTTTACTCCTGAGTTTCGTAATCGTCTTGATGCGGTTGTTGAATTTGAGACTTTGCCATCAACTGTAGTGGAAGGGATTGTGGATAAATTTATTCGAGAGCTGAATACTCAGTTAAAGCCGAAAAAAGTATCCATTATGTTAAGTGAAAAAGCCAAAGAATACCTAGCTCGCATCGGGTATGATAAAGCAATGGGCGCGCGACCTCTCGCCAGAGTGATACAAGAAAAGATTAAAGATCTGCTGGTGGATGAAATCCTTTTTGGTAAGCTTACCCATGGTGGCAAAGTGTCGATTGATTTTAACGGTAACCTTGTTTTTGATTATCAGGCGTAAATGATTCCAAAACTTTCCTATCATCTCTCTTTTCCTAACCCTCTGGATTCTTCACCTGAGGGGATTGTGGCGTATGGTGGTGATCTCTCACCGTCACGACTGATATTAGGCTATCGAAATGGAATTTTTCCATGGTACAGCGCTGGTGACCCGATTTTATGGTGGTCCCCCAATCCGCGTCTTATTTTAGAGCTCACTGATTTTAAACTGCATCGTTCACTGCGCAAAAAAATATCCCAATTTGACATACGATTTGATACGGCTTTTTCACAGGTGGTTCGTGAATGTTCAAAAATTCCTAGAGGACAGCAGCAGGGGAGTTGGATTCTCCCTGAAATGGTGGAAGCGTATGAAGTCCTCCATGTATTGGGTCACGCTCATAGTGTTGAAGCATATCAAAATGGTGTTTTGGTGGGTGGATTGTATGGGGTGAATGTAGGAAAAGTCTTTTGCGGAGAGTCAATGTTTGCGTATGTAACCGATGCTTCTAAAGTGGCTTTTTCTGTATTGGTTGAAAAGTTAAAAGAATGGGATTTCGAATTCATTGATTGTCAAGTGCCAACCTCTCATTTGAAAAGTCTAGGAGCTGTGGAAGTATCAAGGGAATATTTTTTGAAGCGTCTTTATGCCGTGCGAGATGCTTTTACCTATCCTCATTGGGAATAACCCCTATTTTAAATATTTTTTTGGCATAATCGTTTTACTTTAACGCTTGGAGCTAAGATCTATGTATATTCCTACCTCTCATTTTTCACTATGGGCTGATTTTATTGAGCGAACTTTTTTAGATGAAGGGTTTAGAGAGCTAATTTCGCAAGGAATTATTAATGGGGCGACTTCAAATCCTGCTATTTTTAAAAATGCTATTCTTACTTCCGATGCATACAAAGAACAACTTGCCACTCTATCTTCTTTATCTCCAAAAGAAAAATACGAAGCCGTGGCCATTTTTGACATTCAAAAAGCAGCGGATATATTGCGACCGTTATACGATGCAGGTGATGACGGGTATGTGAGCATTGAAGTTGATCCATTTTTGTGTGATGACACGCAAAGGACAATCGCAGAAGGGGTAAGATTGTATGAGAGTATCGGGCGCCCAAATGTGATGATTAAAGTCCCCGCAACAGATGCTGGTTATGGCGCTATGAAAGTCTTAGCTTCCCGCAATATCCCGGTGAATGCAACGTTGATTTTTTCAGAAAATCAAGCACTTCACTGTGCGGAAGCATTTGCCTACGCTGCCCAAGAAACAGTATCTGTTGTAGACACAGTTATTAGTGTATTTGTGAGTCGAATCGATCGGGCTATCGATGAGAAATTAGTAGTCTCAGGTATTGAACCAGGGCTTATGGGGATTATGAATGCGGCAGATATTTATAATAAAGTAGAAGCATTAAAAGTGCCAAAATGCCGCGTTCTTTTTGCAAGTACAGGGGTTAAGGGAGATGATTTAAGAGCATCTTATTACATTGATGAATTGCTTGCTTGCAACAGTATAAATACGGCACCTATTGCAACGATTGAAGCGTATGTCGCACGAGGGGATAAGATTATTAAGCTTCCCATTGCGAATGAGAAGATAGAAGCGCATAAGCAAAAAGTACGAGATGCTGGTGTGGATATGAATGCAGTGATTGAAGCGCAAATACGAGAAGGATTGGACGCATTCAAAACTGCATTTAGTGAAATTTTAAGTGCATTGGAGTAAAAGATGATAGATGAAGGACAATATAACAATTTAGATGATTTAAATTTTGAGGTATTGAAAAAAATACGAGGCTATTTACGTCGTATGGTCGATGCGGGTGGAAGTGATTTGCATATTAAAGCAAATGCTGTCGTCCGTGCACGGGTAAATGGAGATATTATTCCTTTATCGGGAGAAATATTTTCCAAAGATGATGCCCTAATTTTTGCGAAAGAGTTATTACGAACCCGTTTTCATGAATTAGTTGAAAAAAAAGAGCTGGACCTTGTCTACCCGTTTGATGAAAATACTCGCTTTCGTATTAATATTTTTTTCCAAATGGAAGGAATATCTGCTGTTTTTCGTCTTATTCCGATTAAAATCTTAACCATTGATGAACTTAATCTTCCTGATATCGTTCACAGTTTTGCGCAAATGGAGCGCGGATTGGTTTTGGTAACTGGAGTTACGGGAAGTGGTAAATCGACAACACTTGCGGCTCTTATTAATGAGATAAACTGGAATAAGCGTAAGCACATTATTACCATTGAAGATCCTATCGAGTTTGTTCATAAAGACCGAAAGTGTATTGTCAATCAACGCAGTGTTGGGCAGGATACACACAGTTTTGGCGGGGCATTGCGTGCCGCACTGCGTGAAGATCCGGATATTATCCTCGTTGGGGAAATGCGGGATATGGAGACCATTGAAATTGCACTTCATGCGGCGGATACTGGTCATTTGGTTTTTTCAACACTGCATACATTGGATGCGAAGGAGACAGTGAATCGTATTGTTTCGGTATTTCCATCGGTGGAGCAAAATCGTGTTCGTATGACACTTTCATCGGTACTGAAAGGTGTTATTTCTCAACGCCTTATCCCCACAGTAGATGGTAAGAGGATTGCAGCATTAGAAGTACTAGTACGGACTGCACGTATTGAACAGCTTATTGCAGAAAATCGAGATATTGAAATTCCTGATACGATTGCTGAAGGAAAAGAACTTTATCGATCTCAAACATTTGATCAGGGAATTTTAGATTTATATCTATCGGGGAAAATCTCTCGGGAAGATGCTCTTGCTTATGCTACTTCAGCATCGGATTTGAAGCTTCGTATGGAAGGGATGGCAGGAACGATTGATAAAAATCAAATTGGAAAGGAAGATGAGCCAAAAGAGTTTAGAGAAGAAGAGTTTATCGGTTTAAAAGGATAAAAGAACAAATACAGTTTATAGTATTTTAAACAATTTTTAAGTATAATTCGCCTCATTTTATTTCCAAAGGACACATTATGCTAGAAGGCATTCTTAGAGAGAGTATTGGCAAGCCTGCAACAAAAGCGCTTCGCCGTGATGGTTATCTTATTGCAAACATATACGGAAAAGGGCTTGAGAATCTCAATGCTGCGTTCAAAATGAACGATTTTATCCGTACTGTTCGTAATAAAGAGAGTATTGCATTTCCTGTTAGCATTGCTGGTAACGAGATGAACGTTGTTGTTCAGGGTTATGAGTCTCATCCAGTTTCTGGAAATTTGTTACATGTTGATTTAATGGTAGCTCAAGTAGGTCTTGTAACTCATTATAATATTCCTGTAAAACCAGTTGGTACTCCAATCGGTATGAAAAACAAAGGGATGTTATTTGTTGCTAAAAAACGTCTTCGCGTTAAAGCGGCAATCGAAAACTTGCCAAACGCAATCGAAATTAATGTAGCACCACTTGATTTGGGTGATTCTGTATTGGTTCGTGATGTTGCAAGTGTTGCAAATGTTACCTTTACTGATTCGGATCGCGTATCAGTTCTAAGTATCATTAAAGCAAAATAAGTATGTTAATCGTCGGTCTGGGTAATCCTGGAGCGGCGTATACTCTCACGCGACACAATATCGGGTTTAGAGTAATTGACGAGTTATGTCGTCGTCATACGGTTCATGATGTTTCAAAGAGTTCCTTTTGTGGGGAATTGTTTAAAATGGCTGGACATTTTCTTCTTAAACCTACAACGTATATGAATCTTTCCGGTAAATCAATTCTTGCAGTTAAAAACTTTTATAAGATCGATGATGTCATTGTCATTCATGATGATTTAGATCTCCCTTTTGGTGCACTTCGTTTTAAAACAGGTGGAGGACATGGAGGGCATAATGGTCTTAAGTCAGCCGATAGTGCTATTGGTTCTGATTACATTCGTGTACGCATGGGAATTGGCAAGCCTGAGCATAAGTCTCAAGTGGCTGATTATGTTCTACACACTTTTTCTGATCATGAAGAAGCTCATCTAAAAGAATGGATTAGTAAGACAGCCGATGCAGTAGAATTACTGCTTGTTTTAGAGTGTAATGAGGTTTCATCAAAGTGTTCTATCAAAGGTTTAACGCTATAATAAAAACCATTTAGTTACTAGGTTTTTGTATGCTTTTTTTTAAAACGGTATCGTTTTTATATCTTCGTTATTGTCTTATTATTGTGATTGCACTTACGGGGTTTATGCTCGGATTTGATATGCTCAATAACGGTGAGAGCCTTCCTGCTTCTGCGAACTTGATGATAATCTATGGGGTCTATAAATGGCTTTATGCTTTGGATATGATGCTTCCAATTTCCTTAGTATTTGCCTTTATTGCCACGATTATTGAACTGATACGCTCCAATGCTTTGACTTCTTTTTATGCCCTTGGCTATTCTCGAATGAAGGTTTTATCTCCTATCCTTTTTGTTGTTGTTACCCTTCTGTCTGCTTATATTGCCGCACATACGACTTCTTTTGCTAGAGCGAATGAATATGCCGATAATTTGCGTACATCATCGCAGTTTTTGACACCAACAAATAATTTATTTTTTACTCATGAAGGGAATTATATTTTCTTTGGAACCCTTAACCCCCTGAGCCAAGAGGCACATACGATACGAGTATTTAGTTTTGAGAAAGGGAAGTTTAAAGAGGTGCTAAGTGCGCAAGATGCCTATTATAAAGATCATTATTGGAACATCAAAAGTGCTCACATTATCCGTCCCCCTGAAACATTGAATTTAAAGGGAGAAGGAATTACGATACGAGATGAGCAAAATATTCGAGTACTGCATGATTTTAGACCTAAAATATTGGATCAAATTTATGAAGGAAAAGTAAACTATACGATTACAGATGCATTGGATGCAATGACATTGTTAAAGTCCCAAAATATTGATCTTTCAAAAGTGAAAAGTTCTTTGTATCGTAATTTTTTGACACCGTGGTTTGCATTAATGATGATCATTCTTATTTATACCTATGCTCCTATGGGGTCACGGTTTAGTAATCTTTCTTTATACAGTTTTGCTTCTATCTTGGTGACGTTGGTCGTATGGGGACTACTCTTTATGAGCGGGGAGCTCGCAAATAACAAAACTCTCTCTCCAGAAGTGGGAATTATAGCTCCGATTGGATTACTTGCGCTTCTTAGTGCACTTCATCTAAGCTCATTTTGGATAAAATCGCGAATAAATTCAGTAAAAAAAGGGGTAGCATGATCCCATTTCAATCATTGGCACAAACCTACGGGACGCCGTTGTATGTTTATGATTTTGATGCCATGAAAGAGCAGTTTGAGACTCTTAAAGAAGCATTTCGTGGGAGAAAATCCATTCTTGCCTACGCAGTTAAAGCCAATTCTAACTTGAGCGTCATTAAACATTTCGCCTCTTTGGGTTCAGGGGCTGATTGTGTCTCTATTGGAGAAGTTCGCCGTGCATTAATGGCAGGCATTCCTGCCTATAAAGTTATTTTTAGCGGTGTTGGCAAACGTGATGATGAAATCCGTGAAGCGATTGCCAGCGATATTCTTTATATCAATGTAGAGAGTGAAGCGGAATTAGGTCGAGTAGAAATGATTGCGCAGGAATTGAATTCAAAAGCACGTATCAGTATACGTGTTAATCCAAATATCGATCCAAAAACGCATCCTTATATCTCTACGGGATTGCATGATAACAAGTTTGGTGTCGAAATTAATGCAGCAAAGCGTATGTACATTCGTGCTAAAAATTCGGAGCACTTAGACCCAGTTGGAATCCATTTCCACATCGGAAGCCAACTGACTCAACTCGAACCCATCTATGAAGCAGCTGTCATCGTGGCTGATTTGATGCGTTCATTGAGTGCCATTGATATTGATCTCAAATTTTTTGATATTGGTGGTGGTTTAGGTGTTCGTTATAACGATGAAACAACGATAACACCTTACGACTATGCGCAGGCAATTTTAGGGGCAATCAAAGGTCTTGATGTGACAATTCTTTGTGAACCTGGGCGTTTTTTGACGGCGAATGCCGGTTATTTCTTGACTAAAGTGTTGTATGAAAAGCAAAATGGTCAAAAGCGATTTGTGGTCGTTGATGGGGCAATGAATGATCTTATTCGTCCCAGTCTTTATAATGCATATCATCGGATTGAAGCATTGGATAAAAGTGGCGAAGAATCATTGGCGGATGTTGTCGGTCCGGTGTGTGAAAGTGGTGACTTTTTGGCGAAAGAGTATCCCTTGCCTATGTTAGAACATAATGATGTATTGGTGGTACACAGTGCGGGTGCGTATGGTTTTGGAATGGGAAGTAATTACAATACGCGAGGACGCTCGGCTGAAGTAGCCTATGAAGATGGTCAGGCTCGTCTTATTCGCTCTCGTGAGAGCTTCGATGATCTTATTGCATTAGAGCGTGAGTACCTTTAATGTTTTTTATTGATGTGCAAGGGACATTGATCGATGATAATACCAAAAAACCCATTCGTGGTGCGGTTGCTTTTATTGATTATTTGAATCTTTCTCATATTC
>JAPLGN010000029.1 GCA_026390135.1 Campylobacterales bacterium | reverse complement strand
GGATCATTACTAAACTTTTGACTCTTTTTAGAATTGAGCCATTCACCAAAACGGCACTCATCGGGATGAAGATCAGGTGGAATAGTATAACCGTCTTTTAGAAACATCTCCACTTCATTGACCCAGGCACTGTGCTCGACGGTGGCATAAAGAAGCTGTACTTCATCACGACTGATGCTTTTTCGATTGAGCCAAGAAGGATCGCTCTTCCATGATAATGCCCATGATGGCAGTTCATCTCCGGGCATAGGACGGGCGATTGCATATCCTTGGGCTAGTTCACAACCTAACTGCAATAACATTTTTCCGTGCTCAAGGGTCTCTACCCCCTCTGCAATGACCTCCCGACGAAATGCTGTTCCTAATCCAAGAATTCCCTCTAAAATTGCTAAATCATCAGGATCATAAAGCATATCACGTATAAAACTTTGATCAATTTTTAAAAGAGAAACAGGCAGATGCTTGAGGTAAGTCAACGAAGAATAACCTGTACCAAAATCATCCAAAGCAAAATTTATCCCCATCTTTTTACATTCACTTATAATCCTCGAAACTTTACTCATATCCTCGAGAGCACTGGTTTCTAATATTTCGAGTTCAAGCATTGAGGGAGAGACACCGGGGTAGGACCTCAATATCAATTTTAATCGGTCAAGAAAATCGCTTTCTTGTAATTGATGCGCGCCGATGTTTACACTGATTTTGATAGATAAACCCATGGATTGCCATGTATCAATTTGCTTAAGTGCAGTAGAAATAACCCATTCGCCCACATCGATTGCCAAGGGATGATCTTCGATAACCGGTAAAAATGCGATAGGAAGCAAGATGCCCTGCGTTGGATGCTGCCAACGAATAAGTGCCTCAACTCCTATAATCTCGCCTGTATGCATATTCACTTTTGGCTGATAATAGAGGACAAACTGCTCCTCATTAAGGGCATGACGAATTCCCTCTATATTTTCATGATGAACTCGAACACTGAAATCTTGTTGAGCATCAAAGAGATGAAAACGGTTTTTTCCTGCTTGCTTAGCTTGGTACATCGCTTGATCGGCTTGGCGTAACAATTGGTCGGCTTGCATCTCATCTAACTGCGGATAAAAGGTCACTCCCACACTAGCAGATACCTCAATCACAGCATCACCGTATATCACAGGCTGTGCTGCAGCATGAAGCAAGCGAGTAAGAGTAGGTACACTTGATTCAAAATCATCGAGATCCATCAATACGGCTACAAATTCATCGCCCCCTAATCGTGCGAGCGTATCTCCCTCCCGCAAAGAGAGCTTCATATTCACTGCAATTGCCATTAGCAATTGATCTCCTGCTTCGTGTCCATAACGATCATTAATCTCTTTGAAACCGTCTAAATCAAGATATGCAACAGCCAAATGTCCCCCACGCCTTGACGTCTGTATCATCGCTTGTTCCAAACGATCGCTTAAAAGAACACGATTGGCAAGACCGGTGAGAGCATCATAATGAGCAATATGCTCGAGATGTTTTTCGTGTTCTTTAATCGTGCTGATATCTGAAAAAAGTGCCACATAATTTTTAACATTGCCATCTTCTTGAAAAATAGTACTAATGGTCAGCAGTTCAGCATATATTTCACCATTTTTACGACGGTTCCATACTTCGCCATACCAATGACCTTTTTTTGTCAGGCTCTTCCACAAATCACGATAAAAATCTTCTCCTTGCCGACCGGACTTGAGAAGGCTTGGTTTTTGCCCGATAACCTCGTCTATACCGTATCCCGTTATCCGTGTAAATGCGTTGTTAACATCAAGAATGGTTCCATCATCTGACGTAATCAAAATTCCCTCACGAGAATAGGCAAAAACATTTGCGGCAAGACGAATTTTAGATTCCGCTTCTTTTCGTTCGGTGATATTATGGCTAATACCTAAAATTCCAACAACACAGCCTTCGCTATCCAAAAGAGGTGTTTTGGTAACTTCTACAAATTCACGGTGACCATCATTCGCAAAAGGGATCCATTCTTCATTAATGGATGCACTCATTTTTTTCATTGCAATTTGATCATTTTTTCGGAAAGAATCAGCAAGCTCTTTATCCACAAAGTCGTAATCCGTTTTCCCCACAATATCCGTTTCAGATGCACCGAAAAAATCTTCAAAACGTCGATTACAAGCTAGATAAACACCATTTACATCCTTGAAAAAAATAAGGTCCGGAATCGTATGAATTAAAGTCTTTAAAAAACTGCGTTCATATTTAAGCGCCTCTTCCATCTCTTTGCGCTCGCTGATCTCTCGGGCATATCCCACCGTACCGAGAATCTTTCCATTTAGTTCTACAGGTGATTTATAGGTCTCAACCCATACTTTCTTCCCGTCTACTTCTATGAATTCTTCAACATTTTTACTTATCCCGCTTTGCATAACACTATCATCATCATTGCGATACAACTGTGCCAAATCAAGAGGCCAAATATCGAAGTCATTTTTTCCAATGATACTGTCAGTACAAGAGTGTCCGCAGGCTTTGACAAAAGTCTCATTGACTACCAAATATCGTCCTTGTACATCTTTTAGCCACATTATAAAAGGGAAGTTATTTAAGATAGTACGTTGATATTCTTCACGGATATAGAACTTGCTTTCAAGCTCAGATTTTTCTATTTCCAGTATCTTTTGTTGTCGGATTTCATACATTAGCTGTAAGGTATTCGTAGACAAAGTTTCATAGATCGATAAAATAAGATCAATCAGCGTTCGAGTAAAACCGCTCATGCTCTTCACCGCATGTTCTCTTGCAGTATCCATATCCAGACCCTCTTGGAGAGCGAGGACAATGTACGCCATAAATCGATCTGATTCAAGAATATGAGAAGCAAGCCATCGTGCTAAAAAGGCTAATGTCTCTTCAACAATTTCGGCACTCGAACGCTCACTTTGCTCTGCTTTCAACCGCACTATGGTGTCAATAAACTCTTGATGCACTGCTATATGATCTTCAAGCATACTGTCTTGGGGAAAATATTTTCCCCAAATCGCTTCTTCTGTCTTGAAGTGATAAACTGTATAGTCCAGAAGTTCATCAAAAATTTGGTTGAGGTGGAAATCATCGGATTTAAAAGTAACCGCACGTGCCAATTGATTGAGTAATGCAACGAGCCGATAGTGCTGTTCATCTACCAATGAGAGACCAGTATTGAAATGATTGTCCCATGGGAAAATGTCGATTGATTCCACTAAATCCCTTTTGAACTATTTGTTTGTTTTTTTATTGTGATAATACTATGTTTTACTTGAAAAGATAAAGTAAGGCTTCATCAAGAAACGATTCTATTACGCCCTGATTCTTTGGCTTGATAAAGTTTTTCGTCAGAACGCTTCAAAAGTTCCTCACCTGTTTCATTCTCTTTTAAAATGGCAACCCCATACGAGCAAGTTACTGTTCCTACGTGTTCAAATTCTTCGGAATTAATCACTTCTTTGAGGCTATTTGCCACACCGATTGCCTCCTCAAGACCTGTATCCGGAAGGAGAAGAACAAATTCTTCTCCACCCCAGCGGGCAAATATATCGCTGTTTCGAATCCGCTTGCTCACAATTTCTGCAATTTGTTTCAACACAACGTCCCCTATGAGATGACCGTACATGTCATTGACCATTTTAAAATGGTCAATATCAATAAAGATAAGGGCCAATGGTTTTTCACCGCGTCGTGCCACATTGATCGCATGCGAATAGACCATACTAAAATACAGCCGATTGGCAGCACCGGTCAATGGGTCGCTCATGCTCTGCTGCTGCATGCTTGAAATATCGTTAAATATAACAACATAACGAAGTGTATCATTGAGATTTAAGACCGAAATTCTCACTTCAAAAACCGTGCTCACGCCATGAATGGTTATTTTTGCTTTGTGAGTTTTGTGCGGATGCTCAAGCATAAACGTAGTCCAACGCTGATCGTTACGCATCGGCATCAGATATTCATCCGTACCGCCCTCTTCGAAATATTCACAAACACACTGATGCTCATGCTTGAATGCTTCAAGCGTTTCATAATGGAAATATTGTAAAAATACATCACTGGCAGCAATAAGGGTATTACCATCGGTGACGATTACGGGAGAGGGAACTGAATCGAGAATCATCTGAGCATAACGCTCTTGAAAACTCATTTTTGCGGTAACAAATGAATAAATCCGATCAACGATCAGTCCCATAATTAATATCAAAAGAAGAGCAATAAGTCCTGAAGCAACAAGCGTGTGGCGCACATGAACCGCAAAATCATCCGTAGGTCGCACAAACATAATCGCTCCGATGGAATGAGAGCGATACTCTTTGATTGGGAGGACATTGACATCATACGCTTGCTGCTCGTAGGTTATAACATCATTTTGAAGTTTTGTATGATAACGGGTATAGTGTTGTAAAAAAGATTCATCATGGAGTGAAATATCGATTCCGACATACTGACCGACAACAACTGATTCTCGAAACTCTCCAAAATGTCCCAAACTATTTTTATTGACAAAGAAAAAGGCATCATACCCCGCAAAACGGTGGATTTTATCCGTGAAATATGGAGTAGCAATACCAAACTCGATTAAGCCAATATAGATGCCCTGATCAAAAACAGGGATAAGAACACGAAATGCCAAGCCCTGACGCCCCTCTTCAAATCCTGAAACATTTTGAGTATTAGCATGAGCGTACGCTACCATAGGGCGTTCAGAAGCGATATTGTCTCCGTATACATCAGGCTTATGAAGACGTAAAAGAGATTTGCCGTTGGCTTGGTGAAACTGCAAAACTATCAACGAAGGGTTTTCATGTTGCATCACTTCCCAGCGAGGCTTCATCAATTCATACAATGCATAGTGATTTCCCTCACGAAATGCTTCCAAAACTCCCGGAGAGCGAAAATTAGCTTCGGCTCTGGCTTGATAAAAATGGACGGTATCGCGGATGGTTTCGTTGTACGTTCTATGAACCTGTTCATACGCTTCACTCAACCGCCGCTCATTCTCTTTTTTCTCATGCATTAAACTGTAAGTAGTCATTGTTGAAACTACTGCCAGGATGAGTAGACTAAGGATAAAAATAATTTTAATTTTCAAAGAATTCATGCTGTCTCCTTACCTACATTAAATTTTTTTGATAGGCTTCAAACGCTTCAAGATTCAACGGACGGCTAAACAAATACCCCTGATACACGGCATCCAAGCTGATTCAAAGCATCCAGCTGTTCTTTGCTTTCAACCCCCTCCGCAATAACGGAAAATCCCATACTCTCCGACAGCGCAATAGTCGATTTACAGATAATCGCATCATTGGAATCCACTAAGATATCGCGAACAAAACTTTGATCGATTTTCAGCTGATCCAGAGGTAACCGTTTAAGATACGAAAGCGATGAATATCCCGTTCCAAAATCATCCAGAGAGAATCGAATGCCATGCGATTTAAGACAATCCATTTTTTCAATCACCCCTTCAACATTTTGAACCAATAGACTCTCTGTGAGCTCTAGCTTCAAACGCTTGGCATTTGCACCACTCTCCTCCAGTGCCGTAAAAACAGTATTAACAAAATCGATTTGAGAAAACTGATGAGCACTGACATTGACCGCGATGGTCAAATCCTCAAATATTTCCTGTGTACTCCACTGTGCGATTTGTCTGCACGCACATTTGAGTATCCATGCACCCAAAGGCAAGATAAGTCCTGTCTCTTCGGCAATCGGTATAAACTCCAAGGGTGAGATGACCCCTCGAATCGGATGATTCCATCGAACCAAGGCTTCAGCTCCATAGACTCTCCCATCCGAGTACACTTGAGGCTGGTAATAAAGTTCAAACTGTTCTTGTTGAATTCCCTGACGAATCTCCTCTTCCAAAAGAGTTCGTTCCCGAAGAGCAGTTTCCATTTTAGGATCAAAAAAATGCAAGGTATTTCGCCCTGCTTCTTTGGACTCATACATTGCCAAATCTGCTTGCTTCATCAGTTCATCTGCGCTCACCTCATCCCCTCTAAACAAGGAAATACCAATGCTCGCAGTAGAGTGATACGTGAGTTCCTCAAGTTGGTATACTTCGTTGAACACAGTCAAGATTTTTTCGGCAACCAATCGGCTCGATACAGCGGCATGTGATTCATCACTTCCCAAATTCGAGAGAAGAACCACAAACTCATCTCCTCCAAGCCGGGCTGCGCTGTCTCCCTCACGAATGCACTGAACAAGACGCTGTGCTGATTGCTTGAGCAAATTATCACCCACTATATGCCCCAGTGTGTCATTGAGAATTTTAAAATTATCCAAATCAATAAATACTAATGCACAAAACTCACCGTTTCGATCTCCAAGAGCCATCGCCTGATGGAGCCGATCGATTAAGAGCGCTCGATTAGGCAATCCGGTCAAAGAATCAAAAAATGCGAGTTGATTAATCTGTTCTTCTGCTTTTTGCCATTGAGTAATATCAATATCGCTTCCCCTATACCCTAACAGTCTTCCATCCTCCGCAAGAATAGGAAGTCCATTCGTCATCAACCAAACAACGATCCCTTCTTTACTCATCGCTTGGTTTCTGAGATTAGAAAAAGCTTCTTTACGTGCAAATACTTCCAGGGCTGCTTGCTTGAAGGCATCTCGTCCGCTACTTGGATGGAGGTCATAAAAATATTTCCCAATCAACTCATCAGCATCGTATCCCAGCACTTCACTGGCAACGTCACTCACATACGTATACATCCCATGTTCATTCACTTCCCAAGCGATACTTCGGCTATGTTGAGCGAGCTGTTCCAGCCGATACTGACTCACTATGAGATGCCGTTGCTGATCTTTAATCCACTCATCCGTACGGCGAAGAAGGAGATAAATCAACCCAACAATCACTACAATAATTCCAAAGCCGATCAAACCACCGATTGTCATCGTATCAAAAAACTCCAAATTTTCTTTTGTGATGTCGTTGATGATAATCAAGTTGCCCACTTCTTTTCTCGAAACATCTTTAATCGGGGATACTGAGACACGATACGTGCTTCCCTGCGAAGAGACCTCTTTGGCATCATCGGATTGATAGGTTAATCCCGCCTTGGAGTCACAAAGTGACAGAATCTCTTTAGGAGTATTTTTAAAAGAAGAATAAATCACCACATTATTCTTCAAAAGATTCCAATCTCCTTCACGATCTAAAACCGCCATCCCCTCTTCCCATTGCGTTTGCTTGAGATAGGTTTTGTGCAGTACCATCATCAAATGGACATTGGGTTGAGAATGGAGACCGGGGAGAATGTCTTCGATCTCTTTGCCCAGCTCAATGTACCCAATCAGTTCATTATTGACAAGAACAGGGACAACCACGCTCAGTGTCAATGTTCCTAATGGCCCAATTTCAAGACCCCATGCACTTTTTCGACTCCACTGCGCCTGCAAGACCGTGAAACGATCAATCACATCCCCTTTTTTAGCAGGTTTATGGACCCGTAGCAGACACACCCGATTTTTATCCATAAAACAAAAATGGGTCAGATGATTTTGCTCTTTCATGGTCTCGAAAATCTCTTGCCATTGCATCAGAAGTTGTTGAGAATTGCGTTCACGTAACGCTTTAATTACCTGAGGATCACGCGCCATTGAGGTAATCGCCAATAACATTCCGGAGGATTGCGCATTCAAGAGCGTTTCCATATTATGCGTTAGTTCATTCATATTGCTATTGGAAGCATCGTAAAGAGAATGCTGATGCAGCTTGTATGCCAATATACCAGCACCAATAGTACATAACACAATCAAGAGGCTCAGGGGAATCATCAGCCGCCACATGACAGGTCTCGTCTGTACTGCTTCGTGATCATAAGGTGACCACAAGGAGCTAATCGTTTTTTTCAAGGTTATCTGCTTTATCTAAAAATAGTACTGTTTTTATTCGTTAAAAGAATACCCTCTCAAAGCTTTGCCACTGCTTCAAAAGACGAAACGACATAAAATCCCTACCAAATTTGTCTCTCTTTCTTTAAAATTAACGATGAATAGAGCCAAAAATATCAGCGCAGCTTACACTGAGTTGCGCAAATAATATTCAATGCTATAACGCAAATCTTCATCCATATCCATCAAACTCTCCAACATCCACTTCAAATAAGCGGGGTCTTTCAGCGCCATTTCTTCAATGCGTTTTTTAGCATATTTACCAAATGGAAGACGCGTGAGAAGGAGACGGCTTTGTGACATAGCGACTAATTCTTCGTCATCCGCCAAGTCAAGGAGATATTCATAAATCATTTTGGCATGCAGCGCATCGCTGAGAGGATGATGAGGAGTGATGTCCACACCATAGTCGTTAAAAAATTCCACTTCATTTCGATACAGCCTGAGCTCATACCGTAAAAATTGCAAGCTATACCCATCCAGATCATCCATCAGTGCTTTAGAACATTTGAGCGTGTCAATCGTCATACCTTGCCACGTTATCCCTTCTTTTTGCAGCATAGCCAAATCAAAAGGAGAGTTATGGGACACTAAAATTGTTTCAGGATTATTGAGTTCGATGAGTTTTTCATAACTTTTTGATAGACTGAAAACGGGTGCTTCTTTGATCATCTCATTCGTAATGTGATGAATAGCACTTGCATTTGGGGGGATTTTTTTCATTGGATTTATCAACTCATAGTGAACCTCATCCTCGTCAATAAAACCTATCGCACAGATTCGATCACTTATCTCCAATCCTGTTGTTTCAGTATCTAAAAAAATCAGCATTCTTCGTCGCGAGGTAGATTTTTTATTTGCCCCATCAAATTATGATAATGTTCTAGAGTACGAAAACTTTTCTCAAATCTCCATCCCAAAATAAAGGTGATAATATCTTTTTTACGTTCATCGCCCACTTTTTCAGCACGACCGTAATAAGCAAGTGAAATATTTTTATTTTTTACTTTAGCTTGTCCATCATACAATATCCCGATAATCTGAGCGTATTTTCCCTCTTTTATGGCACCCAGATCTTCATCACCCAATGAAATTCCAGAGAGGTTAATTGCTTTAAACTCAAATAAGTCAGTAAAATTCTCCACTTTGTTAAAAATAGCAAGTTTGGTATACAATTCTTCTACTGTTTTAAGGTTATTTTTACGCTCTAACTCATAACTGGAGATCTGCGCGGTCAGATTTTTTAGGCGGTCAAGGGCTGAGCTCACGGTATCTCCTTCTTTTCTTAAAATTATAGCACTTTCAACAACATTACCTTATAATATCAAACTTTTTTTACTTTGGGAATTTTAATGGACTATTTACAAATTCAAGGCCCTACCAAACTTAGCGGAACCGTCACCATTTCAGGTGCAAAAAACGCAGCGTTACCCCTGATTACACTAACGCTTTTAGCGCACAACAAGCTCACTGTCAGCAATATGCCGGAAGTCGTAGACATCAAAACACTTTTAAAACTTTTAGGTAATCTTGGTGCATCTTACACTCTTGAAGATCACATACTTACAATGGACACTTCGAGCGTCAACGATACGATGGCAAACTATGATATCGTCAAAACCATGCGCGCTTCTATCCTCGTTCTAGGTCCGCTGCTTGCTCGTTTCGGCCACTGTGAAGTATCTCTTCCGGGAGGATGCGCTATCGGTCAGCGTCCTATTGATTTACACCTCAAAGCTATGGAGCAAATGGGTGCGACGATCACCATCCATGCAGGATATGTCCATGCCGTTGCACCTGAGGGGCTCAAAGGCGCACACATTATTTTCGATAAAATCACCGTAACAGGAACAGCTAATGTCGTCATGGCAGCTGCACTCGCTCATGGAAAATCAGTTTTAGTCAACTGCGCAAAAGAGCCTGAAGTCGTCCAACTGTGCGAAATTTTACGAGACAGCGGTATAGATATTACCGGAATCGGAACATCTGACCTTACCATCATCGGTACGGGCGGAAAAACCATTGATATGGTTGATTTTGAAATCATTCCTGACCGGATTGAGGCAGGAACCTATTTGTGTGCAGGAGCCATAACAGGTTCAACTATTACCCTTGAAAAAGTGCGTCACGATCACCTTGATGCCGTCACAGCCAAACTGGAACAAATGGGTTGTACCATCGATATAACCGACACAACTATGACCATTCATCCCGCAGAAAAACTAAAACCCGTCCATATCATCACCCAAGAATATCCCGCATTTCCAACCGATATGCAAGCACAATTTTTAGCACTTGCAACGCTTGCAAGCGGTACAAGTATCATTGAAGAACGCTTATTTGAAAATCGTTTTATGCACGTTAGTGAATTACAGCGTTTGGGTGCTGATATTATGCTAAATGGTCACACAGCTACTGTTATGGGTGAAACGCCGCTATTTGGTGCAGATGTAATGGCAACGGATTTACGTGCATCAAGTGCTCTTGTTCTTGCGGCAATGGCAGCAGAGGGAACAACAAACGTTCATCGTATTTATCATCTTGATCGTGGTTATGAGAATTTAGAGCAGAAGTTACGCGCACTTGGCGCTAAGATTGAGAGATTGAAAGAGTAATCGCCTCGTCATTCCCGCGAAAGCGGGAATCCAGCTCTGCATTTAGGGGGATGGATCCCAGGATCAAGTCCGAGGATGACGGAAAAAAGATTACAAATCCCCTTCGATCACTTTTCCAAAAGTAGTGTAATACACTTCTTGCATATCAGCAAGATTCATTTTTACATCATTCAATGCAAACACATCTCCGCCAATCGTTCCGATTTTCTCAGACTTCAAATCGCCCAACATCGCTTCAAATGCTGCACAATTTTCAGGGGCTACTTCGATGATTGCTCGGGACATGCTCTCAGCAAAAATATCACGGCTGTCCGTAACATTCATAGTAGCCACAATCCCTTTTGAGCTTACACATGCCATTTTCGCCAATGCGATTGCCACACCGCCTGCACTACAATCTTTTGCGCAGGAGAGAAGACCTTTTTTATTCGCTTCGATAACAAGATTCCATAATGCACGCTCTTTATCATAATCCATAGCAGGGATCGTCCCAGCAACAGTTCCACATAGCTCTTTCATATAAAGTGATCCACCAAATTCGCTGCGGCTTTCACCTACGAGATAAAGTGTATTTCCCTCTTTTTGAAACGTTGAAAGTAACACATTGTTTTGATCTTCATTAATACCGACCATTGCAATGGCAGGAGTTGGGAATACTGATTTTCCATTGGTTTCATTATAAAGAGATACGTTACCTCCAATAACCGGAGTATTTAGTTCAGCACACGCCTCTTTGATTCCCAAACACCCTTGAGCAAATTGCCACATCACTTCTGGATTTTCAGGATTACCGTAGTTCAGACAATCGGTTACGGCTTTAGGAGTCGCACCGCTCATCGCAACATTTCGACCGCTCTCGATAACAGCTGCTGCTGCTCCTGCATATGGATCGATGTAGCAGAAACGAACGTTACAATCGGCACTCATCGCCAACGCAACACCGTTTTCTTTAATACGGATGACCGAGGCATCAAGTTCTCCGCCTTTTTTTATCGTATTCGTTTGTACCATCGAATCGTATTGCTGATAGATCCACCCTTTATCAACCACTTCCATAGAAGAAATGAGTTTTTCGAATGCAGCTTGATTGTCTACGGTATCAAAATCAGCTAATGTAACTTTTGCAATTTCATCCAAATAGGTCGGACGACTCGTCGGACGGTCAAGTACGGGAGCTTCTTCGCTCACAGGATCAACCGGAATTTCCGCACATTTTTCACCATGCCAGAAAAGTTCCATATTGCCTGTTCCCGTTACTTCTCCGATAACTGCACAATCAAGATCCCATTTTTCGAATATATCGATAATAGCTTGCTCTGTCCCTTTACGCGCACAAATCAACATACGTTCTTGAGATTCAGACAGCATAAACTCATAAGGCATCATCCCCTCTTCTCGAGCGGGAACCTTATCGAGATTCATGATCATACCGCTGCCAGAACGGCCTGCCATTTCAAATGCACTTGATGTTAGACCTGCTGCTCCCATGTCTTGAATACCGACAACATAATCCGTTTTGAAAAGCTCCAAACACGCCTCAAGAAGCAATTTTTCCGTAAACGGATCACCCACTTGAACAGTAGGACGCAGTCCTTTAGACGCTTCTGTAAAGCTATCCGAACTCATTACAGCTCCGCCTAAACCATCACGTCCCGTTTTGCTTCCGACATAGATAACCGGATTACCCATCCCCTCAGCACGACCGTAGAAAATCTCATCACTTTTTGCAAGTCCGAGAGTAAAGGCATTAACAAGAATATTACCATTGTAACACTCATCAAAGCTCGTTTCACCACCAATGGTCGGAACACCCATACAGTTACCGTATCCGCCGATACCCGACACAACACCGCGCACCAAATAACGCTGATGCGCACTAATATCATCTTTGTTTATCACATTACCGAAACGGAGGGCATTGAGGTTCGCAATCGGGCGAGCCCCCATAGTAAATACGTCACGCATGATTCCGCCAACGCCTGTAGCAGCACCTTGATACGGTTCGATGAAACTTGGATGATTGTGGCTTTCCATTTTAAACACAGCCGCATAACCGCCGCCGATGTCAATAACTCCTGCATTTTCACCCGGACCTTGGATAACCCATGGTGCTTTGGTAGGGAAACCGCTCAAATGTTTTTTAGAGGATTTATAACTACAGTGTTCACTCCACATAGCCGAAAAAACACCGATCTCAACGAGATTAGGCTCACGTCCGAGGATTTTTTGTATATGTGCATAATCGTCTTGGGAAAGTTTATGTTGTTTGAGAACTTTTTCAATATCTTGGAGGGGAACACTCACGGCAGTTTCCTTAAATGGTAATAATGACGCGATTATACCAAAGCCAAAGGGTTAGCTATCTTAAAGTACTGCTACTTGTAACCAAAATCTGCTTCGTTACGATGATTTTTTTTCAAAGTAAAAATATCAATGTACCTAATAGATTCAATTTCATACTCTTTTTTTCCATTAGGGAGAACAACCCTAAACTCATTTCCCTCTTCCTTACCCAACATAGCGCGAGCCAATGGTGAATGTACTGAAATAAGACCATTCTCAGGCTCACTTTCTAACGTTCCACAAATCGAGTAGATTGATTCATCGTCACCATCGCTAATAATAGTGACGGTTGAACCAAAATGGACTCGAGAATGATTAAGCTGTGAAGGATCGATTATTTGTGCCTTTTCTATCATGCTATTGAGATAAAAAAGCCTCTTGTCTATGTGCCGAAGCTTCTCTTTTGCCGCATGATATTCAGCATTTTCGCTACGGTCACCCAATTCTGCAGCTCGTTGCTTTTCCTGATTGACATGCGGTTTTTCAACATCTTTGAGATATTTAAACTCTCTTAAAAGTTCATCGTATCCCCTAGGTGTCATCGGTTCTATCATCATTACGAAGCAAATCCTACGATATAAAATGTCTCTTTTCCTTCTACTTTTTGGAGCTTAACTTTAAACTTGTCTGCAAAATGATTTATTTTTTCCATCGCTTCAGTAGCACTTATTTTACTCGTTGCATCTATTTTGATTTTAAACAAATCGACTGTGTTAGAAAGTGCCACATAGGCTTCATTCGTTTTTAATGCTTCATGCAAATCCATAACGTGTTTAATAATTTTCTCAAATCCATGGGTATTTTTTTCAATTCTTTCCAGCTGATCTGCGAGAGCAACGTTTGGGATAAGTCCAAGCTGACTTAAAATAGCTTCTTGTGTCATGTTTATTTTTCCTTTTTGCTTTATGTCAAGGGATTATTCTACCATAAGAATATGAGCCTCGCAAGTCTCTTCCATCGTAAAATGGATTTTATTCCTTTGGCGTTCAATAAATAATACACTATAATACTCTCATGAAATCACTCTTAATCCGCCTTACCCATGGTCTGTTTAAACAAGATATTGCTGCAAGTGAGCAAGAACTCGTCCATCAATGGCATACACAAAAAATTCTCAACTTCGAAAATGAAAAATACCAATTTTCTTCCCAATACCGAGCAGGTACTATCTCAAGCGTCCAAACATCGGGTGCGTACTTGCAAACCATAGGTGAAAGTATTCGTGACCATTTTATTGACACATCGTATCTTAATGGTGCTCGTGAAGGTGATTTAGTTATTGCTCAACGCTTACTAGGAAAACGTGGCGGACCCAGTGCAAAAGTGGTCATCATTGTTGGGAGAAGTGAAACCTTTAGTATCGGTGTTATCAGTACCAAAAGTGGTGAATTACAACTCCAAGACATCCGAACTTCACAAAACATCTCAATATCTCTTATCGATTTACCCGAAACAACAGACGGTTCCGTTTATCAAATCAACAATCAAAATAGCGTATCAACGTATTTGGGAAATTTGAGTGATCCAAAAGTTGATGAAAAAATCGTACTTGCCCTCTACAATAAACATGATGCGTTTGAAGAAGATGTTTTGGAGATGGCAGCATCCTTTCCTAAAGAAGTCGATGCGAGCCTTTATCCCCATCGACGTGATTTACGTCATTTACCCTTTTGTACCATCGATCCCGTAACGGCAAAAGATTACGATGATGCCATCTGTTATATTCCTGAGAGCAATACCCTTTACGTTGCCATTGCCGATGTCAGTGAATACGTTCACCCCTTTGGTGCAATCGATGCCGAAGCAATTTATCGCAGTTTTTCCATCTATCTCCCTCACCGTTCTATCCCAATGTTACCCCGTCAGTTGAGCGAAACACTCTGTTCTCTTCAGCCCCTCGTCGATCGACTTGCCTATACGTTTGAGATGAAAATAGACCCCACTACACTCGAAGTGGCATCAACAGATTTATACGAATCTCTTATTCATTCTCACCGCCGTTTCACTTACGAAGAGATTGATCTATTTTTAGCAGGTAATCTTACTCCAACGACTGAGAAAGAAAAACTCGTCCTTGAGTACATCCCGCAACTCAACGACTTAACCGCCAAACTCAAACAAGAGCGTATGAAAAAAGGGTATGACTTCCGTTCCAGCGAATTGGAAATGCGTATCAATGAACATCAAAATATTGTCTCAACAGAATTTGCCGTTGAAACCCCTTCGCATGCCTTGATTGAAGACTGTATGCTCCTCGCCAACAAAGCGGCAGCATCTATGTACGACCGAGGTGTTTTTCGTATTCATGAACCTCCAAGTCCAATGAAACTCCAATCCCTCTATCAAGAACTGGCCTCCATTGGAATTTTTGTTGAATTTCAAGGAAATATCAAAGAGACTATCACAGCAATCCAAGCCCAAGCCCAAGAGCGTGATTTAGTAAGTGAAGTGGACACCCTCATCATCCGTGCCCAAATGCAAGCCCGCTATGCCCCCTACAACACAGGGCATTTTGGTTTGGGATTTGAGCGCTATACCCATTTCACCTCACCCATTCGCCGCTACAGTGACCTAATCGTCCATCGCCTTCTCAAAGCCATAAAAGCAGGTGATACCGAAGAGGGTTCCTACGTATTACGCAATATCGAATCCCTCTGCACCTCCATCAGTGAAAAAGAGCGAGAAGCCAGCGACATCGAAATCCGTTTCCAAGAACGCAAATTCGCACGCTGGGCAAGCACCGTCATCGGTCAAACCTTCAAAGCCCGTGTCATGCAAACCGAAGATCAAATCCGAGCTGAAATTCATGATGTCATTACAGGAGCCAAAGTAAATGTCACAGCTCATTTTGGCTTACTCCTTTTTGATGATATTATGGTCAAAATTGAGGGTGCTGATTTGGCGACGGCAAAAATCACAGCTTCATTTGTCAGCAAAATTGAAAAAGAAGAAAATGACCAAGGAACAGCAGTATGACACGACAAGATCTCGACCGTCATCTCCAAAACCGCAACGCCCCTCGTGCCATGGCACTTTTTGGCGAGAGTCACTTTTTTATTGATCGCTATGCAACTGCACTTGCCCGTATCGAAGGGGCATCTGTGTTGAGTATGTACCATGATGAGTATGATTTTAGCACCGCAAAAGCACATCTTTCGCAAGGTTCACTCTTTGGAGATCAGAATCTCTTGATCGTGAAACATGAAAAAAAGCTTCCAAAATCCGAACTCGATATCTTTGTAGAGCTCACCAGCAAAAATCCTGACAATACTTTCATTTACTGCTACGTAGGAGATGATGTTAAAAGTGTGGATACCGCGTTCAAAGGTACTCATGCAGGCTCTGTACGTTTTTACAGCCCCTTTGCCAATGAAGCCCGTGCCATTTTACTTCAGGAAGCACAAAGAGCAGGAGTACAGCTCGATAATCAAGCCGCCTTTCATCTTCTTGATCTTCACAACAATGATCTTTCACTCGCCTGCAATGAACTTTCAAAGCTTTCCATTTTAGGCAAACCCATCACGATAAAAGAAATTGATGAGCATGTTTACGGACTTAGTGAAATCAAACTTGATCACTTTATCACGCAAGTAATTGAAAAAAAAGAATTTCTACCCTCTCTTCGTCATCTGCTTGAATCCGGTGAAAATGAGATACAACTTCTCACTGCCATTAGCGGATTTTTGACCCAACTTTATCTCTTTAATATCTCAATAAAAATTCACGGCATAGCCGATTCAGCCCTCGTTCTTGGATACAAGTTGCCTGGATTTATCGAAAAAGAACGTGCTTCACTCTCCATTAAAATCACTCCTAATGGGTATAAAAAAGGGATTAATCTCCTTTTAGATACCGAATTAAAAATGAAATCAACAGGCTCACCAGATCAAGAGTCATTACTCCTCTCTGCCCTCTTGAAACTTCAAAGCGTACTTTAACTAAAACTAATATTAAGCTATTTTTCAGTATAATTCGCGAGTTCCTTGCTCTTTGCAACACGATTGTCGTGCTGTATAACAACCATAAGGGGCGAACACCATAAGGAGACATACGCTATGAGACATTACGAAAACTTAGTAATCGTAAAACCAACTCTTACAGAAGAAGAGATTAAAAACACCCTCGCACTCGTCGAAGAGGTCATCACGTCAAACGGCGGAGAGATCATTGGACGCGATGCAATGGGGATGAAAAAACTAGCTTACCCGATCGAAAAAAATGTTCGTGGTTATTTCTACGTTATGTATTACACTGTTGCACCTTCTGCAATCAGTGAAATTGAAAGACGTTTCCGTATCAACGAGGAAATCTTGCGTTTTGTAACTATGAAATATGATAGTAAACGTGAAATTAAAGCATGGAATACAATGGTTGAAAAAACTAAAAAGACTGTTGCTGCGGCACCTGCTCCTGTAGCTCCTGTTGCTGAAACAACAACTGAAGAAGTAGCTTCTTAAGCCCTAAGGAAAACTCATGTTTAATAAAATTATTTTGGTTGGAAATCTCACTCGTGACATTGAGCTCAAGTATGCACAAGGTGGATCGGCAATTGCCAATACAGCTATCGCTACGAGTCGCAAATTTACTGTGAACGGTGAAAAAAAAGAAGAGACATGTTTTGTCGACATCACTTTTTTCGGACGTTCAGGTGAGGTAGCCAATCAATACCTTCGTAAGGGTTCAAAAATCCTCGTCGAAGGACGATTAAAATTTGATCAATGGGTTGACCAAACAAGTGGACAAAAGCGCTCTAAGCACTCCGTTATTGTTGAAACGATGCAAATGCTCGATTCACGTAGCGAGGCTTCTCAGGGTGGTTACGGTGATGATAGTGGAAGCAGTAGCAACTATGAGGGAGGGTATGATGCCCCTGCTCAAAAAGCCTATACGCCTCCACCATCATATTCTAAACCATCACCAGCAAAAATGCCCGAAAACAATCTCCCAGAGATTGATATCAACGAAGACGAAATTCCGTTCTAGAACGAGTACAAGGAAATAACCATGTCAGAAAAAAGAAAATTTAAAAAACGTTTTTGCAAATACTGCGAACAAAAAGTAGATTTCATTGACTACAAAGATGTAGCTTCATTGAAATATTCACTCTCTGAGCGTTTCAAAATCATGCCACGTCGTTTAACGGGTAACTGTAAACGTCACCAAGATATGGTAACGATCTCTATTAAACAATCTCGTGCAGCGGCATTGATTCCATACACTGTATCACGTAAAGTGGTTGCAGGCGCTCCATTCGACGATCGTAGCTATTAAGCTACTTCTTCTTTATTGTCAGCATTTATGCTGGCAATCTTTTTCAAACAAAATCTAAAACATTACCGAACTGAAACTTGAGTCTTCATACGTTGAAGCGTCTTTGCTCCAATCCCTTTTACATTTACTAATTCATCTACTGTTTTAAATGCACCGTGAGCCTTTCTGTACTTCAAAATCTCCTGTGCCTTGCTTGGACCGATACCATTAAGTGTCTCGAGTTGTGCCGAATTTGCCTTATTTACATTCACTGCTGAAAATGAGAGTGAGATTAGAAGCATCAAGAAAATCATTATCTTAACCATAAGTAACCTTTTAAATTATTTAGAATGATTATATCATAAATAATCAACATAAAGATAATAGAAACTAATTTACTTGTAATTAGGGTCTCTTCAAGTTCAAAGCGTAGGAGTGTGAAATCAAAGATTACAGATAAAAGGAGAGCAAGAGATTAAAGACTTTATGATTGAAAAAAGTAATTCTAAAAAAAGGAAGTGATTGAGATTATAAGATTGCTTGTGATTGAATGTAAAAGAAGAAGCGGAAAGAGTTTGTAATTGATGATTGTAAATGAAGTTGATAAATCCGAGGCCAGGCGGCGACCTACGTTTCCACACCTGAAAGATGCAGTATTATGAGCGAAGAGGGTCTTAGCTTCCGGGTTCGGAATGGGACCGGGCGTTTCCCCCTCTCTATAGCCACCTGAACACTCAGAA
>JAPLGN010000010.1 GCA_026390135.1 Campylobacterales bacterium | reverse complement strand
TCTCTCAATGTTGCTATTACCGCAGGAATTGTCTCCTTTTTACCGTGAAATTTTTTCGTGCATACATCGAAATTACCAATATTTGCGGTTTGGCATGCAGTTTTTGTCCCCCTATAGAGCAGCCATCTTCTACAATGAGCTTGGTCTTTTTTGAATCGATTTTGGTTCAGCTGCGAGAATATACAGATGAGATAGCCTTGCACGTTATGGGTGACCCGATGGTATTGTCTAATTTAGGTGATTATCTCGATTGTGCCCATACATTAGGTTTTAAAGTGATGATTACCACAAGCGGGTTTTATCTCGATGAGAGTCGTCGTGCTACTCTTTTTCACCCTTCCATTCGACAAGTCAATATTTCATTCAACAGTTTTAATAAAAACAGTGTTGCGCGAAGTTTTGAAGCGTACTTGGAGCCAATATTAGCCTTATGTGATGAGAAACTGACCCAAAAAAACGATTTTTTCATTAATTTACGACTCTGGAATCTCGATGAAATTCACAGTGAGTCCGAGTTTAATGAGCGGCTTTTTGGAATACTTGAAAAGCATTTTGGTGTTAAATCACTTACTGAAAGCGTAAGTGGTGAACGCCAATCGATACGTTTGGCTTCCAAGATATTACTTCATTTTGACCGCTATTTTCAATGGCCAAACCTTCAAAATGAGGCTGTTGGCGATGGATATTGTCATGGCTTGAGCAAACAAATTGCTATTTTAGCTGATGGACGTGTATTTTCAATGGCCAAACCTTCAAAATGAGGCTGTTGGCGATGGATATTGTCATGGCTTGAGCAAACAAATTGCTATTTTAGCTGATGGACGTGTTGTTCCGTGCTGTTTAGACTCAGAGGGTGAAATGGAACTCGGTAACCTACACGCAACAAATTTGGGTAAAATTCTAGCAACCAAACGTTCTTGTGATATTGTGCAAGGATTTGCACGTAATATTGCGCATGAAGAGCTGTGTCAGAAGTGCAGTTATAAAGATAGATTTAACAAAGAGGTGGCGCCATGATTAAATGTTATGTAAAAAATGAGAATGCCATTGCCCTTATTGATACTATGTCTGAGCTAGATGGAGATAATATTGAAAAAGTAATCTGGATCGATATGTTGATGCCTACTTATGATGAGATTGTTTTTATTGAAAATACCTTTGAAATTAAATTCCCGACGAAGCAAGAGACTGAAGAGATTGAAATTAGTTCGCGTTATTGGGAAGAGAACGATCGTATTGAAATAAATAGCTTTTTTTTGGTGAACACAGCGCAAAATTCGCACAATGAAACAGTATCTTTTATTCTCTATAAAAATTTACTCATCTCAATTCGATACACCGCACTTTATACCTTTGATGAGTTTAATCGTAAATTTTTTGCTGCACCTAAGCAGTTTGAAAGTGGTTATGATATTTTTTGTCAAATTTTAGATATACGAATCGATGCAGATGCTGATATTATTGAAAAACTTTCGCGTGATATTACACGTCTTAGAAGACACGTATTTACAGATTATACCAATGATGATGAAGAAATATTGGAGCGTATTTCGTCGTTAGAAGATTTGAACATGCAGTTGCGTGAAAATCTCAATGATAAACAGCGAATTATGAGTTCTTTCTTGAAATCAACGAAGTATAAAAGTGCATTAAAAGGTGATGTCGCAATCATGCTTAAAGATATTAAATCGTTGATTGACTATACCGATTTTAATTTTGAACGCCTTGAATATCTCCAAAATATTTTCGTCGGTCTTTTGAGTATTGAGCAAAATAAAGTCATTAAAATGTTTACAATTATGAATGTCATTTTCTTGCCGCCAACTCTGATTGCAAGTATTTACGGGATGAACTTTACCATCATGCCTGAGCTTCAATGGCATTATGGTTACTTGGTGTCGATATTTTTAATGGTATGTTCGTCAATATTACCGCTTTATCTTTTCAAACGAAAGGGATGGATTTAAAAGTTCATCTGTATAATCATTTTATATTTTAAATTATAAGGACAATGTTTTGGACAGGCGAATCCGCTATTTTATTGAAGATTATTGGGATATATTTATAGGACTATTCTCTCTTGGATTTGCATTTTTCGCTCACTATCAAGGTGAGGCAACTCTTGCAACACTTGCAGCTGCTATTGCTATCGCTACTCTTTCTCTTACAGTTGCTGAGGTTGCCGACATTCTCTCAGAACGTCTCCATGAGCCATATGGCAGTTTTGTTCTTACTTTTAGTGCAGTTATTGTTGAAATCATCTTATTGTACATTATTTTGTTAGAAGTGCGTCATTCTCCTGAAGTACTTGAAACGGTCAAGGGAGGGATTATTTCTGCAGTCATTGTTGATTTAAATGTTCTGCTTGGTCTTTCTGTCTTTCTAGGTGGACTTGCTTTTACTCAACAGCAACATAACAAAGAGACTTCCAGTGCCTACAGTACCGTTTTATTTGTTGCGTCATCCGCACTTTTGGTACCAGGATTGTTAAGCCATACGGACCATGGAATAGAGTCATTAACGCAGGTAAGCCATTTGATTGCCGGTGTGCTGATGTTTTTCTATCTTATTATTTTTATTTTTCAAACGCGCACGCATACCCATTTTTTTAAAGCAACTGCACGAAGCCGTTTTTTTCGTCTTAAGCGAAAGATTCAAGAGAGTGAAGGTGAAATAGATGAAAATGATTCAAGTGACTATATTTTCGAGCATTTAAGTACAGTGACCAATTTTATTGTTATTGTTGTTTTAATTGGAATGATTGCATTTGGAGCAGAAATTTTCGCGGGACATGGGGTCAAAATTGCACGTGAATACGGAATATCAGCCGGTTTAGCAGGTCTTGTCATTGCTATTATCAGCGTATCTCCTGAAATTTTTACCGCAGTACGTGCAGCACGAAATGACCAAATTCAACGTGTTGTTAATATTGCAATGGGGGCATCGACCGTATCGATTATTTTAACGGTTCCGATTTTAATGATGTTGGCATATTTCTCAGGAATTAATCTTACTCTCGATTTTAATCCGCTTCAAATTGGGGCATTGCTATTGACAATCATATTGGTATGGAAAACGACAGAAGAGGGTGAAACTAACTATTTTGAAGGGGCATCGCATCTGATGTTCTTTATCAGCTACGCGATAATTGCTGCATACTACTAATTTATGATTATTTTATTTGCGCCCAGTGAAGGGAAACGAGAAGGTGGCATGCTTCCTCCTCTTTGCGAATCTTCATTAATTTTTCCCGAATATTATTCTAAACGTCTTGAGGTCATGGAACGTTATCAAAAAGTTGTTCGTCAGGGGTGCAACGAAGCTCTTGAAGCTCTTTTTGGCATTAAAGATACCCGCGAGTTCGAACGCTACAAAATCGCTTTTCAAGAGGCCCCCACAATGAAAGCAGTATTGCGTTACGATGGGGTCGCCTACGATTATCTAAACTATCCTACACTTTTTTATGAAGCTCAACACTACATTGACACCAATGTTATCCTCTTCTCTAATTTATTTGGCCCGATTCGAGCAGGGGATGCAATCCCTGATTATAAACTTAAGCAAGGAGCTTCAATCGAAGGGCTCGCTTGCGAAAAATTTTATAAAGAGCATTTTAGTGGTCCTCTGGATGCAATTATAGACAATCAAGAAATTTTAGATTTACGTGCAGGCTTTTATGATAAATTTTATATTCCTAAAAATCCAATCACTACATTGAAGTTTTTAAAAGAGGGAAAAGTGGTAAGTCATTGGGCAAAAGCGTATCGAGGGGTTGTATTACGCACAGCCGCTACGCATCAAGTGCAGAGTGTAGAGGAGCTTTTAGCATTGAATATCGAGGGGCTGGTTTTGAGTGAAATAATTCAAACCAAGAAGAAAAAAGAGATTATTTACACTATCGTTTAATTTCTTTTGAATACCCCTTGACTTATTGACAAAAAGGAACTATAATTTCAGCTCCATTTCGCCAATGCCGGCATAGCTCAGTTGGCTAGAGCAGCTGATTTGTAATCAGCAGGCCCGGGGTTCAAGTCCTCGTGCCGGCACCATTGAACGAAATCGGAATGCGTTACAATTTATCAGTGTTAGACCAGATTAGGCCGTGGTGAGATACTCAAGTGGCCAACGAGGGCAGACTGTAAATCTGCTGATTTTTATCTTCGAAGGTTCGAATCCTTCTCTCACCACCATGTATGCGGGAATAGCTCAGTTGGCTAGAGCGTCAGCCTTCCAAGCTGAATGTCGCGAGTTCGAGTCTCGTTTCCCGCTCCACTGGGAGCTGAAGTATACATTTCATAATTACTACTTCATCAATTACCTTAAAACAAAAATAGTTTTTAAGCTTCCAAAATTCATTTTATTATTGTTTATATATGCTCACGTGGCTCAGGGGTAGAGCACTTCCTTGGTAAGGAAGAGGTCGGCGGTTCAAATCCGCTCGTGAGCTCCAGTAATATTTTTGTAATTTTTTGAAAGCTTGAAAGCTATTTCAGCTGTTTTTTGGTATAATTCCATTTTCGTTTACAATATTAAGTCGGAGGACACTATGGCAAAAGAAAAGTTTGCACGTACTAAACCACACTGCAACATCGGTACAATCGGTCACGTTGACCACGGTAAAACTACGTTGACAGCAGCAATTACCGCTGTTTTGGCAACTAAAACTGGTGCGAAATTCATGGACTACGATCAAATCGATAATGCTCCTGAAGAGCGCGAGCGCGGTATCACTATCGCTACATCACACGTTGAGTATGAAACAGAAAATCGTCACTATGCACACGTTGACTGTCCTGGACACGCCGACTATGTTAAAAACATGATTACTGGTGCTGCACAAATGGATGGCGCTATTCTTGTTGTTTCTGCAGCGGATGGCCCAATGCCACAAACACGTGAGCACATTCTTCTTTCACGCCAAGTTGGTGTTCCATACATCGTTGTTTTCATGAACAAAGAAGATATGGTTGATGATGAAGAACTTCTTGAACTAGTAGAGATGGAAATTCGTGAACTTCTCGATATGTACGAGTTCCCAGGTGATGATACTCCTATCGTTGCAGGTTCAGCATTACGTGCACTTGAAGAAGCAAAAGCTGGTGCTCTTGGACCATGGGCTGATAAAATCATCAAATTGATGGATGAAGTGGATCGTTATATCCCTCAACCAATCCGTGAAACGGATAAAGATTTCTTGATGCCAGTAGAAGACGTTTTCTCAATCTCAGGACGTGGTACGGTTGTAACAGGTCGTATTGAGCGTGGTACTATCAAAATCGGTGAGACCATCGAAATCGTAGGTATTCGTGATACACAAACAACAACTGTAACAGGTGTTGAAATGTTCCGTAAAGAAATGGAGCAAGGACTCGCTGGCGACAACTGCGGTGTTTTGCTTCGTGGTACTAAGAAAGAAGATGTTGAACGTGGTCAAGTTCTTTGTAAGCCTAAATCTATCAATCCTCATACAAAATTTGAGGCTGAAATTTATGTATTGAGCAAAGAAGAGGGTGGACGTCATACTCCATTCTTCAACGGTTACCGTCCACAATTCTATGTTCGTACAACTGACTGTACAGGTGCTATCACCTTGCAAGAAGGTACTGAAATGGTCATGCCTGGTGATAACGTAAAAATTATTGCTGAATTAATCCATCCGATCGCGATGGAAGAGGGTACTCGCTTCGCTATTCGTGAAGGTGGTCGTACTGTAGGTGCTGGGGTTGTTTCTAAAATCCTTGCATAATTTCTCCCAACCCTAGGGTTGGACAATAAGGGTAAACATGCGCGAAAATATCCATTTAGCTTGTGAAAAGTGCACACGTCGTAACTATCACATCACTAAAAATAAAAAAACTCATACTGAGAAATTCTCAGCTAAAAAGTTTTGTAAATTTTGTCGTGAACACACGATTCATAAAGAAGCAAAACTTTAAAGGTTTTCCCTCCGGGGATTTTATAGGTCAGTAGCTCCAATGGTAGAGCGCCGGATTCCAAATCCGATGGTTGCGGGTTCGAATCCCCCCTGGCCTGCCACCCATTTTTAACTAATGGTGCCCACGGGCTTTATTGGTTCGAAATGTCCTAAGGGTAAAAAATGAAAAACAGTGTAACAAGTACTTTTCGTCAAGCAAAGTTAGAACTTGCAAAAGTTATTTTTCCAACAAAACCACAGGTAAAGCAAGCGTTTATCGCGGTCATAATTGTTGTTACTTTTGTTGTTTTGTTTTTAGCATTGGTTGACTTTATTATGTCCTCTACTGTTTCGGCAATTTTGAGTTAAGGAAAAACTATGGCACATCTTTGGTACTCAATTCAGACCTATGCAGGTAGCGAACGCAGCGTAAAAGCAGCTATTGAAAATATTATTGTTGAAAATCGTCTTGAAGAAGTTATTACCGATGTAATTGTTCCTACGGAAGATGTTATAGAAGTAAAAAATGGTAAAAAGAAAATTACTGAACGCTCATTGTATTCAGGTTATGTTTTTGCATTGATGGATCTCAGCATTGATTTACAGCATCGCATTCAATCTCTTCCACGTGTTGCTGGATTTATTGGTGAGGGTAGCAAACCGACTCCTCTTAGTGAAAATGACATTGCAGTAATCTTGGATCGCGTAGCTAATCGTTCTGCACCAAAACCAAAAGTATTTTTTGATAATGGTGAAATGGTTCGTATCGTTGATGGTCCATTCGCGAATTTTACCGGTACTGTTGATGAGTATGATCTTGAACATGGTACTTTAAAACTCAATGTATCTATTTTTGGACGTAGTACTCCAGTAGATATCTCGTATACGCAAGTCGAAAAAATTATTTAATCTCAAAAAAAGGAAGCACAAATGGCAAAGAAAATTACGGGCTACATCAAGCTACAAGTTCAAGCTGGCGCGGCTAATCCAGCCCCTCCGGTTGGACCTGCGCTCGGTCAACGTGGTGTTAATATCATGGAATTTTGTAAGGCGTTCAACGAGCGTACAAAAGATAAAGCAGGTTTTAAACTCCCTGTTGTTATTACTGTATATGCGGACAAAACGTTCTCTTTCATCACGAAACAACCTCCTGCATCTGCTCTCATCATGAAAGCAGCTGGCCTTAAAAAAGGGACGGATAATCCGATGAAAAATAAAGTGGGTAAAATCACTAAAGATCAGTTGATGGAAATTGTTAAACAAAAAATCCAAGACATGAATACAGATTGTATTGATGCAGCAGCCGCTACTATTGCTGGTTCTGCACGTTCAATGGGTGTTGATATTATCGACTAATACTTACCTCTTACGAGAGGTATTTTAGTACGCTCTTCGACCGCAAAGAGACTAAATTATGCGGCAGATTCTATTATTGGAGAATTAAAATGGCTGGAAAACGCTACACACAACTTAGTGAAAAAATTGATATGGCAAAAAGCTACACAGTAGATGAAGCCTCTGCGTTCATGAAAGAACTTAAATCTGCTAAATTCGACGAAACCGTTGAAATTGCTCTAAATCTTAATGTCGATCCTCGTCATGCTGACCAAATGATCCGTGGCGCTGTTGTGCTTCCTCACGGTACGGGTAAAGTAGTTCGTGTTGCGGTTTTCGCTAAAGGGGCAAAAGTTGATGAAGCTAAAGCTGCTGGTGCTGATATTGTTGGTGCTGAAGACTTAGTAGAAATGATTAAAGCGGGCAATATGCCTTTTGATATCGTTGTTGCTGCACCTGACTGTATGGGTCTTGTTGGTCAAGTCGGACGTATCCTTGGGCCAAAAGGTATGATGCCTAACCCTAAAACAGGTACTGTTACCGCTGACATTGCAAAAGCTGTTACTAACGTTAAGGGCGGACAAGTTAATTTCCGTGTTGACAAAAAAGGTAATATCCACGCTGGTATTGGTAAAGTAAGTTTTGATACGGATAAAATTGCTGAAAATATTAAAGCATTTGTTGGTGCAATCAACCGTGCAAAACCATCAACGGCTAAAGGTCGTTATATTAAAAATGCAGCTATTTCATTAACTATGAGTCCTGCTATTAAGTTTGACATTCAAGAGCTTCTTGATATTCGTGCTTAAATTTAAACGCTAAAGGAATTTATTTCTTTAGTTACTCAGGTTTGCTTCGTTAGAGGTAGATTGCAATTTTTATCTTATGGGCTGAAGAAAGTAGGGGATGTAAATCTTAATCGGAGTCACTCCGCCCCGCTTGAAGTTACTGTCTGGAAAGGAGAAATAATGAATAAAACACAAAAAGCTGAGATCGTTAATATTCTAACTGAAGAATTTAAATCAGCAAATGCTGTCGTTATGTGTGATTATCGTGGCCTTACCGTTGGTAACCTCGAGTCTCTCCGTAAAATAGCACGTGGTAGAGAAACGAAAGTACAAGTGGTTAAAAATACCCTTGCAACAATCGCTCTTAACAATGCTGGAATGTCAGGTATCGATATCGTTGACACAAACATTTTTGTTTGGGGTGCTGATGCTATCGCTGCTGCTAAAACTGTTGTTGAGTTTGCAAAAGAGAATGACAAGTTCACTCTTCGTACTGCATACATCGATGGTACAGCGGCAGATGAAGCAAAAGTTCGCGCATTTGCTACGCTTCCTGGTCGTGAAGAATTGCTCGGAATGCTTGCATCTGTTTGGATGGGACCAGTTCGTAACTTTACAATCGGAATCGATGCACTTAAACGTAAACGTGAAGAAGAAGCAGCAGCATAACTGTTGCTTTGAAAAATCGCTGATTTTACTATCGGCATAAAATAAAAATACTAATAGGAGAATTACTATGGCTGTTACAAAACAAGACGTTCTTGAGTTTATCTCAAACCTTTCTGTCCTCGAGCTTTCTGAGCTTGTAAAAGAATTCGAAGAAAAATTCGGAGTATCTGCTCAACCTGTAGCGGTTGCTGGCGGAGCTGCAGCTGTTGCTGAAGTAGAAGAAAAAACTGAATTTGATGTTATTTTAAAAGACGCTGGTGAGAAAAAAATCAACGTTATTAAAGTAGTACGTGCAATGACTGGTCTTGGTCTTAAAGAGGCTAAGGATGCTGTTGATAACGCTCCTACAACTATCAAAGAAGGTATCTCTAAACAAGATGCTGAAGCAGCTAAAAAAGAGCTTGAAGAAGCTGGTGCTGTGGTCGAAGTCAAATAATTATTTGATGATTGGAGGCACTCGCCTCCATTTTGCGGGCGCTTTTCCGAATTGATTTTTTCATTTCGGAAGAGTGCCCATCCGTCGTTATAGGGTTGGGGATGCTCAACTTTTAGACTTTACACTTTACATCCCGTTCTTGGGATCAAAATTTCGATTGAGGTAGCCTAATGTTAAATACTCTTCACTCTGGAAACCGCTTGCGCGTTGATTTCGCGAAAACCCCACAACAAATTGAAGTTCCAAATCTTTTACAACTTCAACAAAGTTCATACGAATCATTTTTGATGTTAGATCAAAAAGATCGTTCTAAAAGTGGTATTGAGCGTGTATTTCAATCAGTTTTTCCTATTCATGACACTCAGAACCGTCTCTCTTTAGAGTACCTTGGTTCTGAAGTCGGTCGTCCTAAATATACCGTACGTGAATGTATGGAACGTGGATTGACGTATTCCGTATCTCTTCGTATGAAAACACGTCTCATGATATGGGATCGTGATGAAAACACCAAAGAAAAAATGGGTGTAAAAGACATTAAAGAACAAACAATTTTTATTCGTGATATTCCTCTTATGACGGAACGTACATCATTTGTTATCAATGGTGTTGAGCGTGTTGTTGTTAATCAGCTTCACAGAAGTCCAGGGGTTATTTTTAAAGAAGAAGAATCAAGTACTGCTGGCAGTAAAATGATTTTTACAGGTCAAATTATTCCTGACCGTGGTTCATGGCTCTATTTTGAGTACGATCCAAAAGATATTTTGTACATGCGTATCAATAAGCGCCGTAAAGTTCCTGTTACTATAATGTTCCGCGCATTGGGGTATAGTAAACAAGATATTTTAAAAATGTTCTATCCATTGCAAAAAATTCGTGTTGAAGATAATCGCTATTTGATGGATTTTGATCCTGAGCACTTTGCAGGTCGTTTGGGTTATGATCTTATTGATGCAGATGGTAAACTTCTTGCTGCAGCAGGTAAACGTCTCTCCGCTAAAAAAGCTGAAAAAATGATTGCTGACGGTGTCAAAGCGATTCAGTATCCAATCGAAACACTCATTGAGCGTCATTTGGCTGAGCCAATCATTGATGCCTCTACGGGTGAAGTGATGTTTGATACGATGACACAATTGGACGAAACCAAGCTCAAGAAAATGATTGAAACCGGTGTTGTTGAATTTGTTATTGCAAATGACTTGGCTGAGGGGCATGATAGCTCTATCATCAATGCATTTATGGCGGATGTCGATTCATTAAAATTATTGAAACAAACTGAAAATATTGAAGATGAAAATGATCTTGCAGCAATTCGTATCTATAAAGTAATGCGTCCTGGTGAACCAGTGACCAAAGATGCGGCTAAAGTATTTGTAAATCAACTCTTTTTTGATCCTGAACGTTATGATTTGACACGCGTTGGTCGTATGAAAATGAATCATAAACTTGGACTTAATATCCCTGAATATGTGACTGTTTTGACCAATGAAGATATTATCAATACGGTTAAATACGTTATTAAAGTTAAAAATGGCCAAGGTCACATCGATGACCGTGACCACTTGGGTAACCGCCGTATCCGTTCTATCGGTGAATTGCTGGGTAACGAGTTACACAACGGTCTTGTCAAGATGCAAAAAGCGATCAAAGACAAACTTTCAACGATGAGTGGACCTACGACTGAGCTTATGCCACATGACTTGGTTAACTCAAAGATGATTACTTCGACGATCATGGAGTTCTTCAGTGGCGGACAATTGTCACAGTTTATGGACCAAACAAATCCTCTGTCAGAAGTAACGCATAAGCGTCGTCTTTCTGCATTGGGTGAGGGTGGTCTTGTTAAAGAACGTGCAGGTTTTGAAGTACGTGACGTTCATCCGACACACTACGGCCGTATTTGTCCGATTGAGACTCCTGAGGGTCAAAATATTGGTTTGATCAATACGTTGGCAACCTATTCTAAAGTCAATGAACACGGCTTTATTGAAGCACCATATAACGTTGTTAAAGACGGTATTGTTACGGATGAAGTTGTTTATTTGACGGCAACACAAGAAGAGGGTAAAATCATCGCAGCAGCATCAAGCCGCTTGGGTGAAAACGGAACATTCCTCGATGATTTAGTTGAAATTCGCCAAGATGGTGAAATTATGCTTAGATCACCTCGTGATTGTGAATTACGTGACTTGACTCCTCATATGGTTGTCGGTGTTGCGGCAAGTTTGATTCCATTCTTGGAACACGATGACGCGAACCGCGCATTGATGGGTTCAAATATGCAGCGTCAAGCCGTTCCATTGCTTCGTCCACAAGCACCTATGGTCGGAACCGGAGTTGAAAAACTTGTAGCTCGCGATTCATGGGAATGTGCAAAAGCTGAGCGTAGCGGAGTGGTTGAAAAAGTTGATTCTAAACATATTTATGTAATGGGTGAAGACGAAGATGGTACATTTATCGATTACTATCCGTTAGAGAAAAACCTTAGAACAAATCAGAATACAACCTTTTTACAAAAGCCGATTGTCAAACAAGGGCAAAGCGTTACTAAAGGGCAAATTATTGCGGATGGTCCAAATATGGATCAAGGCGAGTTGGCTCTTGGTATCAATACTTTGGTTGCGTTTATGCCATGGAACGGATACAACTTCGAAGATGCGATCGTTATGTCTGAGCGTATGATTCGTGAAGATGCTTTTACTTCTGTCCATATCTATGAGAAAGAAGCTGAAGCACGCGAATTGAAACACGGGGTTGAAGAGATCACTCGTGATATCCCTAATGTTCGTGATGATGAACTTTCTCATCTTGATGACAGCGGTATCGTTAAAATTGGTACTTTTGTTCAAGGTGGAATGATCTTAGTGGGTAAAGTTTCTCCAAAAGGGGAAGTTAAACCAACTCCGGAAGAGCGTTTATTACGTGCAATTTTCGGAGAAAAAGCTGGTCACGTTGTTAATAAATCACTTTATTGTGCTGCAAGTATGGAAGGGGTTGTTGTTGATGTTAAAGTCTTTACGAAAAAAGGCTATGACAAAGATCCACGTACTCTTGAACTTGAAAAAGCAGAACGTGATGAATTAGAGCGCGAACACTATGACAGACTTTTGATGATCGACAAAGAAGAGATGCTACGTATCGCTTCATTGCTTACAAAGCATCCTTTACAAAGTGATGTAAGTGTTAATGGCAATGAGTACAAAGCAGGCTCATTCGTAAATTCTGATGATCTTAAAGAGGTTAACCGTTTTGCTATGAATACTGTCGTTAAAGCATTTGCTGATGATATTCAAGAAAAATACAACCAGACAAAAAATCACTTCCAAAAAGAGAAGAAAAAATTCCGTGATGAGCACGAAGAAAAACTTTCTATCTTGGAAAAAGATGACATTCTTCCAAACGGTGTTGTTAAGTTTGTAAAAGTGTATATCGCGACGAAGCGTAAGCTTAAAGTCGGAGATAAAATGGCAGGTCGTCACGGAAACAAAGGTATCGTTTCGATTATTGTTCCTCAAGTCGATATGCCGTACATGGCAAACGGACGTACAGTTGACGTATGTTTGAATCCACTAGGGGTTCCATCACGTATGAACGTTGGACAAATTTTGGAAATGCACTTGGGTATGGTCGGGCGTGAGCTTGGCTTCCAAATTCAAGAGATTTTTGACGCAAAACAAAAAGAATTTATTGCTGAACTTAGAGCAAAAATGATCTCTTTTGCGGATGTTGCGAGTCTTATGGATGCTGCAACAACGATTGCGGCAATGGACGATAAGACATTCCTTGGGTATGCACAAGACTGGGCAAAAGGGGTTAAGTTTGCAACTCCGATTTTCGAAGGGGTTACCGAAGCTGAATTTGGGAAATTGTTTGAGTTGGCAAAACTTGATAACGATGGAAAAATGGAGCTTTATGACGGTAAAACCGGTGATAAACTTAAAGAGCGCGTAAACGTTGGTTACATGTACATCCTCAAACTTCATCACTTGGTTGATGAAAAAGTGCATGCACGTTCAACTGGACCTTACTCTCTTGTTACCCAACAACCGGTTGGTGGTAAAGCACTCTTCGGCGGACAGCGTTTTGGAGAGATGGAAGTATGGGCACTTGAAGCATACGGTGCTTCTGCCGTTCTTAAAGAGATGTTGACGATTAAATCGGATGACGTTGATGGACGTGTTCGTGCCTACAAAGCGATTACAAAAGGTGAAAGCGTTCCGCCATCAGGTATTCCTGAAACGTTGTTCGTATTAACCAAAGAGCTTCAAGCACTTGCGCTTGATATTGAGATTTTTGACGAGGTGGATGACAATGAGTAAATTAGTACCGATTGCTGTAACAGAAGAGAAGCGTCCTACGGATATTAAACAATTGCAATTTCGCCTTGCAAGTCCTGAGAGAATTCTCTCATGGAGTCATGGTGAAGTAAAAAAACCTGAAACAATCAACTATCGTACTCTCAAGCCTGAGCGTGACGGTTTGTTCTGTGCCAAAATTTTCGGACCGGTTCGTGATTACGAATGTTTGTGCGGAAAATACAAAAAAATGCGTTATAAAGGCGTTATTTGTGAGAAATGTGGCGTTGAAGTCACATCTTCAAAAGTTCGTCGTAACCGTATGGGTCACATTGATCTGGTTACTCCTGTAGCACACATTTGGTACGTCAGTTCACTTCCAAGTCGTATTGGAACATTGCTTGGCGTTAAAATGAAAGACCTTGAACGCGTATTATATTATGAAGCGTACATTGTAAAAAGTGGTGGGGAAGCATGTTATGACGGTGGTCAAACTTCTCCGGTTCTTAAATACGATGTTTTGAATGAAGAACAATACCGTACTCTTGTTCAGCGTTATGGAGAGAGCGGATTTTCAGCTGAAATGGGTGGACAAGCAGTTCGTGATCTTTTGGACGACCTTGACCTTGTTGATCTCTTTTCAGCGCTTAAAGAAGAAGTTCAAAAAACCAATTCAGAAGCAAAACGTAAGACGATTATCAAACGTCTTAAAGTTATTGAATCCTTTTTGAATTCAGGTAACAATCCTGCGTGGATGATGCTGACTGCACTTCCTGTATTGCCTCCTGAACTTCGTCCATTGGTCAGTTTGGACGGCGGTAAATTTGCGGTATCGGATGTCAATGACCTTTATCGCCGTGTTATCAACCGTAATCAGCGTTTGAAACGTCTTATCGAGCTTGAAGCACCGGAAATTATTGTTCGCAATGAAAAACGTATGTTACAAGAAGCGGTAGACGCATTGTTTGACAATGGTCGTCGTGCAAATGCGGTTAAAGGGGCAAACAAACGTCCATTGAAATCACTTTCTGAGATTATCAAAGGTAAGCAGGGACGTTTCCGTCAGAATCTTCTCGGTAAACGTGTTGACTTCTCGGGACGTTCAGTTATCGTTGTTGGACCAAACTTGCGTATGGACCAATGTGGACTACCAAAACTTATGGCATTGGAACTTTTCAAACCTCATTTGATTGCAAAACTTGAAGATAAAGGGTATGCAACCACCGTTAAAGCGGCGAAAAAAATGATTGAAGAGAAAACAAATGAAGTATGGGAGTGTTTGGCGGAAATCGTTGATGGGTATCCTATCATGCTTAACCGTGCACCAACGCTTCACAAGCTTTCAATTCAAGCGTTTCACCCGAAACTGATTGATGGTAAAGCTATTCAATTGCACCCTCTTGTTTGTGCTGCATTTAATGCGGACTTTGACGGTGACCAAATGGCGGTTCACATTCCATTGAGCGCTGAAGCGATTGCTGAGTGTAAAGTATTGATGCTTTCTTCAATGAACATCTTGCTTCCAGCATCGGGTAAAGCGATTGCAACACCATCACAAGATATGGTTTTGGGTCTTTATTACCTATCATTGGGTAAGAATGATGTTAAGGGATCAAACAAACTTTTCAGCTGTGTTGATGAAGTTATGATTGCTTTAGAGCATAATGCACTTGATCTACACGCAAAAGTACGTACACGTGTTGACGGACGTATGATTCATACAACCGCTGGAAAAATGATTTTAAAATCAATTCTTCCTGATTTCGTTCCAGTAGAACTTTGGAATGTTATTATGAAAAAGAAAAATATCAATGCAATTGTTGACTACGTCAATAAACACGGCGGTATTGCTGTAACAGCAGGCTTTTTGGATAATCTTAAAGATTTAGGTTTTAAATATGCGACAGCATCAGGAGTTTCAATCTCAATTGCTGACATCATTATTCCTAAAGAAAAAGAAGCATTGATTGTTTCGTCAAAAAATAAAGTCAAAGAGATTCAAAAACAGTTTGAAGCGGGTCTATTGACTGAGCAAGAACGTTACAATAAAATCATTGACGTTTGGACAGATACGAATAATACTGTTGCAGGCGGGATGATGGATTTGGTCAAAAGCGATAAAGACGGATTTAACTCCATCTTTATGATGGCAGACTCTGGAGCGCGTGGTTCTGCGGCTCAGATTCGTCAGCTTGCAGGTATGCGTGGTTTGATGGCGAAACCGGATGGTTCGATTATTGAAACTCCAATTATCTCCAACTTTAAAGAAGGACTTAACGTCCTTGAGTACTTTATTTCTACCCACGGTGCTCGTAAAGGTCTTGCGGATACAGCACTTAAAACAGCGAATGCGGGTTATTTGACACGTAAATTGGTTGACGTTGCTCAAAACGTGAAAATCGTTGAGCACGATTGTGGAACGCACGAAGGGATTGAACTTACCGATATCTCTGTTGGTAATGAACTCATCGAGCCGTTGGAAGACCGTATTTACGGACGTGTATTGGCTGAAGATGCAATTGATCCTATTACGAATGAAATTCTCTATTCTGAGGGGACATTGATTGATGAGATCAAAGCTTCTAAAGTAGTAGAAGCCGGTATTAGAGCCGTTCATATTCGTACTCCGACAACGTGTAAATCCGTTGATGGTGTATGTGCTCTCTGTTATGGTCTTAACCTTGGAAGTGGTGGAATTGTCCAACGCGGTGAAGCGGTTGGTATTATTGCAGCACAATCTATCGGTGAACCAGGTACGCAGTTGACACTTCGTACCTTCCACGTTGGGGGAACGGCATCAAGTACACGTGAAGAGCGTCAAGTCGTTGCAACAAAAGAAGGTTTCATCCGTTATTACAACATGAAAACGTATCTCTCTAAAGAGGGAAAACAAATTGTTGCAAACCGTCGTAATGCTGCGATTCTTTTAGTAGAACCAAAAATTAAAGCACCGTTTACGGGTGTTATTGATATTCAAACCATTCACGATGAAGTCATCGTAAGTGTTAAAAGCGAATCTCAAACACAGCGTTACACACTTCGTAAAAATGAAGTGGCTAAACCCAATGAACTTGCAGGTGTTAGCGGTAAAATCGAAGGGAAGTTTTATCTTCCTTACGAAAACGGTTCAATCGTAAAAGAAGACGAGTCAATCGTTGAGACCATTAAAGACGGATGGAATGTACCAAATCGTATTCCATACGCATCTGAAATTCAAGTCAAAGACGGTGCTCCAGTTACTCAAAAGATTTTTGCAAAAGAAAAAGGTACGGTTAAATATTACCTTCTAAAAGGGGATTATTTAGAGCGTCACCATGAGATTGCAAAAGGATACAATGTTGAAGTAAAAGGGCTATTTGCCGTTGTTGCAGACAATGATGACCGTGAAGCAATTCGTCACTATATCGCTCGCGGATCCGTTATTGAAGTGAATGATGATGAAGTGGTTGGAATTGATACTCTAATCGCGAAACCACTGAAAGAAGAGTCAATCGTTATCGCAGAATGGGATCCATATTCCAATCCGATTATTTCGGAAACCGATGGTGTTATCACTTTTGAAGATATTATTCCAGGTATTACGGCATCAGAACAATTTGACGAATTAACGGGTAAAACACGTTTGATGATCAACGAGTATGTTGCTCCTGAATATAAACCGGCAATCGTATTGGCTGCTAATGATGGAAGTATCATTCGTTACCAAGTTGAACCAAAAACAGCAATTTTTGCACAAGACAGAGCGGACGTTAAAGTCGCTGATATCTTGGCAAGAACGCCAAAAGCACTTCAAAAATCACGCGATATTACCGGGGGTCTACCTCGTGTATCTGAGTTGTTTGAAGCACGTAAACCTAAAGAAATTGCATTGATCGCAGAACTTGACGGGGTAGTGAGCTTTGGTAAACCGCTTCGTGGCAAAGAGCGTATCTTGATCACGTCTGAAAACGGTATGGTCAAAGAGTACTTTGTCGATAAAAACCTTACGGCAATGGTACACACAGGCGAGTTTGTTCACGCCGGTGAGCGTTTGACAGACGGTGTTCTTAGTTCACATGAGATTTTACGTATCTTAGGGGTTAAAGCGCTTTATAACTATTTGGTCAGCGAAGTACAGCAAGTATATCGTCGTCAAGGGGTTAATATCGCGGACAAACACATCGAAGTTATCTTTACTCAGATGTTGCGTCAGATCAAAATCCTTCGTTCAGGTGACACTAAGTTCATCGAAGGCGATGTTGTTTCTAAAGTACAGTTCAAAATTGAAAATGAGAAAATTCTTCGTCTTGGCGGAGAACCGGCTATTGCTGAGCCATACCTTGTAGGTATTACTCGTGCAGCAGTTAGTGCTGACTCGATTATCTCAGCTGCATCATTCCAAGACACGACTAAAGTCTTGACTGAAGCAGCCGTAGCAGCAAAAATCGATGATTTGACCGATCTTAAAGAGAACGTCATCATCGGACGTACCATTCCTGTAGGAACTGGTATCTATAAAAACCAAACGATTATGTTCAACGAATAGACGTTTTGCCTCTCTTGAGGCAGATGTTTATCGTACTCTTACCTTCTTCTCAATTTAAACCTTCCTTAAAATAAGCTATATTTAATCAATAATCGGGTAAAATTTCGCGTTTATTAGTCCCCTACGGGTGGATCTAAAATTCTACTGGAACATTTCAAAACAAGGAGATTGTATGCCAACAATCAACCAGCTTATTCGTAAAGAGCGACAAGCGGTCGTGAAAAAATCAAAATCACCCGCTTTGGTGTCATGCCCACAACGTCGTGGAGTATGTACTCGTGTTTATACTACAACCCCTAAAAAACCTAACTCGGCGCTTCGTAAAGTTGCTAAAGTTCGTTTGACTTCAGGGTTTGAAGTTATTAGTTATATCGGTGGTGAGGGTCACAACTTGCAAGAGCACTCAATCGTTCTTGTTCGTGGTGGTCGTGTAAAAGACTTACCAGGGGTAAAATACCATATCGTACGTGGTGCTCTTGATACTGCGGGTGTTAAAGACCGTAAAGTATCTCGTTCTAAATACGGAACGAAAAAAGCTAAGGTGAAAAAATAATCATCTAACCTGACAAGATTCGGTTTTAGTGACCGTTTTTTGAGTAAATTTTTAAAATTGAAGGAAACATTATGAGAAGAAGAAAAGCGCCCGTTCGCGAAATTATGCCTGACCCGGTTCACGGATCAAAAGTTTTGACAAAGTTTATTAATAAACTTATGTGGGATGGTAAAAAGAGTACTGCTGAAAAAATCATGTACAGTGCTTTGGATATCATTGCATCACGTGGTGAAAAAACAGGTATAGAAGTATTTAATACTGCGATTGATAATATCAAGCCAGTAATCGAAGTGAAAAGCCGCCGTGTGGGTGGAGCGACCTACCAAGTTCCAGTAGAAGTACGCCCTGTTCGTCAGCTTTCATTGGCTATCCGTTGGTTAACGGATGCTGCACGTAAACGTAATGAGCGCACTATGGCTGAACGTTTAGCAAATGAATTGTTTGATGCTGCTAACGATAAAGGTTCATCATTCAAGCGTAAAGAAGATACTTACCGTATGGCTGAAGCAAATAAAGCGTTTGCTCACTATCGCTGGTAATAGTCACCTGTAATCTTTTGATAACCCAATCGGGTTATCATTTCCCCCATTAAAACTACTTTTAAGGCTATTATCATGGCAAGATCCCACAAACTAGAAGACGTTAGAAATATCGGTATCGCGGCGCACATTGACGCGGGTAAAACAACCACTACAGAGCGTATTTTGTTCTACACGGGTGTTTCACACAAAATCGGTGAGGTTCACGAAGGTGCTGCCACTATGGACTGGATGGAGCAAGAGCAAGAGCGTGGTATCACGATCACTTCTGCTGCAACGACATGTGAATGGCGTGACACGCAAATCAACATCATTGACACTCCGGGCCACGTTGACTTCACAATTGAAGTTGAGCGTTCTATGCGTGTACTTGATGGTGCAGTTGCGGTATTTTGTGCAGTAGGTGGTGTTCAGCCACAATCTGAAACAGTATGGCGCCAAGCAAACCGTTATGGTGTACCTCGTATGGTTTTCGTTAATAAAATGGACCGTACCGGTGCTGATTTTTATAACGTTGAAGAACAAATTCGTCTTCGTCTTAAAGCAAATCCAATCGCTATTCAACTTCCAATTGGTGCTGAAGACGGTTTCAAAGGTATTGTTGACCTTGTTAAGATGAAAGCAATCCTTTGGGATGAAGATGCTGCAATGGGTTCTAGCTATCATGAAGAAGAGATTCCTGCGGATATGGTTGAACTTTCTAACAAATACCGTGCACAAATGATGGAAGCGGCTGCTGAGGGCGACGATACTTTGATGGAGAAATTCTTCGAAGAGGGTGAACTTAGCAACGAAGAAATTATGCGCGGGATTAAAGCTGGATGTCTTAAAATGGAAATCATTCCTATGACATGTGGTACTGCGTTTAAAAACAAAGGGGTTCAAACTCTTTTGGATGCAGTCATCGATTACCTTCCATCTCCTCTTGAAGTTGCGGCTATCAAAGGGACAATGGAAGACGATGAAGACGTTGAAGTAGAAGTTGCATCAACAGATGATGCACCTTTTGCCGGTCTTGCGTTTAAAATTATGACCGATCCATTCGTTGGACAACTTACTTTCGTACGTGTGTACCGTGGTGTTCTTGAATCAGGTACTTACGCTTACAACACCATCAAAGGTAAAAAAGAGCGTATCGGACGTATCGTTAAAATGCACGCGAACAAACGTGAAGAGATTAAATCTCTTTATGCAGGTGAAATCGGTGCGGTTGTTGGTCTTAAAGATACAACAACTGGTGATACTCTTTGTGACGAGCGCGAGCGTCTTGTTCTTGAGCGTATGCACTTCCCTGAGCCGGTTATCTCGGTTGCGGTTGAGCCAAAAACTAAACCTGACCAAGAAAAAATGGGTATCGCACTTGCAAAACTTGCAGCTGAAGATCCATCTTTCCGTGTTCATACTGACGAAGAAACAGGTCAAACGATCATTTCAGGAATGGGTGAACTTCACCTTGAAATCCTTGTAGACCGTATGTTCCGTGAGTTCAAAGTTGAAGCAGAAGTAGGTGCTCCACAAGTTGCTTACCGTGAGTCAATTCGTGCAGAAGTAAAACAAGAGTACAAATACGCAAAACAATCAGGTGGACGCGGACAATTCGGTCACGTTTATTTGATCGTTAAGCCAGGTGAGCCAGGTACTGGTTATACCTTTAACAACGACATCAAAGGTGGGGTTATTCCAAAAGAGTATATTCCTGCCGTTGAAAAAGGGTGTAAAGAAGCAATGGCTAAAGGTGTTCTCGCGGGTTATCCAATCGAGGACATCGAAGTTACTTTGTACGATGGTTCATACCATGAAGTCGACTCCTCTGAGATGGCGTTCAAACTCGCTGCATCTATGGGATTCAAAGAGGCTTGCCGTAAAGCAAACCCTGCTATCCTAGAGCCTATGATGAAAGTTGAAGTAGAAGTACCTGAAAACTTCATGGGTGACGTTATCGGTGACCTTAACCGTCGTCGTGGACAAGTTAACAATATGGGTGACCGTTCTGGTAACAAAATTGTTGATGCGTTCGTTCCACTTTCTGAAATGTTTGGTTACTCAACGGATCTTCGTTCTGCTACTCAGGGTCGCGCAAGCTACTCTATGGAATTCGATCACTATGCAGAAGTTCCACGTAATGTTGCAGAAGAAATTATCAAAAAGCGTAACAGCTAATATATTCTTCTTCATTCTCCTTCGGGAGAATATTTTATTATATTCTTATTGAGCTATCCACTTACTTTCTATCAATAATCTGTTATCACTAAATATTTTTCCAACAAATTTATCACCAGCTTTATAATTATTAACCCCTTTTGGTGTTCCGCTCATAATAATATCCCCATCTTCTAAACTCATAAAACTCTTTATTTCTTCAATCATTTCTAACGGTTTATAAATCATCAATTCATAGGTCGCTTCTTGTGTCAATACACCGTTTATATGGAGTGTCATTCGTAATGATTCTAGAGGTGCATTAAAAGGGACAAAATCCCCCAAAACAGCAGAGCTGTCAAACCCTTTGGCTCGCTCCCATGGAAGACCTTTAGATTTGAGATGATTTTGGATATCAGCTTTGGTAAGGTCAAGTCCGAAGCCGATTCCACAAATCTCGCCGCCTATCATCAAAAAGCAGATTTCCCCCTCAAAACGGGTATCTGGAGAAATAAAATGGAGTGTATCTGTAATAGTGGAGTTTGGTTTGTTAAATATGACCATTGATGAAGGGACTTCATTGTTTAGTTCTTTAATATGTTCTACGTAATTGCGTCCAATACAAACTACTTTCGAGGGGGCAAGAGATAGAGAGTTATATCGAATTGTTTTCATGGTTGATTTCTTTCCAGATCGGATTTTCATTTTCTTCTGGTCTTCCCACTAACTCTAGAGAGGGTGAGTAGGATGCTTTATACTCCAAACTCTGACATCCTTTAACATAATAGCCGAGATAGATCCATTTGAGACCTAAACGCTTTGCTAGAAGAATTTGTTCCAGTAGGGTATATTTACCCAAGGAAAGGTTTGGAGCGTGGGGATCATAATAACAATATAATGCGGATATTCCCTCTTCTAGAATATCAATAAGATCAACGGCTATAAGTTTGTCTCCTTCAAAATAAAGGACCTCATATCCAAAATCTCCATGGCCGTTTACGAAAGAGGCTTGGTAGTTTTTTGGATCGATTTTGGGTGCGTCCCAGTTGCGTGTTTTATGTTTATAGGCGTGATAGCGGTAAAAAAGTTCTAAATGTTCACCGCTTATACTTGGGGGTCGGATAAATGTAGTGAGATGATTATTTTTACGTAAAATACGTCGTTCAGATTTACTAAATACATAGTTTTCTACGTCAATTTTTAGACTTTCACAGGCCGCGCATTCCGTACAGATAGGTCGGAAATACATAGCCCCAAAACGTCTCCAGCCGCGAAGAATTAAAGATTCACATTGCTCTTTGCTGCACTCTTGGATTACTTTGTAATGGATGGTTTGGGAGTTTCCGCTGATGTAAGAGCATGGCTCGTGGAGTGCACACTCTTTTAGAATGGTATTGCTAGTCGTCATCTTTACGGTTAAGGGCAATGAGGACACCTTCAATCATTTCGTCAATGTCACCATCTAAAATGGTACTAATATTCGAGTAGGGTATTCCTGACCGAGTATCTTTAACTTGTTGATAGGGTGCGAGGACGTAGGAGCGTATTTGATGACCCCACCCATTCTCACTTTTTTCGACACCGTCAACGGCAGCTTTTTGCTTAGCAAGTTCAAGGTCATAGATACGGGATTTTAGCATTTTAAACGCCGTTGCCTTATTTTTGTGCTGGCTTCGGTCATTTTGGCATTGGACAACGATACCCGTCGGGATGTGGGTGATGCGAATCGCTGATTCTGTTTTGTTGACGTGCTGCCCACCTGCGCCTGATGCTCGGTAGGTATCGATACGAATATCACGGTCTTCTATATCTACAGAGATGTCGTCATCAAGTTCTGGTGAGACGAGAACAGAGGTAAAGCTGGTGTGACGCTTGGCGGCTGAATCGTAAGGACTGATACGGACAAGGCGATGGATACCATTTTCATTTTTAAGGTAACCGTAAACATTTATCCCTTTGATGAGAATAGCAGCATCTTTGATGCCTGCTTCTTCACCGGATTGGTAATCGAGCATTTCGACTGTAAAGTCGTGACGCTCTGCCCAGCGTGTGTACATACGCAGCAGCATAGAAGCCCAATCTTGTGACTCGGTTCCTCCAGCTCCTGGATGGATGGTAACAATGGCATTGTGAGCATCATGTTCACCGCTCAACAGTACTTCAACCTCCATGAGTTTAACCTCATTTTCAAGTTTTGGCGCATCGTCAAAAAGAGATTGAATCGTCTCTTCATCGTTCTCCTCTTTTGCCATTTCGTACAAGTCTACAGCATCACCTAGAATGTTATAGGTTCTGGTATATTTGTTTAGACGACGCTCGAGTTGCGTTTTTTCTTTTTGGACTATGCCTGCATTGGTAACATCAATCCAAAATCCATCGGAATTTTCTAAGTCACTAATCTCATCTAGACGTGAATTTATTTCCGTCGGACGGACAACATCCGTAATATTTTGCATTTTAATGGTCAAAGTTTTTAATAATTCTGTATATTCGTAGTGATCCATAAAGGAATATCCTCTAACTGTATTATAATTGCAATTATAGTATAGATCCCCTGCATAAAGGTTAAAATAATGATAATTGCACGCTCAGTGAAAGAATTACGAAAGGTTTTGGATCACGTCTCTGAGTCGATAGGTTTTGTTCCAACAATGGGAGCATTACACAGTGGGCATCGCAGTCTTATTGATTCTGCTCGTCGGGATAATGGCTATGTTGTTGTATCAATTTATGTGAATCCTACGCAATTTTTAGCGGGGGAAGATTTGAGCCAATACCCGCGTCGCGAAGAAGCGGATTTTAAAATTTGTGAACTGTGCGGCGTAGATCTTCTTTTTTATCCCGAAACTATGTATGAAAACGATGAAGTGAGTATAAAAGCTCCCGATGTGCGTGGTTTTATTCTCGAGGGAGCTTCACGCCCAGGACATTTCGATGGCATGTTGACGGTGGTTGCTAAGCTCTTAAATGCAATACGCCCAACACGTGCTTATTTTGGCAAAAAAGATGCCCAACAGCTTGCTTTGATTACGCAAATGGTAAATAATTTAGTGATGAATGTTGAGATAGTGGCGATGGAGACGATGCGGGAGAAGGATGGGCTTGCTTTATCGAGTCGTAATGTGTATTTAAATGAGGTACAACGCAGTGAAGCGCTAAAACTTTCTTCCTCTTTGAAAAGTGCTACGAAAATGGTCATGCAGGGAAATTTTAAAAGTAGTGAGATATGTCATGCTATGCTTTGTATTTTAGAGCCTCTCGACGTTGAGTATGTGGCAGTGGTGAATCGTGCATTTGAATCGATTCCGGAAGTGATACTGGGTAATACGATTGTTTTGGTTGCCGCACGCGTGGGGACAACGCGTTTGATTGACAATGTATGGATGTAATTCTTTAATGTATGTGTGAAGCTTGAGGGTGTTCAGCCGCAGCAGCTACTGCTAGGGGATCGGGAATGAGGTATTTTTCCTCAACCATCATATCGACAATCGCTTTGAAAACGGGGACGGCGGTAATAGAGGCAAAATAGACCGTTCGTGGGTTAATGACGAAAATTCCTATCGTATAGGCATGTTTCTTATCGTTTGCAAAGCCGACGAATGAAGTGTGATAGCTGTTAACATAACCCCCATTTTTGGCAATATGGGCCGTTCCGGTTTTTCCGCCTACTTCAAGACCTGGAGTGATGGCACCAACTCCAGTCCCTTCGTTGACGGTTTTAATCAGTATTTTTTTTATCTGTTGGGCCGTTGCCGGAGTAATGACTTGAATGGGTTCGATAACTTGCATCGGTATTTTTCTTCCGTTATCGTCAATGAGTGTATCAACAACCATGGGATTTACGATTCGCCCATTGTTATTAAATGCATTAAAGGCTTTCAGTATTTGCATTGCATTGGCGCGCATTCCGTAACCGTAAGCGGTAATTGCCTTATAAAGATAATTATTAAGCTGTGCAGAACTGGGGATAGAACCGCGCTTTTCATACGGTAAATCAGCTCCACTAAAATGGGTAAATCCAAAACGGCTGAGACCTTCTGTATATTCACTCCCGTTGAGCTTTTGGGCAAGTTGTGCAATACCAATATTGGAAGAGTAAACGATGACATCTTCAGCACTGATCATGCTAAAGGGGTGCTCATCGACAATCGTTTTTCGTCCCATCGTGTAGCGTCCGTTGTGTCCGTTGACCATGTCGTAGGGATTAATGAGATGGTGATCGAGTAACAGAGCAAAGATGATGGGCTTGATAACAGATCCCGGCTCGTAACTGTATTCGATAGCATTTGTATTGAGAGAGGGATAATCAGATGTACGAATATGGCTGGGATCAAAACGATTTGAACTTGCCAATGTGAGAATTTTACCAGTTTTTGCATCCATAACTGTTGCAATGATCTCATCCGCTTGCAGCTTATCTTTGATACGAGATGTGATGGCTTCAGCACGCGCTTGAAGTGTGATCGGAATATTGAGTTTTAAACTGAGGCCATTGATTTGAGGCCTGATTGAACTTTGTTTATTGAGTATAAGATAGCCGTTTACATCCCGCATAGCTCGTTGCGTTTTATTTTGCTGGGGATTGAGTTCTTGATCAAAATATTTTTCAAGTCCTTTGATACCATAAGTTCGCGTATAGCCATCCTCTTCCATTTTACGAGGATATCCGATGAGCGGTGTTAATAAATCTTGGTAAGGGTATTCGCGTGCTTCCCCGCTTTCGATAATATTCAGTCCTTGCAATACTCTCTGCCCATTTGGAAGTTCATATTCAATAAAAACACCCAGCTTTCGAAGCTCAAAGGCCAGTGTTTTAAGGTACATGGCTTCTTTGGGACCGATGTGATAGCTGAGCGTTACGGATCCTCGTCTGGTATGGAGACGCTGACGAATTTCGTCTGCATCAATACCGCTATAGATACTAAAAAGCTGAATAAAGAGCTCTACTTTATCCGGATCGATGTTCCGTGTATTTACGACAGCTTTGTAAAGTTTTTGGGTTGTGGCGATATGAAAACCATCGGCACTAATAATTGATCCGCGCTGTGCTTTGGAGTTTTCTTCCGAATAAATGGAAGGTATGTCGCGATTATGAACGGCAGTGTAAAACATGACGGCCAAGAATATTCCAAAGCCGAGAAGCAATACGACGAAAAGAGCAAGAATTTTCTGAGATTTATTTGAATTTTGCATTAATAATTACACGATCACATTACATTTGTGTACGTGTAATTTCTTTGTAAGCATTAAGCGCTTTATTCCGTACTTCGAGCATTAGTTTCATACTGATTTCTGCTTTATCGATTGCGATAGCGGCTTGGTGAAGGTCTTTGACTGAACCTGTTGCAATATCACTCATGGCGCGGTCACTGTCTACTTGCATATCATTGACATTACCCAATGCGTTGCGAAGCTCTTGGGCAAAATCGGTTTTGCTGCTCTCACTGTTTCCTATACTCTTTGATTTAAGTAAATCGGAGGTTGAGAGTGATTTAATCGCTTGAATGTCAGCCATTATAATTTATCCTTATGATTGCAGGATGCTGATCGCACCACTGGCTATATTTTTTGCACTTTCAAATGCGGCAACATTGGCCTGATAAGACCTTGTTGCTTCCACTAGATCGGCCATTTCGATAACAGGATTAATGTTAGGGTAAGCAACATAACCTTTGGCATCGGCATCGGGATGCGATGGATCGTATTTCATATTGGGGGCTTTATCATCACGTACCAGTTTGTCTACAACGACACTCATGATAGCGGGACTAGGTTTCATCCCAGCCAATCCCTCTTTAAGAGGATCAGAATACCCTAATTGATTTGTACTTCGTTCTAATGCTTGGTTGTAGACACTGTTAAAATCAATTGCCTTAAAAACAACTTCTTGACGGCGATACGGTCCACCCTCGTCAGTTCGTGTTGTTTGAGCATTAGCAATATTGGAGCTTATAACGTTTACACGGACACGCTGAGCGGATAACCCGTAGCCACTAATGTCAAAACTGTCTAAAAATGCCATAATGAACCCTTTATACCAAAATCAATAGGGCTTCCTGCCGAAGGAAACTCAGTGTTAACGTAGCCAGTCGGGATTTCATTCCGATGGCGTATGCATCATGTTTTATCATGATGTTTTAGAGGATGCGTCAATAACGCTTTTAAAAATTAAAGAGTCTTTTTTTATAGCGGCGGTGAGGGCATTAAACATAGTCGAATTTTTAGCCATTTCCGAACTTTCAACGTCCAAATCAACACTATTTCCATCATTGCGCGCCATGTGTCCATCACGAAAAAAAGTGGTTGCTCGTGTGTCACTTGCACTGTTAAAACCACTTAAATGTTTTCCTGATGTTTGTGTCATTTGAAGAGTATTGCTTTTATCTGCATAAAGTTCAGCACTTTTTTGCGCTAATGCTTCTTCAAACCGAATATCACGAGGACGATAATTAGGGGTATCAGCATTGGCAATATTGCTTGCGATCATATCTTGACGCGCTGCACGATAGTCCATTGCTTCTTTCATTAGGTCATGCGCCCGCGAAATACCTAGCCCCATATCACTCCCCTTTACTCTCTATTTTGAATTATCAAGCAAAATTCATTCCGCTTTCATTTTATGGACACTTTAACGTACTTCGATATACTTATGGCTAATTATATACTAACTACAAGTAAAGTTTATCATGCCTGACAAAAAATTATTTCTTTTAACGACTGCACTGATTACGATAGGGATTATATGCTCGTATACTCTTTCTGCTTATACGGTTATTCTTTTCGAATATAACAATTTTCACTTTGTGGCGCGTGAACTTTTTATTGCGATTGTTTCGATTATGCTGATGTGGACGATTGCTCAGCAAGATCCTGATAAATGGCTCCATAAATTGGGATTAACTTTATTTTGGGGTAGTATTATTGTAATGCTTGTAATGCCATTTCTTCCCGCATTTTTGGTAAGTGAAGTGGGTGGAGCAAAGCGGTGGATAAAAATAGCAGGTTTTTCGGTAGCTCCGGTAGAGTTTTTTAAAATCGGATTTGTTTATTTTCTAGCATGGAGTTTTTCGCGAAAGCTGGGTCATCATGGTGGTATGGGGGTAAAAGAAGAGTTTAAGCGTTTTTGGCCTTATGCAGCACTTTTTATTCTTGTTATGTTTTTGATTGCTGTGGTTCAAAATGATTTAGGGCAGGTAGTCGTCTTGTCATTGACTTTGGCATTTATGCTCTTTTTTGCTGGGAGCAGTTTTAGTTTTTTTCTTACTCTTATCACGGGTGCAGTTGGTTTTTTCCTTCTCTTTATTGCAATGGCACCCCATCGAATTGACCGTATTTTATCATGGTGGGCATCGGCACAAAGTACAATCTTGGCTTTTTTCCCTGAGTCGATTGCGAAACATTTACGAATTGCCAATGGGGAAGAAGCCTATCAAATCGGTCACTCTATGAATGCAATTCACAATGGAGGAATTTGGGGAACAGGTTTAGGAAACGGTACGTTTAAACTTGGATTTTTGAGTGAAGTACACACTGACTTTGTCCTTGCAGGGATTGCCGAAGAGTTTGGCTTTATCGGGGTGCTTGTTGTAACATTTTTATTTATTGCTATCTTGCATCGTTTGTTTAAAATTGCTAATCGATCGACTGATGATACCTATTATCTTTTTAGTTTAGGCGTTGGCTTGCTGATTACATTTGCGTTTATTATTAATGCATATGGTATTAGCGGACTTACCCCGATCAAAGGTATATCGGTCCCATTTTTGAGCTATGGAGGCTCGTCGATGTTGGCATCTTCGGTGGGAATAGGGATGGTATTGATGTTGTCTAAAAAAATCAAATATCAGTCGGGAGATAAAAAATGAATACCGTCATTCCCGCGAAGGCGGGAATCCAGCTTTTAAATCAAGGGTGCTTTTTGGAGATGGATCCCCGTGTCAAGCACGAGGATGACGAGCACGAGGGAGAAACAATATGAACATAATTTTTACGGGGGGTGGTACTGGCGGCCATCTCGTAATTGCTCTTTCATTAGCTCAGGCTGCACTGATTCGTGGTCATAGGGTCGTTTTTATAGGGTCCACTTCGGGACAAGATCGGCAGTGGTTTAGTGACAGTATTATATTTGAAGAAACTCATTTTTTAGAAACGACTGGCGTGGTCAATAAAAAAGGATTAGGAAAAATAGTCGCATTATGGAAAATTTTTAAGGCCGTGTTGAAGTCACGAAAAATTATTCGTAGCTTTAATGCGGATGCAGTGGTGAGTGTGGGAGGATTTTCGGCGGCACCTGCGGCTATTGCCTCCCTAACTAATCGCACCCCTTTGACTATCCATGAACAAAATGCGGTGACAGGAAAGCTAAATAGTTTATTGCGCCCCTATGCAAAAGGTTTTTATAGTTCTTATGAAGAGGGTGAAAATCATTGTGATTACCCTGTAAGCGAAACCTATTTTCAAAATGCACGGATACGTAATGAGGTAAAAACCATTATTTTTTTGGGTGGCTCTCAAGGGGCTAAGTTTATCAATGATTTGGCTTTGGAAATTGCACCGTGGCTATACGAGAAAGGTATGCATATTATTCATCAATGCGGTGCTATGGAAGAGGAGCGTGTTCGTCATGCTTACCATGCGCTTAGTATTGATGCTGAAGTGTATGGTTTTACGACCAAAATTGCGGAATTAATTGAAAAAAGCGATTTTGCAGTTAGTCGTTCTGGTGCCAGTACATTGTGGGAATTGTGTGCTGCACAAGTTCCCGCATTTTATATCCCATATCCAAGTGCAGCTGCCGATCATCAGTATCATAACGCTCGTTATGTGATCGATCATAATGCAGGATGGTGTGAACGTCAGAGTGAGGGAATAGCCGATAAGCTCAAAGCAGCGATTTTGAGTGATATAGAAGCTAAAAGTAAAGTGTTGGAAAAGCTGATTTCAGCTGATGGGGCAAAAAAAATTATTGAGAAGATTGAGGCGATACAGTAACGGTTATTTGTTATTATGTGATCGATATTTCTGTTCTTTTTTTAGTTATGTTATTATTAGGCAATAAAATTCGATAAGGAAGTTTATGGAAACATCAAAAGAAGAGTTAGATTTGATGGGAGAAGGTAGTATATGCCGGCAATTCTTCCTTTCAGTCATTAATACTCAAAAAGATCTTATTGTTTTGATGCATAATCATATTCCGATTATTTTTAATAAAGCTTTTCTTGATTTTGCCAATGTTGATTCTGCCAAAGGATTTTTACGTGAATTTGGTTCTTTGCAGAACCGCTTTATCCCGCATGACAGTTATTTCCATGCCGGTAAGGTTCAGAATATTGATGAGTGGAGTACGTCGCTGATTGAACTGCCTGAAAATGACCGAATTGTCAGTATGCTTAACTATCGTATCGAACCTTATGCTTTTTCGGTTATGGTAGCGACACCTGCTGACGAGTATACGATACTCACTTTTAGTGATATTTCCCAAGATCTTATCAAGCGAATCATGATTGAAAATGATACAAGTATTGATAAAGAGAGCGGTGCGTATGAAAAAAATTATTTTATTCATACACTGAAAAGTTTTCGTGATGCAGCTATTTTTAATCAAAAATTTGTTGCTATAACCATTATAAAACTTATTGATTCTGATAGCGATGTGAAAAAGAATTTGAATGATTTTGCATCACAAATTAAAAGTAACGTACGCCAAAGCGATATGCTTGTGCGATGGGGAGAGAAAAGTTTTTTACTTGCCTATTTGATAGATAAACCTGAAAACGTGCATCATATTGCTCAAAAATTACGACAAAAACTCCTTTATACGATACGCTTAGGCACTGCGGTACAAAAAGACAAAGAGCAGATTCAGCAATTGATCATGGATGCTGAAAAAATTCTCAAAGAGTCTTCCGGCATCTAAAGTTAGAAGGCAATTCGCTGCTATGGAAAAGCTGATCCAAACCAAATGGTGCAATGAAAATTATTAAGAAGATAGAAGAGGAATAATTTAGACTAGTGTCTGTATACCCTATAGGGCACGAGAACCTCGTTGAGGTTCCCACTTGGAAAGTGGGAATAAGGGAATTATAAGATAATGTATACAGTAACAGTTTTTGTTGCGGCGACATTCGCAGCTGGCCAAACGGCTGTAGCAGGTGCAGCACCAGCTACGGCTGTAGAGCGAACACAATTGCCAAGCCCTGCATCTGCCGTACCATCAATCATTGTATCGAGCGCCATTGCAACATCTGTTGGAACTAAAGTTAAACTGAGTATGTTTCGAGGTAACCCGTTGATGAGGATAGCTCCAGAGAGAGTCATTATGGATGTACTTGTAGCGTATTTACCATCTATGGTATATGACCCACCATTTTGCGCTGCAGCTGTATTAGTAACAGGAATATCTAGTCCAACAGCACGTAGTCTATTCGCTAAGGTAGTACCAGCAGCTGTACTTAAATCTATATCATCAAAAGTACCATTTGCGGCACCAGCAGCACCACCATTTGCAGCACCATCACCTAAAAGCTGTCCTGTTCGGTCTTGGTAGGTATTAATAGCTACTTGCCAGCCCTTAATCCAAGTCGTATAAACTTTCTTTTGTTTAGCACCATTAATCAAATCGGTTCCTTTAAGAACACCGCCGATGATAAGACCAATAATAATCAATACGATGGAGAGCTCTACGAGGGTAAAACCTTTTCTTTGTCTAGTCATTTATAACTCCTTTTTTTATCTTTGAACATTATATCGATTATTTTAGGGTTATTTCAAGAGGAAGATGAAATTTGTGAAAAGATGATGAAAATGTGATTTATTTGTTCCCCATTTGTCCTACCAAATCGTACATTGGTCCCATGAGTCCTACCATTACCAGTGCCATAAATCCTCCTACGAAGATGAGGACGACGGGTTCGATTACTTTTCCGATGTTTTCGGCGTAGTAGTCTACTTTTTCGTTGTAGTGTTGGGCTATGAGTTCAAGCTGACTGTCAAGATTTCCTGATGCTTCCCCGACACTCATCATACGAATCATAAAGGGAGTAAAAAGCCCCGTTTTTTTAAACGATTCGGAGAGCTGAAGACCGCGTGAGACATCTTGATGTGTGGATATAAGGGCTTTTTGAAACACTTCGTTTTGGAGATTATTTTTGAGAATGTCTAGGGCATTAAAGAGTGGGACGCCTGAGACGATAGCAAGTCTTAGATATTCGGCGATAAATGCCATATTAAACCCTGAGACGATGTGTTTGATAATAGGAATTTTGAGTATGTATCTGTCAGTATGAAAGCGAACTTTTTGGTATTTTTTATGGAGTACTTTAAAAGCAATAATGAGAGCTACTAATCCCACCGCCATATAGCCGATGTAGTTGGTGAGAAATTCCGATGCTGCCATCAAAAATAGGGTGAGAGGGGGGAGTTCGACTTTCATTTGTTTGAAAAGATCGGTCATTTGGGGGAGAACATAGAGCATCCACACGAGCATCGCGGCAGAGACGGTGGCAAATGCGAACGAGGGGTAGATGAGGGCTTGTTTGGCTTTTTTCTTGAGTGCTAGAGTACGTTTGAGAAACTGTGCTCCACGTTCTAATGTTACTTGGAGTTGTCCTGTTTCTTCGCCAATACGGATGAGGTTGATTAACATCGCTCCCAATGCTTTTTCATAGGGTTTAAATGCGGCAGAAAGTGATTTACCACTATTTATTTCCTCGGCAACCATAATGAGCATCTTCTTAAATTTCGGATTATCGGCATCCTCTGCGAGATCTAACAGCCCGCTGTGCAATGGAAGTCCTGATTTGATAACGAGATGGAGGCTTTCGATAAGCTCGATGACTTCATCTGGGGACACTTTTGTTCTCGCTGCCGGTAGGAATGGAGCAAAAATACTGGGAAGTTTATGAATAGAGAGAGGGATGATGCGGTGGTTAGAGAGATGTTTTAGCAATGAACTCATAGTCTCTTCATCGTAGAGACCGTAAGAACGACGCTGTGTACTATCGATATTTTCTACTAAAAATAGCATCAGAGTACGACTCTATTTACTTCGCTAAATGTTGAATGTCCTTGAAGCACTTTGATATGACCATCATCACGTAAACTCAGCATTCCATTCTCACGTGCAGTTTTTTGTATCGCTTGTGAAGTTGCTCCTTCTACAATGAGAGATTCGATTTCATCGTTGACCTCGAGTATCTCGATAATCGCTATACGACCTGAATAGCCGGTGTTTTGGCACCGTTCACATCCTGAGGATTCAAAGATTTGATGAGTTGGGTAGGTTTGTAAAAGGAGAGGATGGACACCGTGACGCAGCAGTTCTTCTTCTTGTATTTCTTTGGGCACTTTGCAATAAGGGCAGAGTTTCCGTACCAAGCGTTGAGCGATAATGGCAAGTAATCCTGAGCCAATGAGATAAGGAGGGATACCTAAATCACCTAAACGGGGAATAGTTCCAACCGCGTCATTAGTATGAAGAGTCGAGAGGACGAGGTGCCCTGCGATGGAAGCACGGATGGCGAGTTCAGCAGTTTCAGAGTCGCGGATTTCTCCTACGAGCATAACGTCGGGATCTTGACGCATAAAAGAGCGCAAGGCGGTATCGAACATATAACCGGCTTTACGATTGACTTGAGTTTGTTTGACGAAACTAAAACGGTATTCGATAGGGTCTTCGACGGTGAGAACGTTTTTTTCGAGTGGATTTATTTTACGCAATGCGGAATACAACGTCGTGGTTTTACCGCTTCCCGTAGGACCTACCACGAGAATAACGCCATAAGGTTTGGCAAAATAGTGTTCGATTTTAGAAATATTGGAAGGTGAAAATCCTAAATGAGCGAGTGAAAACATAGAACTATTTCGCCCCAGAAGACGCATAACGATATTTTCACCAAAATTGGTAGGCATAGAAGAGACACGAAGGTCGAATTTATCATGCAAAAACTCGTAGGTAAAGGCTCCATCTTGAGGTTTTCGCTGTTCGGAAATATCGAGTTCGCTAATGATTTTTATCCGTGCGACGATTTGTCCATGTAAGTCAATAGGGATAGAATAATAGTGACGCATGACCCCATCAATGCGATAAAAGACGTGGGTTGCAGCCCCCTCAGGAGTAATGTGGATATCGGTAGTGCGGTCTTTGATCGCGTTATTGATAATTAAATCAACCAGACGAACTATATCGATGGGGAAATGTTCAGCAGCTCTTTTCGCCAACGCACGAATTTCCGCTTCGATAGGATTGGAGAGCTGATGATAATAGATTTGGGCAAAACGCGAGATTTTGCTTTTATCGGCGATGACAAAACGTATTTGTTTGCGAGTCTCTTTGCGTAAGTAGTCGAGAGTCATAAGATCATTGACGTCTTGAGTAGCTATCGTTAGAACATTTCCATCGACATAGAGGGGTAGAATAAATCGCACTTGCGCCATATTTTCAGGGACGAGCGCAAGGGCTTCAAGAGTTGGGGTGATGGAGTCGAGATCGACGAAATCAAGATTGTTCTGAATAGCAGTAGCTTCAGCAATTTCGTTCGCGGTGATAAAATCGAGCTCTTGGAGGATTTCTCCTAAGAATTTTGGATTAACTTTTTGGACATCCAGTGCAACTTCGATTTGCTCATCGGTGATGAAGCCGAGTTCTTTGAGGAGTTGTCCTATGGGTTTTGGTGGGAGCATGGAAATTCCTTTTATGGACTTACAGTGATTGCAAATCGACGAGTAGTTGGTGGAAATGTTGCATGATTTGCTGTAATGTTAAATGTATATACGTTTGCAGTCCCAACATTTGGTGTGCCGTTAAATATCCCAGTAGCAGGATTGAAATTTATTCCTGTCGGTAAGGCTACGGTAGGTGCTACAAAATTGATTGTATAGCCAACGGCTGGATAAGAAGTAGGAATATTAGCATTATAGCCTCTGGTCTCTGTTGCATTTGGGAGAGTTGTATTGATAATCATAAAGGGAGTGCATTGCAAAATGCTTTGGAGTTCCGCTAAAGTGACTTGGGTATGAAAATCATCGTATGGAAATCCTAAGATTAAGGCATTCCATGCTGGAAAGGTGATGTTGGTTCCAATACGCGTTGTTTGTGCCTGCATGTTTTCACCATTCACTGCTAAGACAAAAGCGATATTTGGGGTATTGACACCATTGGTATCAGTTGTATTTAAAGGGGTGGCGATGGTTCCGCAAAGATTTGCCTGTAAAGCAGCATCTGAATTGTAGTAAATAGGGGTATTTCCGGCTCCTACTAAATTCATGTTAGGAAAGTCTACTGCTGCTGTTGGCAGTCTGTTATGATTGATAGCAAACGCAATTACTGCCTCTTTGGCAGCATTGAGTGTATTTTTGGCTTCAGTAGAGCGTGCTTTTTCTTGCATTGTTTTCATCATTTGAAATGCGCCACCCATCATAAGACCGACGACAATCAAAACCATGGCTAACTCTATGAGCGTAAAACCTTTTTTCATTGTATGCTCCTTAGTAAATTAATACGTGAGATTGATGCACTTCTGAGTGCTTCGTAATCACTTCCTAGTTGTGTGAGTCCCGTGTAGAGATAAATCGCTTTTTCTTTGTCACCTGACATATCGACATTTCGGGCGTAGGCATAAAGGATGTGGGGGTCGTTGGGGTTGGCTTCGTAGGCCATTTTGTACAAACTTTTGGCGCGTGCGCTGTTGCCTTGTCGTTCGAAAAAAGAGGCACATAGTATGGCGAGACGACCGCTTTTATCGTAGATGAGGTGGGGGGATAGGATGGCGTAGAGATCACTGACTCCTGTTTCAAGGGCACCAAATCCATAGGCATAGAGATAATCGATGTTTCCTCGTTTGTTGGCGATGGCACGTTCCATCATGGAAGATGACCCCTCCCGTCCATAGAGATAGCAGAGATTTATGAGGATTTGTTTATCTTTAAATCCTGCTGCAACCATCATCTCATAATAGATGGTTGCTTGAGAGTAATCATGTTTTTGATAGGCATTTTGGGCATCAAGAAGAAGTTTTGTTTTATCGTATTGACTTAAAGCAACCGATGAAGTTTTAAGCGGTATTTCTTTTGAGGCTAAGGGTATATTTTGGGATGAATTTTTTAGCGTGATGGGGACACGGTTGGGATTGTAAGTAAATGTGATGGGGTCGTTAAATCCTGATTTTTTGAAATCCTCGATTACCATGGGAATGGATGCTGGATCATAAATATCGATATAACGTGTGGCGTAGTAGTCACCGATGTGATAGATTGCCATACCTAAGCGGTATTTGTCGGGAACTTTTTTGAGTGAATTGGTGGCTGCTTCGAGTTGTTTATTCGAATTCAGTTGGATAACGTGCGTTCGGGTTTTAGAGGTAAGAGGAAGTGGTTTGGAACCCTCACCAAAGGATAGTTCATCCGCTCCCAGTGAGGTCATTACTAAGAAACTAAGAAGAATGGTATATCGCATTACTCTACCAAGTTGAGTTTGAGCAAGATGACGAGTTCGTGTTTTTCATCTTTGGTAGAGGTTTGAGAGAAAAGGGCTCCTACATAGGGGAGTCCGCCTAGTACTGGGATACTTGTACGCTCATCCTTTTTGACGTTACTGATTAAACCGCCGATGAGGACGAGATCGTTATCTTTGGCATAAATAATCGTTCCTGCTTCTTTGATACTAATAATAGGCGCAGTCGCAACTGTTCCTATGGTAGTTGTGGTACCACTATTGGTGAAGCCTTGGAGGGCTTTTTCTCCTTCGATACTTGTGGTAACGGGGACAATGTTAAGCATGATTTGTCCATCCTCAGTGATTTTTGGGGTGACACCCAGTGAAAGACCATCGAGAACATCTCGACGTGTGTATTCGTAAAGAGCTGGAGTGGTGATACCAGAGATAGTTGTTCCTGGGGTTACTTTCAAATCCCAAAAAGGGACGAGCTTTCCTGAAGTAAAAAGGGCGGACTGACCGCTGGAGACTTTGATTCGAGGGTTTGAGAGGGTTTGGACATCCCCTGCTGTATCCAAAGCTGTCATAACTGCATCGATGTGCTTGTCGCTATAGGCGAGTATCCCTCCTTTTTTGAAGTTTTCGAGTCCGAGGGCTTGTCCAAATGCAAAATCACCGATGGCACCGGGGAGAGTAGCCCAATCAACTCCGAGGTCGTGGGTGTCGTTAAGAACGACTTCGAGAATCTTGGCTTCGATGAGCACCTGACGTGAAGCGCTTTTTTTGATTTTTTTGAGCATATCATCGATGGAATCGAGTGATTTTTTGGTATCGGTGACAACGAGAGTTCCGGTAAATTTGTTGAGGGTAAATTTGCCATTTGTGCTGAGAGATTCTTTGATATTGGCTTCGAGCTGTTTGTAAAAATCGTTGGCTTCAATGGGATTTTTATAGTTAAGAGCAAATTTCCCACTTATGCTTCCAGCACTGCCACTAGTCCCAAGCATATCGCCGCCCAGTGTCGAGTCAAACGAGCTTTGGGTATGGATGTAGGGGATGGCAAAGGTTCGTGTGGAGTATTGTTTGATATAGAGCATATTGCCCTTGAGCGTGTACGAACATCCTGAGAGTTCCATTGCGGTATCGAGGGCATCTTCTGTAGAGGCACGGTCGAGAGTCAGCGTAATGGTGGCATTGGTATCTACGTCACTGTCGATGATGAGATTGAGCCCTGCGCTTTGGGAAATCAGATAGAGGACTTGACGCAGGTTGGCATTTTCGGCGGCAAGTGAGATAGTTTTTCCGCTAAATGGGGATATATTTTGATAGACACTTGGCAATACCATCGGAGGTGGAGGTGTATTTTTAGAGAGTTCATTAAACTGTTTTATCTCTTGAGATGCACTTGTATTACGTATTTTCTCGCTTAATAATTTTGGGTGTGTGGGGGGCGAAACAGTATAGCACCCTGTGAAGATCAGTCCTAAAAATAATGATGCGATTAATGAAATAGTTTTACCCATTGAGAGCCCTTTGCGGTTTGGATGTATATTTTTGAGGATTCTACTTGGAGCAATTTTACCCCATTACTGCTTTGACCAACGTGGTAGATTTGGTTGTTGATGACGGCTATGTTTTGATCTGGAAGTACCATCTGAACACTCCATGATGGTGTTGTTGATGTGGGAGCGGTGATATTTCCCTCACCAAATTGAAGGAGCGGAGGAGGTGCTCTTAGTCCTAAATCTCCTTGAGCCTCTACATTAGACGTTGTTGTTTGAGGTGAATACGGTTGATAAAGACGTTCGCTAATCCAAAATCGGTTTTTATTACGTAAGTCAATTTTTTTCAAAAGAGATCCATATTCGTCTTTGTTAGCATTGATATACGTGTATGCTTCTTTTTTTTCATCTAAAATGGAGGTTTGCTGTTGCTGTACGGGTTCAAAAAAATAGTTCAAGCCCTCAACAAGTGTATCTGCAGCAAAAAACCATATTCCTCCTGCGAGTATTAATGGTGAAGAGAGAATAAGGAGAGCTTTATTGTCCAGATGCATTAATGTCTCCTTCCATCGGTTGGATAATAGTTAATATGCCACTGATTGTCCCCTCTTTTGAGGAGAAATTTTGGATTTGTAAAAATCCTTTTTCGTAATGAAGAGCTAGGAAGCGATCAATGTCATTTTGATTTTTAGGTAGGAATGAAAAACCAATGTCCATTTTTGCGGAAGTGTCGTAATAGATAAATTGAGAAACTTTAAAATTATACGTGTGTGCATAACGGTCGTAAAAATGGATCATATCCAGCTCTGCATTGGTTTTGGAAAGTGGCATGGTTGAAAAATAGGGGATGACGACATCACGAAGCCAGCGATTAGTCTGTTTAATGTTTTGGAGTTCACGTATATTATCACGATCTCCTTGGGTAATTTGTTCGGTCAAAGAGCGTTTACCATCAAACCACGTCACAGAAGAGAGTAACAGTATGCCAAAAACAAGAAGAATAAACGTGAGTAACCATCTAAGTATCATTGGCCACTCCTATGTCTTGGTGGAGGAGATACGGGCTGTACTCCGCCTCTTTTTAGCGTGGCTTCAAAAGTTAAGGTATTATAATCGGTTTTATATGCAGCAATAACTTGTGTATCTTTCATCGTGTCCACGTTATGTCGGAAGTTTTTTTCAAAGAGATAAAGTTCGAGGAGGGTTTTACATTGATGCTTGAAATCCAATATCAGCTCTCCACCCTCGGTAAAACTAACTCCTTGAGGCTTTATGAGTTTTAAGACGTTATCAAAAAGGATGAGATCGTCAAGGAGGTGATGATGCAATGGGGTTGAACTCTTGAGTTGAGCTGTGATCTCTTGGAGTTGTTTGTCATCAAGAGTATCCGTGTTTCGCAGTGTTTGATAGAGTTGGGATTCTACGGCATCGTATTCGTCCAGAGAGGATTGGTAAGAAGTGTAGGCATCGTAGCTTTGAAATAATCCAAACAGCATGAAGGCACAAGCTATAACAATAGCAATAGCACTTCCTAGGTAAAACTCTCGTGCTGCTTTGACGCTGTTGGGGAGAAAATTCATGGTGTTATCTAAAAACAGCATCCCGATTTCTAAAATACTGTTTTGCGCCATATTGGGTTCAAGTCCATCGACGATAAGAGTGGGTGCCAGTACGGTGACACCAAGACCTGTTGAAGCGTTTAATTGCATCGGGACGATCTCACCATCAGCGATATTACCGCAAATAGCAATGAACTCAAACTTGGCCTCACGGTATTGTTGATGTGCATACGCGACGGTTCGACTGATGTCGTTGATTTGTTCCATAATTTGTCCGATTTCATCTTCGGATTGCATAAAACCAACACGGCTAAATAAAAGTGTGCCATTATCTACAGCTACTATGAGGTTTCTTTTTTCTTCCGTATAGACACAAAGATAACTTCGTCCTTTAAACGCGTGTTGTGCTAAAGCAAAAAGAGCATAGCGTTCTACGCTGATACGACGAAGGTATTCATGCTTTGGAATGGGAGCAATATGAATTAAAATTTCTTTTTCAGAGAGTCCTTCGTAGCGATGGATGGCGCTTTCTCCTGTTGGATCAAGTGTCGTGTAAAGTTTATTTAAGACAAGTGTTTCGGGAGATGCTCCGCTGTCGTGAATTTTGGCGAGGAGTGCACTTCGTATTGTGGCTTCATTTTTGATAATTGAGGGAAGAACAATAGATTCTTCGAGAATGTTGTCACTGGAGAAAAAGAGGTATATTTTCTTTTTAGATTTTAAATAATTAGCGATTTCATGAGGCTCAGTGAAATGTATTTGAGGAGAAAAAACAGTCTTTTTCCTCGTGTTTTTTGCTTCCGTAATGGACGTGAAATCATCGTGAATGCGAACAATAGTGATTGAATCCACGTGATACCTTTAAGTTTTACTTAATTAAAGCAAGTATTGTACCGCATTTTAGTTGCTTGCATACAATAACAAAAGCCCTTTTTGTTATAATCACGCCACTCATTTGTCACAAGCAAGGGCAATACCCTATAGGGCACGAGAACCCCTAGGGGGGGTGAGAAGAGAAATTTCAAGGAAAACATTATGAAAAACATGACTACGGGCAAATACCGTCCCTATCCTCAAGTTGATTTGCCAAACCGAGTTTGGCCGACCAAAACCATTACTCACGCACCCGTCTGGTGCAGTGTTGATCTTCGCGACGGAAACCAAGCGTTGATCACTCCGATGAATTTGGATCAAAAACTTTCTCTCTTCTCTCTCTTGCTAAAACTCGGATTTAAGAATATTGAGGTGGGATTTCCCTCTGCTTCTAAAGTCGAGTTTGACTTTTTACGTACCTTAGTCGAGCAAAATTTGATTCCTGATGATGTGACGGTTCAAGTGCTCGTTCAGGCACGTGAACATTTGATCGACAAAACATTTGAGGCGTTGGCAGGGGTTAAAAAAGCGATTGTTCATCTCTATAACTCTACCTCTACGGCCCAGCGTAAAATCGTCTTTGGAAAAGAGCAGGATGAAATTATTGCGTTGGCTCTTGAGGGGGTGGACATGGTCAAAGAGCGCGCTCTTAAACACGATGGCGAGATAAGCTTGGAGTATTCACCGGAGAGTTTTACAGGGACGGAATTGGAGTATGCTGCCCGCATCTGTAATGCTGTGACGGATCGTTGGGAAATCAGTGCAGAGCGAAAAGTGATTATCAATCTTCCGGCAACCGTCGAAATGGCAACGCCAAACGTCTACGCTGATCAGATCGAGTGGATGAGCCGTCATCTCACCAATCGTGAGCACGTGTTGATCTCGACACATACTCATAACGACCGTGGAACCTCGGTTGCGGCAACAGAGTTGGCGTTGCTCGCGGGAGCAGATCGTGTTGAGGGGACGTTGCTTTCAAACGGCGAACGTACCGGAAATGTGGACATCATCACGTTGGCGCTTAATATGTATACCCAAGGGGTCGATCCCGAGTTGGATTTCAGTGATTTGGAGGCAGTCGTTCGCATCGTTGAAGAGTGTACCGACATGAAAACCCATGAGCGTCATCCGTATGTGGGGGAGTTGGTCTATACCGCGTTTTCCGGGTCACATCAAGATGCGATCAAAAAAGGGATGGAATATCAGCGGGGAAAAGACGATGCCTTTTGGGAAGTTCCCTATTTGCCGATTGATCCTGCGGATGTCGGGCGTAACTATGAGGGGATTATCCGTATTAATTCTCAGTCGGGTAAGGGAGGAGTAGCGTATGTTTTGGAAGATAAATTCGACTACTCTTTACCGAAAAAAATGCACCCTGAGATTGGAAAAATCGTTCAAGATGTAACGGATAAAGCAGGGCGAGAGCTCTCAAGCGAAGAAATTTTAGCTATTTTTGAGAAGACCTATTTTGGCGAACCGCATGACATTGAGTTTGTGGATTATTCGGTGATTTCAGAGAGTGCAAAAGAGCATTCGGCTAAATGTGTTCTCGAATATACGCATAACGGTAAAACGATCCGATCAGAAGGTCAAGGAAACGGTCCGATAGATGCATGCAAAAATGCTCTGATGGTCGAATATTCACATGATTTTAAAATTCTTTCTTACAGCGAGCATTCACGCGGTGAACTTTCCAGTGCGGAAGCGGT
>JAPLGN010000051.1 GCA_026390135.1 Campylobacterales bacterium | reverse complement strand
TAAACGACTCGCCTTGGAGCAATATCGCATCAAATCCAGCCAATTCCACCATAATCCTTGCAGCACTTTTAGGCCCAATCCCAGGAACTTTTTTCAATGCATTGACATCTTTAGATGAAATAATACCTGCAAACTGCTCCGGCGTAAAGGTACTGCAAATTGCAAGAGCTGCTTTTGGCCCGATACCGTTAATTTTCAGCATCCCCTCAAAAAGTGTTTTTTCACCTTTTTGGGAAAATCCGTAAAGCTGTTGCGCATCTTCACGTATAACATGACTGATATACAATCGCATACTTTTATCAGTTAATTCTCCATAGGTATGGAAGCTGATAAATACTTCATAAATAATTCCATTTACTTCCAAATGAATCTTGCTGGGTTCTTTATGATCAATATTTCCTATTAGTCCTACTATCATTTACTCAAAACCTTAATACTAAATTCACCATCATCATCTTCATGCAATCCCAAAACATTTTCATCACTGTTATCTGCTGGAAAATAAGTTACATCAATTCGAGGCTCTATCAATTTGAAAACAACTTCATTATAGTTACGCCAACGATCATGATTGACAATACGTGCCTCGTAAATTTCATTTTGCAATGACGTATGTCGACTGCTAATTAGCGCAAGGTAAGATTGTTTTTCAGCAAATTCTTCCCGTAATGATTCTAATTTTCGTCGAAACTGTTGAAACTGCTGATATTTTTGAGCATATACAGAGGGAGGAGTAATATTATTTCGCTTATAGTGAAGTAATTTTTGTTTAATATCTTCATAGGAGCTTATATTCTCTTTCATCGTCTGCTCATACTCCAAAAGCTCTTTTTCGACACTATAAAGCGCTTTTTTTGCTTCATTCATTTTTATTTCTTCATCATCTAAACTATCACGTGAATCATTTAAGAGAGGGTCTATGGTTAAAACATTTTCTCCCCCCTGAAGTTTTTTAATTTCAATACTCTTAGATGCAGTCAACTTTGTATGTGATCCCAATAATTCAATAAAAATCTCTTTTGCACGTACTTTCCCACCAACAGCTTGGGTAATGAAAACCCGATCTCCTTCAACTTCACCATGTTCAAGTCGAGTGATATGAATTTCTTTTCCGTAAGCTTTGCCTTTATGAATATTAATTGACAACTCATCAGCGATAACCGTGGCACTGCTATGAACTTGTCCCTCAATAGTTGCTTTGTGCGCAGTTATTTTAGCTTCTGCCCCTACATTTCCTTCGACATTAATAACATTTACTGTTACCACCATTCCTGTACCTATAGCATCTTTGAGGGAATCTTTTTCCTTAACATTGATGGATACATCTGCGTCAAGTTCGGTATCAATAGATCCCGTAGAGCGAAAACTGATCTCACTCACATCCATTTCGGTTTTGATATCATACATCCCGCCTTCGAATGTCACATATCCACCAACACAAGCATAAAAACCTACTACCTTTTCACTCTCTTCACGTCTAATTTTCTCAGTGATAGTAAAAGTAGGTTCATTACGGACAATGGGCTCTTTAGGTACAATTAATTCACCTCTCACATTACGCCCTAACGTCCCAGTGATGGGTTTAATGTACTCAATCAATAAATCATCTTTCACAACACTTACGATATATCCGCGCTTTGCGTAATTAATCCTACCCTCTTCATCCATATCCTGATGTTTTTTGTCATAATGCAATATAAGCTTGTCATTAATTGTCAGGATAGGCTCGAACCCTTCAGCAACAACATAACGCTCTTGCGTTTCAAACTGATACATTCCATTGATTCTTACTTTTGCAATGACTTCAGACAAGTTGGAAGGCATCATTGAATCAAACATACCGATAAACAAATTAGCTCTGAGCTTTTTCTTTTTAATAAGTTCAAAAAAATTATGCTCAAAAGCCTCATCGTAGGTCGCTGTACTGTCCGCTTTGATCGTCAAATAAATTTTACACAGTGTCCCGTTTCCTGAAATAGAGAGATTCAATGAGTCCAAAGGACCAGCTTGTGTTATAGTGAAAATTTCTATTTCATAAATTTGTTTGAGTTCAAATTTTGGATTCAGATACATCTCTTCGGTAATATCCCCACGTTCATCAGGATTTACCTCTATCCAATCGTCACCATCCGTGAGAAGACGGCTAAAGGTTTGTGTTTCTAAGAGTCTAAAATCAAGCGTTTTAATGGATACTTGATGATTGGTAGCAACACTCATCAACTCTTTAGCAACATTACTCGTTCGAATAACAATTGAAGGTATTTGAGAGGAAGCATTGGACAATACAGTTTTTTTTGCAAACAATGCCATCAAAATCCCCCTACGCAATATAATGAGCTATTTTAATCACATATCGGTTAAACTTACGTAAATTTTAAAAAACGGTCTCGAAATCTATGTTCAAATCCATATTTTCTAACTCTTTTGGCATTCTTATCTCTCGCGTAACAGGTCTTGGCAGAGATATTTTAATGACATCCGTTTTAGGTGCAAATATGTGGAGTGACATTTTTTTAATGGCATTCAAGTTCCCAAACCTCTTTCGTCGTATTTTTGCGGAAGGATCGTTCACACAAAGTTTTATGCCCTCTTACATCGCTTCGGGACAAAAAAGCGTTTTTGCTGTGGCTATTTTTATCCGATTTATGGCGTTTATTATTGCTTTATCCTTTTTAGTCACCCTCTTTCCTGAATTTTTTACGAAACTTTTGGCATGGGATTGGGACAAGACTCTCATTATCAAAACAGCACCCCTCACGACAATTAATTTTTGGTATTTGGACCTCATCTTTATCGTCACCTTTTTAGGAACACTGTTACAGCACAAAGAACATTTTTTTACGACGGCTTTTTCGACGGTATGGCTCAATATTGCTATGATTACCGCCCTGCTGCTTTTCAGCAAAAGCGATCCAAAAACGATCGTTTATGCACTCAGTTTTTCAATTCTTATTGGTGGAGTCTTACAAGTACTCACACACCTCTATTCCATTCGACAAAAAGGGCTGTTAAAGATTCTTGTAGGAGGCTGGAAATATCGAAAAACCAAAAATGTCAAAGCCGAAGAATCCAAATTTGCTTCTCTCTTTTTTCCGTCACTTTTAGGTAATTCCACCGCACAAATTGCGTCATTTATCGACACCAGTTTAGCCTCATTTTTAACAGCAGGTTCAGTATCCTATCTATTTTATGCCAACCGAGTTTTTCAGCTCCCCTTTGCCATTATTGCACTGGCGATCACAACTGCTTTATTCCCCACTATTGCTAAAGCAATCAAAAATGAAAATCATACTCTTGCCTATAAAAATCTACATAAATCCTTTTGGTTACTCAGTACGCTCTTAGGCATATCGGTTTTAGGGGGGATACTCTTATCGGAACCCATTATTTGGCTTTTATTTGAAAGAGGTAATTTCACCATTACCGATACTCATAACACTGCTGATGTTTTAATAATGTACATGGTAGGATTGATTCCCTTCGGACTTGCAAAGCTTTTTTCGTTATATCTCTATGCCATGCATAAACACCTAAAAGCTGCAAAAATAGCGGGAGTATCGTTGATCATCAATCTTATTTTTTCTATACTGCTTATGAAGCCTATGGGCGCAGCCGGGTTGGCTTTGGCTGGAAGTATTGGTGGTGTCGTGCAGCTTATTCTCACTGCAAGAGAGATAGGATGGGGAATAGTTTTTAATCTTCTGAAAACTAAATACAGTCTCTATTTTATTCTCGGAGTGGGATTTTTTGGGGTATTATTTTATGCACTAAACCATTTTTTACTTAACTTAATACGATAAAAGAGAGACTATGTTTATATATGACAGCGTAAAAAAAACAAAATTAGAATTCAAACCACTTATAGAAGGTAAAGTTTCTCTTTATGTTTGCGGGCCAACCGTCTATGATGACGCTCATTTAGGACACGCTAAAAGTGCACTGGTGTTTGATCTCCTACGACGTGTTTTAGAAGCAGATGGATACGAGGTTACCTACGCACGCAACATTACCGATATTGACGATAAAATCATAAACAAAGCACGGGAATTAGGAGTGACTACCCATGAAATTGCTGTTCGCTATACAGATGCTTACCATCAAGATATGAATGCAATAGGGATTCGTCCTCCAACACTTGAGCCTAAAGCTACAGAATCCATCGATGCAATGGCTGAAATGATTCAAAAACTCCTTGATAAAAAATACGCCTATACCATCAGCAATGGTGATATTTATTTTGATACGACCAGTGATAAAAACTATCTCAGTCTCTCCAATCGCCAAAGCAATGAAAATATCAGCCGTGTCGAAAAAGTCAGTGAAAAACGTTCCGAAGCCGATTTTGCCCTCTGGAAAGCGATTCATGATGAGAGTGTCGCATTTGACTCTCCGTTTGGTCGCGGACGCCCAGGATGGCATTTAGAGTGCTCAGCAATGATCGAGCGTTATGTGCGTCAGGGTGAAGGAAAATACGCCATAGATATACACGGCGGCGGAGCCGACCTCCTCTTTCCACATCACGAAAATGAAGCGGCACAAACACGGTGTGCTACTGATCATGAACTCGCAGCCTACTGGATGCACAACGGATTTGTCACCATTGACGGTGAAAAGATGTCCAAAAGTTTAGGAAACAGCTTCTTCCTCAAAGATGCCCTCAAAGTGTATGATGGTGAAGTGCTCCGTTTTTATCTGAACAGTACCCATTACCGAGGTGATTTTAACTTCAATGAAGAAGACCTATTAGCCTCAAAAAAACGGCTCGATCGCCTTTATCGTCTTAAAAAGAGACTTTTTGGACTTGATGCTCCTGAAATTAAAACCGATTTCAAAGTAGCCCTTTTAGAAGTTTTGAATGATGATTTGAATGTTTCAAAAGCTTATGCTTTGATTGATGAACTTATTGTAACAGCCAATGATGCACTTGATAGTAATCCCAAAGATAAAGTGTATCGTCAATCGCTCCTCTCATCCTTATCCTTCATAGAAACCGTATTAGGATTTGGAGGGCAAAATCCATTTGAATATTTTCAATTTGGATTGGATGAAACAACAAAAATCACGATTAATTCCCTTATCGAACAACGCAATGTTGCTAAAAAAGAAAAAGATTTTTCCGCATCTGATGCCCTGCGTGATCAGCTAACTGCATTGGGAGTATCGATTATGGATACATCTGCAGGAACATTTTGGGAGATACGAGAATGAAATTTAAAGAGATTTACAAACGCTATTGGCCCTATATTCAAGGCTACAAACTCCAATTTTTATTCGTTTTTATCGGTATACTCTTCACGGTGAGCGCCACTGCAGGAACTGCTCAAATTATGAAGCCGCTTATGGACAATATGTTCATCAAAAAAGAGCAAAATATGCTCTATATCATTCCGGCATTATTGGTTGGAATTTACCTATTAAAATCAATCGGACGCTATGTTCAGTCTGTTTTCACAACCTACATAGGGCTTCATATTATCACTCGTTTACGTGAAGATTTACTCACTAAAATGCTCCATTTGGATATGTATTTTCTCTACACAAACCGCAGTGGGGAGCTTATTTCACGAATTACCAACGACATCACTCGCGTGCAGTATTTTGTCTCTTCCATGCTTCCAGAACTAATTCGTGAATCGTTAACTGTTGTTACTTTAATAGGCTATGTTATTTATCTCAATATGACGTTGGCATTTTGGGCTTTAGTTGTAATGCCTCTCATTATACTTCCGTTACTTAAAATCACAAAACGCCTCAAACGGCTCTCTCATCGTTCACAAGAAAAAAATGCCGATATCATGACACGACTCACTGAAGTATTCAATAACAGTGAAATCATCAAGGCAAATGCAACTGAAATACATGAAATGAGACGATTTTCACAAGAAAATGAAGCCTTTTTTTCAATCAATATGAAATCAACTTTTACCGGAGAACTGGTCTCGCCTATCATGGAGATGATTGCAGCCATAGGTTTGGCAGCTGTCATTTTTATCGGAGGGCATGAAGTTTATGATGGAAAAATGACGGTTGGTGAGTTTACCGCTTTTTTAACGGCAATTGGTCTGGTATTTCAGCCTTTACGCGGTATCAGTGCAATCTACAGCAGAGTCCAAGATGCCCTAGCAGCCAGCGAACGTGTCTTTAATATTTTTGATTTAGAAAATAAAATTACAGACGGGTCGATCCTTCTCGATCAACCGATCAAATCCATTGAATTTAAAAATGTCATCTTGAAATTTGGAGAGAAAACAGCTCTTGAAAATTTAAATCTTTCTATTCATGCTGGGCAAAATATTGCCCTTGTAGGACAAAGCGGTGGAGGCAAAAGCTCTTTGGTTAATCTGCTGCTGCGTTTTTATGATCCTGAGAGTGGAGACGTACTTATTAATCACCATTCGACCAGAGAGTACACACAAAATTCACTTAGGAACCAAATCGCTATGGTTTCACAACGTGTTTACATTTTTCAAGATACTCTCGCTGCAAATGTCGCGTACGGTAATGCCATCAATGAAAAACAAGTACTTGATGCGCTCACAATGGCAGATGCCCTTGATTTTGCTCTTGCTCTGGAAAATGGTATTTACACCATGATGCAAGAGTTTGGAGCCAATCTATCGGGTGGACAGCGCCAAAGAATAGCCATTGCACGGGCAATTTACAGACATGCCTCTCTGCTCATACTTGATGAAGCAACCAGTGCATTGGACAATGAAAGCGAAAAGAGAATTCAAAACGCATTAGAGGCCTATACAAAAGACAAAATCACCATAACAATTGCTCATCGCCTGAGTACCATTATTGATGCTGATCTTATTCTATATTTTGAAAACGGCCGTATCATTGCCCAAGGAACACATCAAGAACTTCTGGAACACTCCAGCGATTATCAGCGCCTCAGCCGCACACTTTCAGAAGAATAAAGGAGAATTATAATTATGGGACCACCGCTGCATTCACGTCTTCGTAAAAAGATTAAAAACGCGTCAGATATAATTTTACATTTTTTGTTTCCGACACACGTATCTCACGATCCAATACCGACTGAAAACATCAACAGTATTCTCGTCATACGGATCAATTATCGCATCGGAAATATTCTCTTCACGACTCCATTATTGCGTGCATTGGAGCAGCAATTTCCCAATGCAAAAGTGGATATTCTCATTGGGGCAGCCTACCCTGCTGCTCTTCTAAAAGGATTTCCTACCGTTAAAAATGTCTTTGATTTTCCTCGTAAACTTCTCAAAAGCCCACTCGATACATACAACTATATTCAGAAGTTGCGTTCCAAACAGTATGACCTCGTAATCAATCTCAATACAGGATCTGCGAGTGATCGCGGTGCAACATTTTTGGCAAAAGGAACTTACAAACTAGGCTTTAATTCTCCCGGGAACTGGTCCCCGTTAACCCATGTTGTGGATCTTCCAAAAGGAAACATTCATGAAGCCTTGAAGCCACTTTATCTCATGAATATTTTTGGTAATATACCGACAGAGTTTCCTCAATATATGGATATTTATTTAAGTAAAAAAGAACAATATGAGGGAAAAATCGAACTAAAAAAACGTCTTAGTGCGCAAGGACTTATCTGGCACGATAACATGAAGATTATCGGGATGTTTCGGGATGCACGATTTGAAAAAAAGATCGATAATGAATGGTGGGCCCAGTGGTATACTCAAATGAAAAAGCTCAATCCTAATGCTATCTTTATCGATATTCTCTCTCCGGATGTGCGCGAAAAACTTTCAGATGACCTTTACACTTTACTTGAATCTGACCTTCGTATTCTAGGTGCAATGCTCTCACAAATGGATATGTTTGTGTGCGGTGATACAGGCCCTATGCATTTAGCAAGTGCCTCATTAGTCCCGACAATCGCATTGTTTAAAGCAACCACTCCTTCCCTTTATGGAACACTTGGTGAACACGATCTCTCTTTGACCATTGCCGATTTCTCCCCTTCAGAAATTGCACAAACGATTACAAAACATCTTGCAACATTTCATGCCTGATCCATATTTTACGCTCCTGTATTTGGGAGAGCTTGGTGCATTAACAAACCATTCAATCTTTTTTTAGTATAATCACCATTATTTACTCTTTTGTTAGGTAGGGGCACAATGTTCGATTACGAAACCTTAAAACCATGGTTATTTAAATTTCAACCCGAAACGGCTCACATGCTAGGGGAACTGGTATTACGAGGCGCAGGATATTGTCCTCCTTTGCTTAATCCAATGATTACCAGAAACTTTATTTCTCACCCTTCTCTTACTCAAGAACTTTTTGGACGAACATTCCTTAATCCCGTTGGCTTAGCAGCTGGATTTGATAAAAATGCTACGATGATTCCAGCATCTCTTGCACTTGGATTTGGATACAGTGAAATCGGTACTCTGACTCCTAAGCCTCAAGAGGGGAATCCACGTCCTCGCCTTTGGAGACATATCGAAGAAGAGTCAATCCAAAACGCAATGGGCTTTAATAACGATGGACTGTTTCGTATCAGCCACCGCCTCAAAAATATTTACCCTTTCAGCGCCCCTATCGGTGTCAATATCGGCAAAAATAAAACAACATCAGAAGAAAATGCTTTAAAAGATTACACCACGCTTATCAAAGCATTGCATGAGTACGCTGACTATATGGTTATTAATATCTCTTCTCCTAATACGCCAGGACTTCGTGACTTACAGAATGAAGCATTTATTTCTCAACTTTTTGGAGAAGCTAAAGCCATCACCTCGAAACCGATTCTACTGAAAATTGCTCCAGATATGTCAGAAGACCAAGCCGTCAGTTTATGTGCTCATGCTGTTGAGAGTGGTGCCGATGGTATTATTGCCACCAACACTACTATTGACTACTCTCTCGTAAATGACCCTGAAGAGATTGGGGGACTAAGCGGAGAAGTTTTAAGAGAACGCAGTTTTTACATTTTTGACGCCATTGCGCGAGAACTTTTTGGCAAAGCCACTCTTATCAGTGTCGGCGGTATCAGTACACCGGAAGAAGCCTATCGTCGAATCCGTGCAGGAGCTTCATTGATTCAGCTTTATACCTCACTTATTTTCAAAGGGCCTGAAGTGGTTGAAGAGATCAATAACGGTCTTATTGCCCTTATAGCAAACGACGGCTACGCTTCAATCTCTGAAGCTATAGGTGCTGATCGGGCATGAAATCGCTCACTGTATTATTTTTTACACTAGGAACCCTTATGGCCTCATCATTGCCTCATTATGAAACTAAAACGCTGACAAACGGACTGCAAGTCGTCGCTATACCTATGGAAAACAACTCAAATGTTATTTCAACTGATATTTTTTATAAAGTAGGAAGTCGAAATGAAGTGATGGGCAAAAGCGGGATAGCCCACATGCTTGAGCACATGAATTTCAAATCTACAAAAAACCTCAAAGCAGGTGAATTTGACGAAGAGGTCAAAAGTATTGGCGGAATGAACAACGCTTCCACCGGATTTGATCATACTCACTATTACATCAAGTCCAGCAGTGAAAATATGGAAAAATCCATAACTCTTTTCGCAGAATTGATGCAAAATTTAAATCTTAAAGATGAAGAGTTTCAGCCAGAGCGCAATGTTGTTGCCGAAGAGCGTCGCTGGAGAACTGATAATAACCCTATGGGATACTTATATTTTAGACTATTTAACAGTGCTTACGTTTATCACCCGTACCATTGGACGCCGATAGGATTTATGAATGATATTCAAACATGGACGTTAGAAGACATTCAAAAATTTCATGCGACCTATTATCAGCCAAAAAATGCAATTCTTGTTGTAACAGGCGATATTAAAGCAGCAAAGGTCTTTGAAGAGGCAGAAAAACATTTCGGTGCGATTAGCAATACCGTTGATATCCCAAGCGTTAAGACAATTGAACCTGATCAAGACGGCGCACGAAGAGTCGAGGTACATAAGGAAAGTGAAGTAGAGATGATTGCTATTTCATTCCCGATTCCAAATTTCCAACATGCTGATCAACCTAAACTTTCAGCGATCAGTGAATTGCTTAGTTCCGGTAAAAGCTCACGATTGTACCGTACACTCGTAGATGAAAAACGACTGGTCAACCAAATTCACGCCTATAATATGGAGACAATTGATCCGGGTGTATTTTTATTTTTAGCCATCGCCAATAAAGGGGTAACTGCTGAAAAAATCGAAAAAGAAATTTGGAAAGAAATTGCAAAACTTCAAAAAAATGGAGTAAAACAAAGCGAACTGGATAAAATAAAAATCAGTACAAAATCTGATTTTATCTATTCACTTGAAAGCTCTACCTCTGTAGCTGAACTTTTGATTTAGCACCTTTAGAGCACTATGAAACCGCTATCAATGCACTTACGTCCAAAGATATTCAAGAGATGGCAAAGCACTATTTTAACCCTGCTGCATCAACAACCCTTATTTTACGAAAAGGTGAAAAATGAACATCGTAATCGGTTCAACAACCGCACTTATAACGCCATTTAAAAATGGAAAATTAGACGAACAAAAATATGCTGACTTAATCAAAAGACAAATCAACAATGGTATTGATGCCGTTTGTCCCGTCGGAACAACCGGAGAGAGTGCAACATTAACCTACGATGAAGACAGACGATGCATGGAAATTGCCGTCGAAGTATGTCGCGGAACCCACACAAAAGTTTTAGCCGGTGCAGGAAGCAACTCTACCGCCGAAGCCATAGAAGCTGCAAAAATGGCTCAAATGTGTGGTGTAGATGCCATCTTTTCTGTTGCTCCTTATTACAATAAACCTTCACAAGAAGGACTTTATCAGCACTATAAGGCCATTGCACTCTCTGTTCCTGAAGTTCCATTTATGCTTTACAACGTCCCTGGACGTACCGTGGTGGACATCAGTGCCGATACCGTTATACGACTCTTTGATGATGTTAAAAATATTTACGGTATCAAAGAAGCAACCGGCAGTATAGAGCGCACCATCGAGCTGCTTTCACGACGACCAGAACTCAAAGTATTTTCAGGTGATGATGCGATTGATTACGCCATACTCGCCTGCGGAGGGGCAGGTATCACGTCAGTGACGTCCAATCTATTACCTGATTTAAAAAGTCAGTTGGTTGCCAAAGCATTAGCAGGTGATTTTAAAGGTTCAAAAGCAATAAATGATATTCTTTATCCAATTAATAAAGTCCTCTTTTTAGAATCGAATCCTGTTATGATAAAAGCAGCCATGTACATTGCAGGGCTCATCGATACATTGGAATACCGATTACCGCTTGTCCCACCAAGTAACGATAATTTAAAACGACTTGAAGAAGTTATGAAAAACTACACCATCACAGGAGCATAAAAACATGACAAATATGAAAGGCAAAACACTGGTTATCACTGGAGCCACAAAAGGTATTGGTCAAGCCATCGCTGAAAAATTTGCACAAAACGGTGTCAATATCGCATTTACCTATAACAGCAATGCAGAAGTTGCTGGTGTCTTAGTACAAGAGCTTGAAGCAAAATATGGGATCAAAGCACGTGCCTATCCTCTCAATATTTTGGAAACAGACGAATTCAAACCTCTTTTTGAAGCCATCGATGCGGATTTTGACCGCGTAGACTTTTTTGTCAGTAATGCAATGATTTATGGTCGTCCCGTTGTTGGCGGATACGGTAAATTTATGCGTCTCAAGCCACGAGGTCTGAATAATATTTACACTGCAACAGTTAATGCATTTGTCGTAGGTACTCAAGAAGCAGCTAAACGGATGGAAAAAGTAGGAGGGGGTGCAGTAGTAACAATGTCCAGCACAGGTAATCTCATCTACATCGAAAACTATGCCGGTCACGGAACCAACAAAGCAGCCGTTGAAGCTATGAGCCGTTATGCTGCTGTCGAACTTGGAGAAATGAATATTCGAGTCAATGCCGTTTCAGGCGGTCCAATCGATACCGATGCCCTCAAAGCATTCACCAACTACGAAGAAGTTAAAGCCGAAACCATCCGACGCTCTGCAATGAACCGAATGGGCTCTCCCAATGATATAGCAGGTGCTGTCTATTTTCTCTGTACCGAAGAAGCAAGTTGGATTACAGGTCAAACAATCGTCGTTGATGGTGGAACAAC
>JAPLGN010000005.1 GCA_026390135.1 Campylobacterales bacterium | reverse complement strand
TACCACCACGTGATATGAACCTTGAGCGTGCACTTGAATGGATCGAAGATGATGAACTTCTTGAAGTAACTCCTCTTACTATCCGTATCCGTAAAAAATGGTTGGATCCAGCGGATCGTAAACGTTACGCTAAAAAGTAATAATTCTTCGTACTTTTCTGTTTAGTCAGAAAAGTACCAAAAGATCATACCGCGATCCATGGACGCTTCGTTCTTCTCGGCACTACTGCCTTCAGAACGGCTTTAGGTAATGGATCACGAGAAATGAAAGAAACTATTTCCCCATCTCTTTTCCAGCAATCAATCCACTAGCCCATGCAAAGTTAAAATTATAACCTCCACGACGTCCGACTATATCCAGAACTTCACCCGCAAAATAAAGCCCTTTTACTAACTTTGACTCCATAGTTTTATCATTTATCTGTGCCGTAGCAACACCGCCTCCACTGACTTCCGCGTGCTTAAATCCATGTGTACCATTGACCTCAAACTTCCAGTTTTGAATGAGATGAATAAGTTTTTGAAGTTCTTTTCCCGAAATAGTAGCGACGGATTTTAAAGGGTTAAGCGCTATCTCTTCACAAAGATGGACAATTGTTTTACTCGGAAGCAGTGTTGAGAGAACGGTTTCGATCGGTCGGTTAGGCACATCGTTAAAAAGCTTTTCAAGAGTAGCCCTCAGCGTTTGAGGATCAAAATTAGGAAGAAGATTAATCGCTATCGTAACGCTCTGATTGTTCATAAGGGCATATGAAGCATTTTGACTGATGTCCAAAATCGCCAAACCTGAGATCCCGTAACTGGCAAAGAGGATATCTCCTTGCACTTTGGTTAGCGGTTTGTTATTGATGGTTAGTGTCACGTCGGCAAATGTTTTGACCCCTGCCATTTTATGGTGGAATTTGGAGTTTAAATGAAGTTGTACCAGCGAAGGGTACTGCGGGATAATTTCATGCCCGAAAGAGTGCGCGAAGCGAACCCCGTCATCTGTGGCACCCAGTTGCGGTGCGGCCTGTGAGCCAGTTGCAATCAGAACCTTAGCATAAACACTTTTTTCATCCTCACAGTGGACAACAAAGCCTTTTTTCTCTTTCGTAAGCGCTGTTACTTTTTTTTCGGTAAGAATTTTGACCCCTGCATCGGCTACTGCACTTTTAAAGGCGATAAGCACCGCTTTGGCTTCGTTTGAGAGCGGGTAGCAGCGTCCGTCGCTTTTACACTCTAAAAGCAGTCCTATGGAGTGACAAAATGTCTCAAACGCTTTAAAAGGGAGATGCTCTAGCGCATACGCAGTGAAAGAGGGATCAATCCCTGCATAGTCTTCAGAAGAAACGGTTGTATTAATAATATTGCAACGCCCATTTCCCGAAGCTAATATCTTTTTCCCGACACTGTTGTTGTGCTCATAGATCGTAACATCAGCACCCGCTCGTGCGGCCGCAAGCGCAGCCATCAATCCGCTCGCACCGCCGCCGAGTATCGCAACCTTATTGGATAAACTCACCCTTCTCTCCCGTACAGTTCATTGTACAGCTTCATAGCGTACCGATCGGATAGACTCGCGATGTAATCACTGATAACACGATGTTTGTTTCGCAGGCTTAACTGATTTAGATAGTAAGGAGGAAGCATTTTAGGCTCTTCCATAAGAGCATTGAACAATCCGATAATCGCTTGTTTTCCGGCAAACATTTTCCGCATAATGTCTTTGTGCTGATAGAGGCTTTGGAATAATATTTTTTTGAGTTTTTTGATCTGCGTTTCAAGCTCTGCGGAAAATCCGATCGGTATCGGCTCAGATGCAGGGATAACCGAAGCTAACACTCGTGTGTTATCGATTTTCTCTCGCGACTCTTCTAAAAGTGAATACACCAGATAGTTGATAAGATGCGAGTTGAAGCGGTAGCGAAACATCTCATCTTCATCTTCACTGATCCCCTCATCGTACACTTTTTGCAAGATTGTTTGAATCAGCTCACTTGACTTAAGAGATTCAAACGAAATAAGTCCAGATGCCACTCCATCATCAATGTCATGACTGATGTAGGCAATTTCGTCCGCACGATCGACAATCATTGCTTCGATGCTGGGATGCGTATCCAAAACAAAAGCATCCCGTATTGCATCCGGTAAAAAAGATTTATTATACGGGTACGAATGCTTCAAAATTCCCTCAAGGGTAGCATAGGTAAGATTAAGTCCCAGAAAAGCTTTATAACGCTGCTCTAACAACGTTACAACCCGAAAGCTTTGATAGTTATGCTCAAAGCCGTTTTTGAATCCCTCTTTTTTCAAACACTCATTCAGAGTATCTCCCCCGATATGTCCAAAAGGGGTGTGCCCCATATCGTGCGCGAGAGCTATCGATTCTGCCAGCGATTCTTGAAGCCCCAAATGAGAGCAGATTGAACGGGCTATTTGACTCACTTCAATACTATGAGTCAGTCGGGTTCGGAAAAAATCTCCTTGAGAATTGAGAAAAACCTGCGTTTTGTACTCAAGACGTCTAAAACTTCCTGAGTGAATGATTCGGTCACGATCACGAGCGTAAGGGGAGCGAAAATCGGAGCTTATATCAAAAAAACGGTATTGGGGATTCATATAAACCTTTTTGGTGCAGAAATATCCAACGATGATCTAAAATTATACAATGTGGTTAACGCTATTGTAACATTTTCATTTTACAATACTATTTCGATTCTCCTTCGAAGCATAAATTTCCCTCCATAAAGCCATATCATGGAGGACTTTCCCCTTTTAGTTGATTTTATCTTAAAAAAAGCTACAATAATAGGATTATACGAGATGCAGCCAAGGTCGTGCCGATGGAATTAAAATCGCAACCGGATCCAAAATCATTTATGTCCAATGACTATCGAAGCAGTGGCAAGCAGTTTTCACACGATAGTATTGAACGACATAAGGCGAAAGAAGAAGATTTTTTAAATCAAGAAATTGATTATCGTAATTTTGTATTTGCACCCGAAGGCTATGAAGGTCCTGTTTTATTTGTCTATCTCCTCTCGCTCCCCTATCTGGTAGGCCTTGCTTTTCTCTTTTTATTTGTTGCCCGTGCAAGTTATGAATACTTTTTAGAATTCAATCTCTCTTCGTATTTTGTAATATGGGCTATCGGGTATGAAGTGAGTGCAGCTTTACTTTTGATCATTATCTTTTTAGCTTGGCTCAACCACTATCGTACTCGCTACAATAAAGAAATCTTACGGACAAAAAACAAACCGAGAAGAGATTATTAAACGGATTTTTCGTTACAATGATATCAATATAGAAATACACTTCAAGGAATACAATGATTTACCGTTTACCTCTTATTCTTGCAGCAACAGCAGCTTTCGCTTTCGCGGCTCCAACAACTCTTGCCATCGTCAATGGTCAGCCTATCACGACTGCGGATGCCAGCACCTTTATGACTAAAGCTATTCCCGGAATGACGTTTGATAAACTCGATCCTAAAATGAAACGCCAAGTAGTCGATCAGCTCGTTAATCAACAGCTCATCAAAACCGAAGTAGTAAAAAGCGGTATCCAAAACACGCCTCAGTTCAAAATCTCTTACGCAGCTTTACGTGATGATCTCGCTGTGGACATGTGGATGAAACAACAGATGGCAAAAATCACGGTTAGTGAAAATGAAACAAAAACATTTTACGATGCCAACAAAGAGAAAATGAAACAAAACGGGAAAGCTGTACCGTATGAAAAAGCAAAATTCGAAATTACGCAGTTTATCAAAATGGAAAAATTCAAAGCACAAATGACCAAGACAACAGAAACACTTCGCTCTAGTTCTAAAGTAGAAGTGAAATTATAAACAATACCCTATCGTTTTCGTCATCCTCGGGCTTGACCCGGGGATCCATCCCTTAAATGACGAAGCTGGATCCCCGCCTTCGCGAGGATGACGACGGCTACTTCTTATCTCTCTTCGCTAACCCTTCTTTTAGGGTTTTCTGAATCTTCTCTTTAAATTTTGGATTTGCATTGCGCAATGATTTTTCAAAACGTGATACGAGTTTTGAATCGGTATTGGCATGCGTACAGATTTCCTTAATCAATGTCTCATAATGAGAATAATCTCCAATCGATCCAAAACGGCTTAATATAGTATCAACAGCATGGTTTAAAGCCTGATTTGTGCTTGCACTTGAGTGAATGATTGCCGATAGCGATTCGAACGTCTCAGGGGCTTTAGCGTCACCGGCGATACTCTTTTTTGTTCGAGTCATCCACACATAGATCAAGACCAAGAGAATCAATGCAAGCAGTAAACTTGCCATAGTAATAAGAAGAGTAAAGGTGTCCATAAAAATCACTTTTAAATTATTTTAATGGGAAGATTGTAGCATATTGTCGTCATCCTCGGGCTTGACCCGGGGATCCATCTTTAAAAAAGTTTTATGAGAGCTGGATTCCCAATCAAGTTGGGAATAACGGGAGAGGAGAAGAAGAGGTTAAAAGTGATTGCTTACCAGTTAACTTCTGTAGTCAACATCCAGCTTTGTTTGTCCAATAAATCACCAACAGTTACACCCGACGTAATACCAGCAGCATCCGTTTGTGTGTTAGTAGCAAGTGTAGTTTGTTTAGCATTAACTGTTTTACCAGATGCGATGAATTTAACATTTTTATTATACTCATACGATACACCGTAAATGATTTGCGTAGCATCACCTGTATTGTTGACATTATTGCCAGCTGTACCAGCTACGTTTGTATATTCTGTTTTAAGGTCGTCATATCGTGCCAAAACTGTCCAATCTTTGATCGGACGATATTCACCATTCACAGACCATGTTTTAAGCTCTTTATCGCTTGCATTGTTTGCGCCTTCATATGAATATTTAGTTACATCGTATTGCGCAGAGATCAAGAATTCTGGTTGACTATAAACTGCATGGAACAAATATAAATTTTTGTCATAAACTGAAGTCGCAGTGTCGAGTGAAGCCGTTCCATCATATTTTTCTTTTTTGCTTGATATGCCTGCAAATGAGATATTTGCATACGTATCTTTATCCAATTTATATTTACCTACTTGTTCTCCGTTACCCATCAAATGACCGGTCAAACGCCATTCAGCAGATAAGCCACTGTTTAGTTTTTGATCACTTGCTGGATGATAACCTTCACCGTTAAACAAACCAAGTTCGCTAGAAAAATACGGTGTTTTTGTTTGGAAATTAACACCAAGGTCAGCTGAGTTCATAGTATCAACACCTACATTTGTGCCAGATGCAAGAGATGTGCTGAATTTATCTTCCAAAATTACTTTGTTAATAGAACGGTAGTACCATGAGTTATGCTCTTCGTAGTCGATCCACGGACGGTGAGCAACCCCAATTTCTACACCAGTATACGGAAGAACTTTATCAAGATACAAGTATGCATATTTAACGTACATATTTGCATAACCATTTGTTGATGTTGTTTCCAATTCATTTGTCGTATCCATCGTTACACGGAAATAATCTTTGTCATTGAAATACGCTTTTGCTTGAAGGTAGTTACGGCGAAATTCAAAACCGGTAGATGTATCATTACCATATTGATTATTTGCACCATATGTATTAGTTGACAAACCAAAGTAATGCGTACCGCTGAAATCAAGCGTTTTAGCATGAGATTTTACATTCACATACTTTTTCATCGTATCTTTGTATTCAGAGAAAGCTGACTCGCTTTCACGTTGACCCATATCAACAGTTTTTGCATCAACGAAATCACCCATCTCAACACGGCCTTCACCAGCTGTTGTAAATACTTGACCTGTTTTTGGGTCACTAAATAGAGTCATAGTGTCAGCATACGCTACACCTGACAACATCACCGCAGCAAGGGCAGATAAAGTTACTTTTTTCATTGGTTATCACTCCTGATTTTTAATAGCAGTATTGTAGAAAAACAATATTACGTCAGTGTTACAGTTACAAAAGGGTTACGATACGGTGAATGGATGAGAATGATCTGGCTCGAAGAGACTAGCTTTAGCGCCTTAGCGGCTAGCGTAGACAAAGAGATACATTCCATTGGCGTTCAAATAATATACAACCCGAGTGCATACGCTAAAACGGGTTATCAAGCTTTATTTAGGGAGAAAGAGAGGGAGAAAAATGAAACGTGGGTCTGACTAGAGACACCGTTAAAATCACCAAGGTGAGCTTAGCGTTATCCACATCGTCATCCCCGCGAAAGCGGGGATCCAGCTAGATTCCCGCCTTCGCGGGAATGACGAGAAAAAAGATGACAGTAGTGGTAAAACTTATTTACCTGCCCAGTACTCACGTACCATGTTCGTTGTTTCAACTGGAAGAGCGATGTAGCCTAATTTTTCTGCTGCTGCATCACCGTTACGGAATGAGTAGTCGAAGAATTTGATAACTTCTTTGTTAACATCCGCTTTTTCACGAGGCATCAAGATGAATGTTGCCGCTACGATTGGGTATGCACCGTCTTGCATTACAAGTGAGCTATAAAAGTGATCTTTTTTGCTCCATTTTGCTTGTTTTACTGCCAATTGGAAGTTAGTTTTGGTTGCTGTTACCCATTTGCCTTCAGCTGTTTGAAGTGTTGCTGCTGAAAGGTTATTTTTCTCTTTGTATGCATTTTCGATATAGCCGATAGAGTATGGAGTTTGTTTAATAAGGTTTGTTACACCCTCATTACCTTTTCCGCCAACACCTGTTGCCCAACCGATCGCTTTACCGATACCGAATTTGCTTTTCCATGTTTTAGATGCTTCACTCAAATAATCAGTAAATACATACGTTGTACCGGATCCGTCTGAACGGTGAGCTACGATGATTTTTTCAGCTGGGAGTTTAACACCTGCGTTATCTGCAACGATTGCTGCATCATTCCACATTGTTATTTTACCTGCGAAGATATCGGCAACAACACTGTTTTTAAGTTTTAGTTTTTCATCAGCAACACCTGGAAGGTTGTGTGCAACAACGATTGAACCGATAACCGCTGGAAATTGGAACAATCCTTCTTTGTCAAGCTCTTTTGGTGTCATTGGAGCATCAGTAGCACCGAAATCAACGATACGCTCAGAGATTTGCTTGATACCGCCGCCTGAACCAATTGATTGGTAGTTAACACGAGTATGTGTCGCTTTTTGGTAGTTATACGCCCAATCATAATAACACGGTGCCGGGAAAGTAGCACCCGCTCCATTGATTTTGTCCGCTGCGATCATTGATGTAGCTGCAATAGCTGCGATCACTAAACCTTTAGTAACTTTTGTTAGCATGGATTGTCCTTGAGTGGTATTTTATATGATGATATTGTACTGGCAGTAGGTAACAAAAAGGTTACAGAGTATGGTAAACTATTGTAATCAAACGGTGATAGTAGTAGATTACAATCACATACTTATTTTAATACATTAATCAAAGGCTAATGCATGTTACCACGTTATGAAAACAAACTCAATGATATCCGCACACAGCTTTCAAATCTAACCTCTGCCATCATTTGTGCCAATAAAGAAACTTTGCACGCATTTGAAGCCAATGAGGATGCAAGCTATGAGAATGCTAAGCAGTGCCTTAAAAGCATTCAAACGGATGCAAACAAGATTGACAGTGAAGTGATTAAAACGCTTGCTTTATATGGCCCCGAGGCGGATGAACTTCGCCTTCTCATTGCCTTTTTGAAAATGACGAATGAGTTTGACCGTATCGGTGAAAATACGAAGAAATACAATATCCGACTTCAAGAGCTTTGCCGTGGGGAATGTGATCTTACGGTCATGACTCCTTCTATTATTCAGCTTCAGAAAACGACCCTTAATGCCCTCGGGTATATCCATGAATATTTGGAAGCTATGAGTGCCTCAGATGCTCAAGAGCTTTTCCGTAAAGTATCGGTTGAGGAATCCAAAAATGACGACCTTTTTTCTGTTATCGAAAAAGATCTTCTCAATCTTATCTCTGACTCTCATGAACTCTCTGCGGACTACGTCAAAGTTCTTTCAACACTTCGCAAGTTGGAACGAACAGGGGATCGCACGGTCAATATTGCTTCACTTCTTTTGTACGCCCAACAAGGCGGCGAATTAAACTTTCACGCGTAAAGAGGTACAAAGTTGAGTACGCTCATACTGATCGTCGAAGACGAAGAGGACATTTTAGAATTGATGGAGTTTAACCTTGGTCGTGAGGGGTTTGAAACGATGGGGTTTCTCAACACCAAACGGGTCATCGAAGTACTCGAAGAGGAAAAAGTTGATCTGATTTTAATGGATCGTAACCTTCCTGGAACGGAGGGGTCTGAATTTGTAGCCTCTCTAAGACGGAGCGGAATTAATACTCCCGTCATTTTCATCAGCGCAAAAGACAAAGACGAACACATAGAAGAGGGATTTGAACGCGGAGGAGATGATTATCTCACGAAGCCCTTTAGTATGAAAGAACTTGTTTTGCGGGTCAAGGCGATTTTACGACGTACTCAAAAAACTTCCACCGAGGGAAATGTAACCTACCGCGATATCACCCTCAACCTCGCATCACGTACCGTCATCATCGAAAATAGCCTTATTGAGCTCACTAAACTTGAATTTGATTTGCTGTATGCGCTTATGGGCAACCAAAATATCGTCCTCGATCGTGAATATCTCCTCGAACACGTATGGGGAGGGGATGAAATGTACCAAGACCGCACCGTTAACGTCGCTATCAACCGTCTCAAAGAAAAAATTGACCCCGATAAAAGTAAAGAGTACATCAAAACGGTACGGGGAGTCGGATACACGCTGTGTTAAAAATCCATCAGCTCTTTTTTCTAAATACCCTTGCCCTTTTTATAGGAACACTTACTATTGCCTCATTTATCGGCTACTATACCCTCAAAGAGATGATTGTTAACGACAATATCGAGCACCTCAAAAGAACATTGGAGCTGGTTGCTGTCCGCTCCAATCAATCCAATAACTTAGATCACTATGTCAATGCAGTACACAATCAAACCAATTATCGTGCCACTGCATTTGATAATGACGGAAAGGTTTTGGCCGAAAGCAATATTGATAAACGCTCGGTTGATTCATCGCTCAATCGCCAAGAAATAATGAATGCCTTAACAGAACCCTATGGAGTCGAGGTACGATATTCAGCCACATTTGATGAGGATTATATTTTTGTCGCTAAACAAATCCCCTTTCAAGGGAACATTATCATTCTCCGATTGGGAGTAACCCTCCATAGTATTATGGGATATTTTTACCAATTATGGATCAAGCTTGCCGCATCATTCGCTTTATTTATCATTATTGCTCTTATTATTGCCTTTAAAATCTCTAAAAAAGCCCAATATGATATTGCTCAAATCACTCAATATCTCCACGAAATTTCGGCAAAAAATTATATGGCAGTCCTAAAACCGGAACATTTTAGAGAATTTTTGCAAATCACCCTACTTCTTAAAAATCTTGTCAAAAAACTCCGAAATCGCGACAAACAAAAGCGCAAATATACCGCGAAGCTCAGACTCATCAATAAACAGCAAAACGATATTCTCTCTGCTATCAGCCACGAGTTCAAAAACCCTGTCGCTGCCATCGTCGGATACACTGAAACACTCGAAGAAGATCCCAATCTAAACCTCGCCATACGTGAGAAGTTTTTGGGGAAAATCCATTCCAATGCTCTTAAAATCAGCACCATGCTCGACCGCCTCGCCCTCTCGGTCAAACTCGAAAATAACGATCTCTCCATCAAGCCCACTGCCTTTGATCTCGATACATTGTGCCGTGATGTCACCTCTACTCTTCAAGGAAAATATCCACAGAGACATATCCGCTATGAAGGGCAGTCCAAGGAAGTGGTCGCTGATAAAACGATGCTTGATCTCGTTATAACCAATCTCATCGACAATGCCATTAAATATTCCGAGGATGTGGTTACCCTCCGACTCACCGATCACACGATCGATGTCATAGATAAAGGGATCGGAATTGCGCCGCATGAGCTGGAACTTATCTCTAGCAAGTTTTACCGTGTTCAAAAAAACAGCTGGGATAACTCGATGGGATTAGGACTTGCAATTGTTAGTTATATTCTCAAGCTTCATGACACAACACTTCGAATTGAAAGCACCTTGGGCGTTGGCTCTACATTTAGTTTTGGACTTGATACTCTCGTCCCAAAAAAATGATTTCGCTCCCCCCTGAACTTCATCCGATTCTCGAGCAGCTAAACGCTCATCACATCACTCCCATTGTTGTAGGGGGATATGTGCGGGATGCTCTGCTCAATCTTCACTCTAAAGATATCGATATTGAGCTCTACAATTTGCCATCGCTCGAAGAATTGGAACAAATACTTAAACCATTTGGAAAACTCAATCTTGTAGGTAAAAGCTTCGGCGTAATCAAACTGCGGATTAAAGAGCTGGAAATCGATTTTTCACCTCCACGTACAGAGTCCAAGCATACAGCCGGGCACAAAGGATTTGAAATGTCCTTTGATTGTGTTCTGGACTTCCAAACTGCATCACGCAGACGTGATTTCACGATCAATGCCATAGGCTATAACCCCCTAACCAAAACATTATTAGATCCATACGGCGGCTGTGATGATTTACGCGATAAGCGGCTTATGTGTGTGGATGAGAAAACCTTTATTGAAGATCCTCTTCGCCCTTTACGAGCCATTCAGTTTGCAGCCCGTTTTGACCTGACGTGTGATCCTGTACTTCTAGCACTGTGCAAAGAGATGATTTCTAGCGGTGCACTTGAAGAGTTACCCAAAGAGCGAATTTTTGAGGAGTTTAAAAAACTGTTTTTATTGAGCCCTAAGCCCTCTATCGGAATGGAACTGTTACGCAAAATGGGCGCTCTACCTTTTTTCTCGCCACTGGATTTGTTTGAACATACCCCCCAAGACCGACTATCACACCCTGAGGGAAACGTGTGGATACACACACTTATGACGTTAGACGTAATGGCAACTTTACGTACAGGCAATCCAAAACATGACCTAACACGAATGTTTGTCATGTTATTGCACGACTGCGCAAAACCCATAACCACTATTATCACTAACGGTGAAATAAATGCACCTAAACACGCTAAAGCAGGAGTGGAAGTTGCAAAAATATTTTTAGAAAAAATCACCAATGAACACGCATTAAAAGAGGACGTTCTTCCTCTCATCCGTTATCACGGAAAGGTGCGAAAGCTCTATGAAAACAACGCGTCCATCCCTGATATTCTCCACCTAAGTACACGGGTTAGTATCGAAGAACTGATTCTGGTATCGAAAGCTGATTTTTTGGGAAGAGCATTTAGTAGTGGGCGTCCTACGTGTTTTACAGCAGGAGAATGGCTTTATTCTCAGGCTAAGGAACTGGGTGTTCTGCGCTCCCCACCCAAACCTCTGATTATGGGACGGGACCTAATTGCCCTTGGACTTACTCCATCAAAAGCATTTAAACTGATTTTAGAAAATAGCTACAAAGCACAACTCAATCAGCAATTTTTTACCGAGGATGGAGCCTTAAAATGGTTAAAAAAACACCTAGTAACAGCTTTGTAATACAAATTATATTACAATATCACGATAAAAAAATGGAAGGCTTTGTATGATCGATAAAATATTTTTCAATTTCACCCGATTCAGTGCTCTCTTGATTCTCGTTATCGTAGCGTGGATTTTTGTAGTTTTATTCAATCACTCACTTGAAGCAATGCACACTTTTGGTCTGGATTTCATTACCAAAGATGAATGGGCACCGAATCTTAATAAATTTGGGGCGTACGCTGCCATTTTGGGTTCAGTAATTTCAACTACTTTGGCTATGTTGCTAGCTGTTCCTGTCGCAATAGGTGTTGCAATTTTCTTAAGTGAAATTGCCCACGACAAAGTTAAAAGCTTTTTTGGTATCAGCGTTGAGCTTCTAGCCGCTATCCCCTCAGTCATTTATGGAATGTGGGGATTGTTTTATTTCGTCCCCATCATCCGTGATATCTTTGGCGGAATGGGAATCGGTCTTTTAGCCGCAGGAATCGTTTTGGCAATTATGATTTTACCGTTTATGGCGGCCGTCACTCGCGATGCGATGAACACCACTCCTGATATTCTAAAAGAATCTGCCTATGCACTAGGAGGAACTCAATGGGACGTTATCAAAGACGTTATCATTCCTTACGCTAAAGCGGGCATCATCGGTTCTCTTATCTTGGCGCTAGGTCGTGCAATTGGTGAAACAATGGCCGTCACGTTTGTGATGGGAAATGTTCACCATGTCCCAGGATCGATTCTTGATCCAACTACCTCGATTCCGGTTACTCTCGCCAATGAGTTTACGGAAGCCGATTCGTCCCTGTATTTCTCTAGCCTATTTGGGCTGGCATTGACGTTGCTCATAATGAGTTTCATCGTTATCGCCATTGCAAAATTTTACTTTTTACGTAAAGCGAGGAGAGCATAATGACTGCCGTACAAAAACGAATTTTTATTAATAAAATTGCTTTGGGGTTTTCAACGCTTAGCGCTATCATTGCCCTCGCTTTTTTGTTTTGGATCTTAGGTGTTTTGGTCATGAAAGGGATGAGTGCGCTTAACTGGAACATCTTCATCTATGAGGGTGCACCTCCGGGCTATGACCAAAGTGGTCTCAAACACGCCCTCGTGGGCCAGCTTATCTTAGTAGGATTAGCAACTGGAATCGGTGTACCATTAGGGATTTTAGCGGGTACATATTTAAGTGAATACGGTAAAAACTCTAAACTTGCCCACACCATCCGCGACATCAGCGACATTATGATGTCAGCCCCCTCTATCGTTATCGGGGCGTTCGTTTATGCAGTCGTTGTTATGCCTATGGGGCATTTCAGTGCATGGGCTGGGGCGATCGCCTTGGCAATCATCATGATACCCATCATCTTGCGTACTACGGATGATATGCTTCAACTCGTCCCTGGAACGCTTCGAGAAGCTGCTTTTGCACTGGGAGCCCCAAAATACAAAGTGATTAAAGATGTCGTTTATCGTGGCGCCAAAGCGGGTATTTTAACCGGCGTACTCTTGGGAATTGCCCGCGTCGGAGGAGAAACAGCACCTTTGCTCTTTACCTCTTTTAACGATAATTTTTTCACTACGGATCTTAACGCAGCAATGCCATCACTGACAGTGACGATTTTTAACTACGCGATCAGTCCGTATGAGGATTGGCAGCAACTTGGATGGGCGGCTGCGTTTATCCTCTCTATGTTCATTTTGGGTCTAAATATATTAGGGCGAATCATCTTATTCGCCGGAAAAGGGAAATAACAATGGCAAGTATTATCGATATTAAAGAAGAATGCGCACTTCAGGTACGTGATTTTGAATTCACCTACAAAGGTGCTTCTGCCCCGAGCTTGAAAAAAATAACGATGCCTATCGCAAAAAATTCGATTACGGCGCTTATCGGACCCTCTGGATGTGGTAAAACGACACTTTTACGTGCATTCAACCGTATGCATGACTTGTATCCTGGTAATAGTTATGCAGGAGAAATCGAGTTTGAAGGGCGCAATATTTTGACCCCTAAAGAAGATTTGATTCAACTTCGCACCAAGATCGGTATGATCTTTCAAAAACCGACCGCATTTCCTATGTCGATTTTCGATAATGTTGCTTACGGATTACGCCTTCAAGGGATGAAAAACAAAACTGAGCTCAAGGACCGTGTTGAAAAAGCACTCAAAGATGCCGCCATCTGGAAAGAGGTCAGCGATCGTCTTAAACATGACGCCAACGGTCTCTCAGGAGGTCAACAGCAACGCCTGTGCATTGCCCGAGCCATTGCCGTAGAGCCTGAAGTATTGCTCTTCGACGAACCCACCTCAGCACTTGACCCTATATCAACACAAGGGATCGAAAAGCTCGTTATCGAGCTCAAAGAACGTGTTAGTATCATCATCGTCACTCACAACATGCAGCAAGCTGCACGCGTAAGCGATTACACCGGCTTTATGTATCTTGGTGAACTTATCGAGTTGGGTCAAACCGAAGAGCTGTTTGTCACACCAAAAGAAAAACTCACACAGGAATATATCACAGGGAAGTTTGGGTGATATACCATCTGATGTTACGCACTTTTCGGGCAAAGCCCGCAAAGTGGTAGGGACATATGTCCCTACCACCCCCTAAAGCTACCCGTATCGTGAGCGATACGGGAGATTATGTAAGGCTCAACCATGAATCTTCTTTCTCTCTATTTACCTCGACCTTTAACCCTCCAAAACATTGAATATTCTCTCGATTTATCGCTCAATCGCGGTGTAGAAAACGGTTATTATGGTCACAATCAAAAATATCATGTTGTTCTTTCCCCTTTTGGAGTATTAACTCTCATTAGCAATGAGAAACAAGAAATTTTAGAAGCGTTAAAACTGCTAAACCTCTCCTTGGATGAAAAAAACTTACTTACCCAAGACTATCCCATCATCATCAATCCCACTATGCTAAAAACGTTCGATGTGAGCAATGAAGCCATAACCCTGCGAGAAACATCACCCCTTACTCTCAATATCATTGCCCTTGCCATCTCTCAAAGCGTAGGATTAGAACACTATGAAAAGCGTCTTGACGCCCTCTTTATTAAAAGCCGGCGCATTGTCGAGTCCATTCATACTTTTTCGATTTCAAGACGTTCTCATCTGATGCAGTTTGCGTCACAGCTGGCCCTCACTCGTCATGATATGGTCAGTAATCTTTTGCTCTTGGACAAACCCAATATTTTATGGGATGAAACGGAGGCGGAAGCCCTCTACAATCGTCTCTCCTTTGTACTGGAGCTTGACGATCGACACGAAATCGCCCTCTCCAAACTTTCACAAATAAAAGAAGACGTGATGCTCGTAATGGACATCATCAACCATAAAAAAAGTGAGTTTTTAGAATGGATTATCATCGTATTAATTATGGTTGAGATTGTGATGGGTCTTACTGAGTTTTTACGATGACCTTACAGCTTTGGAAGAAGCTGTAACTCTGTATTAATAGCATACGCTTGTGATTGCAAACGATAAATTTGTTCTCTTCCCGTTTTATTATAGATAGCCGCTACGGTTTTAAAATAGTTGTTATGATTATCGATGTAGGCAAAAAGCGGTTGCTCCACCGCCTCATCAAGATAGAGTTCTGTAATCATTTGTTTCATATTCGAAACCATTTCAAAATAGTTTTTCTCAGCTTCCTCCGAAGGTTCTTTGATATAGTCCAATCGTGTTTTATTGAGATTAGTATTGGCAGTTTTAAGCTCATACAAACCAATTTGATTTAGAGAAAGAGCAAACGCTTTTTCGTTGCCGCGTTCAAAATCACTGTACATATCAAGTTTTTTCAAATAAGGAGCCGCCGCTTTCGTCACATCCATGCTGTCGTGTCTGTATTGAACAATCATTTTCTTTGTCGTCTCTACCAAAAGTCCTCGTTCCTTGTATTTTGTAAGGCTAGAGTCGAGCTTATCCAACGAATCTTTGAGTTCTAAGAGCGATTTTTCGTCTCCATAGCGAACAACCTGACGTAACGAATGCTCACTAAGTGCAAAAAATTCCTGCGGATACTTAGCAACCGGCACAGCAGAGGCAGTGCTCACGTGTGTGTCTTGAAAACTCATCCAAAACATGCCCGTAGCAGCCAGTAAACCAACCGGAATAAGGAGAAGTAATTTTTTCATTGTGTATCCTAAGAGTGATTTTAGATGCAACTATAGTGAAAAGTGATTACGAAAAAATTACACGCTTCCCTTCCATACCAATTTTCTGTAACCTCTAGGTGACATTAGAGTTTTATACTCTTGAACATGGAACCCTTACACCCTTTTTATGAACGCTATCTTAATGTTTTAGATGTGGCATTCCAGCCGATTGTTGATATTCACTCAGGTGAATTATTTGGAGTAGAAGCGCTTTTACGAGGTACAGACTCACTTGGCTTCGAGACGATTGAATCTTTTTTTGACCGTTTATTTGAAGAAAATATCTTATATACATTTGATCTTGCCCTTCGTGAAAAGGTTATCAAGAAATTTTGCACCATTGACTTTCACGCCCAAATCAAACTTTTTTACAACCTCGATAATCGTCTCTTGGGGATGGCTGATTTTTCAAAGGGAAACACTTCCCGATTGTTAAAAAAGTATCGATTGGATCAGAAAAGTATTGTATTTGAACTTTCAGAGCACAATGAAATCGGAAATGTTGATCATTTTATAGAACTCATGAGCCATTATCGTCATGAGGGTTTTTCTGTTGCGATTGACGATTTTGGTATCGGTCAGTCCGGATACAAAATGCTTTACCACGCCACGCCCAATATTATTAAAATCGATCGATTTTTTCTAAGTGATGTAGACAGTGATCCAAAGAAAAAACTTTTAGCCCGCCAGATGGTTCAGCTTTCAACCTTGATGGGATGTCGTGTAATTGCCGAGGGGATTGAAACAGCTGCCGAGCTTTTAGTCTGTAAAGAAATAGGATGCCATATGGTACAGGGATATTTTATCCAACGTCCTACTTTGTGTTGTGAGGAACTAGCCCTCAAATATACGCATATTACCCTTCTCTCTTTGGATGAAAAGCGAATATCCGGAGATCAAGCTATTATTCGAAAGCGATTAGAAATCTTAAAAACCGTTTCGATTAGTGATTCTATGGAAGCATTATTAGGGGAATTTAGTAGTGATAATGAACTTTTTCTCATTCCCATTATCGATAATCAAGGTGCACCGCTGGGAATAATTCACGAACATCGTCTTAAATCAATCATCTACTCCCCTTTTGGACAATCATTGATTCAAAACAGCTCTTCAAATTTTTCAATATTAGAGACTTATTTAGAAATTATCCCTATTGTCAATGTTGCAATGCCGTTAGAGACCATTGTCGAACTTTTCTCCCTTCACAAAAATGCTCCCGGTGTATTAGTGATGGAATCCTCCAAATACATTGGTTATTTAAGCGCAAGGGTATTGATTGAATCCGTACATGAGCGTAATCTGATCCGCGCCCGCGATCAAAATCCTCTCAGCCGGCTGCCGGGAAATTTTATGATCAATGAACACATTGCTCATGCATTTGATTCAATGAGCAACAGCGTATTTTGTTATTTTGATTTTGATCACTTTAAGCCCTATAACGATCACTATGGTTTTCGTAATGGAGATCGCGTGATTGTGCTGTTCGCCGAATTAATGCATAAAATTTTCTTAAATGAATGCTTTATCGGCCATATTGGCGGGGATGATTTTTTTGCTGGCGCTGTAATCAAAAATGAATTGATGCTGGAAAGGTTTTGTACACAAACGCGAGATCTAATCCACCAATTTAGTGCAGATGTCCGTGAGTTTTACAGCTCTGATGATCGAGAGAGAGGGTGCATAATTGCAGAAGATCGGGAGGGAAATAGCAGAGAATTTGAACTGCTGACTGTCAGCGCCGTTCTTGTATACAAAGGAAATAATTCATCGATTCATTCAGCAGAACAGCTTCAAAGAATTTTTGCCACAGAGAAGAAAAATGCGAAAAAATCCCCTGATCATCTTTGCCTAATTATTGATTAAACTACAAAATCACTTAAAAGAGTATCTTGGCATTATTATGTAATAATTTCGTAACCGTTTTGTAATGGTTTCGTAATCTTATATTTTCAATCTTAGGATAATTTTATGTCTGTAATTTGGGATGCACTGAATAATGTCAATACTCTCACCCTTAGTTTATTACTTCTATCATTAGGTATCGCTCTCTTTTATGAGATGATTAACGGTTTTCACGACACCGCAAATTCAGTTGCCATGATCATTTATACCAACTCAATGAAAGCAGAATATTCTGTCATCATGTCTGGGATTATGAATTTTCTGGGTGTTATCCTGGGCGGTATCGGCGTTGCCTATGTCATCGTCCACTTGTTACCTCTGGATATTATGGTCGCGTCCAATCAAAATGCAACGTTAGTGATGATTTATTCCCTGTTGATTTCCGCTGTCATATGGAATTTCGGGACGTGGTATTTTGGCTTGCCTGTTTCAAGTTCTCATTCGCTTATCGGATCGCTTATCGGAGTCAGCACCGTGTTTGGTGTTATGCACGGTTTTGAGTTTTCACAAAGCGTAAATTGGAAAGCCCTATACGGCGTATTAACCGCATTGGCTCTTTCACCTATTTTGGGATTTGGTTTTGCATTTTTACTCATGAAAGCGACGAGAAAATTTATTACTAATCCAAAATTTTTCAAAACACCCGATAGCGAGTCAAAAAGGAAGCGCCCTAACTTCTGGATGCGCATGGGGATCATTGCAACAGGTGCCGGTGTTAGTTTTGCACACGGCTCGAATGACGGGCAAAAAGGTATCGGTATCATTATGATCATCCTTATCGGGATATTGCCGACATATTACGCACTCGATATGAATTCACACGAATATAAAATCAAGCAAACAAGAGACAGTGCCGAAAATTTAGCAAAATTTTATGCCGAGAACAACGAAACCCTCAACCAGCTCGTAAATGACAAACATCTAATCAGTGCACTTAAAACGAAAAATACGATTGCAGAATGTAACGTTAACCAAGTATACGATACGACTTCTTTGATTGCTACTAAGCTGAATGGTCTTAAATCCTATTCAGAACTTTCCCCGCAAGATAGCTGGCGTGTTCATACTGCGATTTTATGTTCGGATAACTTTTTTGGACAAGTTGAAAAAACCTATTTGCTAACAGACAAAGATAAATCCGATTACATAGCTTCTCAACGAAAAATTCTCATCTCAGCAACCGAATACGTTCCCACGTGGGTTATTATTGCCGTTGCGTTGGCACTTAGTATCGGAACGATGATCGGGTACAAACGAATCGTCCTTACCATCGGTGAAAAAATTGGCTCTCAACCGATCAACTACATGCAAGCTACGGTTGCCCAAGCAATGGCGATGATGACGATTTTATTGGCAAACTTTGCCCACGCTCCAGTCAGCACAACGCATATCCTATCCAGTTCCGTTGCCGGATCGATGGTCGCGGAACCTGAAGGTGGCGTGCAGAAAAGTATGGTAAAAACTATTTTACTCTCATGGATTTTCACCTTACCGGTAACGGCACTACTTAGTTCAGCGATTTATTACTGCCTCAGTTTTATCGCGAAATAATTTTATTTAGACAATCTTATTCCTCAAAACAGTGTTCGGCTATTATGCCGAATCTCCTATTACTTCCCTTTTAGTATCTTTTCACTATCAATCACATAAAACATTACTAAAATAAACATTATTTAATTTTTAAAATGATAATATTTCAAATTATAAAATATTTATTTTAATTTTATCGTCAGCAAGGTTTTTAATGGCAAAAAATTTCGGAGCACGTAAAAACAGCAAATACAAAGTCGTCAGTTCGTCTCCGAGTGTCAATAAAACTCCGAGAGGAGATTCAACTCCAGATATTCCTTATGACGTACAGCAGGATTTGGGTGGAGCAGATGGAACATCTCCAAATGTCAATTTCAACGGCGATCCCGTCTATCTAAAAACTTCCCACAGCACCAAAGTCACGGGGGACAAAGACGGAAGCTCCGGAGGAGTAAAATCGGGAACTGTCGGAGCACAGTCCGATCCTATCGAGGCATCTCCGAGTGTATTCGTCAATGGTAAAGCAGTAGTGCGCGTCGGTGACAAACAATACATGCAAGGAAAAAATACCGTCGGAAAAGTAGTCAGCGGTGAAAGCGGTTCTGCCGGACACATCACCGATGAGGGAAAAATCGAGGGCTCAACTGCACCCGAACCTATCCCTATGCCCTATACTAAAAACAAACCTACCAATAATTCAAAAAGCGGTTCTCTAGGTTCCCGCACCGGATCTCCAGTCCTCCTTGCATCGGGGAAACTCTTTTATGCTCAAAGTGATGCGGAGCTTATTGCCTCGGTAGGTTTTGGGATACGTCGAACATACCTCAGTGACGGGCGTACAGGAATGTTCGGAAGAGGATGGCAATGCAGCTATGAGACTCGATTGATTCGAAGCGATCCGCACACTCTCAGTCTCATTTTTACCGACGATCAAACCTTTCGCTTTACGTATGCCGAGAAAGGCTTTATCGATACGGATGATTTGGGGGCAAAACTCACACTCATCAGTCCGCAAACATTTTTACTCGAATACTTTCATGATGCACACAGCGAGCTGTATGTGAACGGTTTCCTTTCCCTGATCAAAGATCGTAACGGCAATACCCTCGATTTCGTTCGCGAGAGTAACGGAAAGCTCGTCCGTATCACTTCACAGCACGTCACACTATCCTTTAGCTACAATAAAGATGGGCTTGTCTCACAGGTACGTGATCATACCCACCGTGTATGGAGCTATACCTATAACACCCCCAATGAGCAACCTGAGCATTACAACCTCACCCATATCACTGATCCAATGGGCGGGGTGATGCACTATGTCTATCAAAAGAATGCCCCCTATCTACTAGAACGTATCATCGATGAGAGCGGTGTCACTATACTGGATGTGACTTATGATAATACAGAACGCGTTGAGAGCTACTGCGAAAGCGGGGAACGATTCTCTTACCGTTATGAGAAAAACCGTGTCATAAAAACAGGCACTACGGGAGATAAGACCTTTTACGGAATCGACAACTGGGGAGCTATCCGAGCGATCACCTATGCAGATGGATCTACCACCAAAGAGATATATGAGAACAACATCTCTACTGTGATTGATGCGGGGGGAAATACCTTTGTCTCAGAGTTTGACGCGAGAGGACGTAAAATCAGAGAACAACGTCTGGATGCAGCACTCCTAAACCCTGAGACACTCTACACCTATGAGGGGAATAATCCCTATCCATCTATCATAAACCATCAAGACAAGATCACGACCCATGCGTATGACGCACGATACAATCGTCTAAGTACTACCTATCCTGAGGGTACAACCGAGAGCACCTCGTATGATGACAGAGGAAACCGAATCTCCGATACCGATACCGAGGGAGTGACGACCGAATATGCGTATAACGCATTAGGGTTAGCGATCCGTGTTCGTGATGCGGTAGGTGGGATTACTCAGATAGTGTATGATGATCTGGGTAATAAAACAGCCATTATCGACCCCGAAGAGCGGATAACACAGTTCGAGTACGACAAACTCTCTCGCCCTGTGTCGATTATCGATACCGACACTATTACGACACACCTCTATTATGACAACGCCGGACGACTCAGTGCGATCCGTGACTCTTTGGGGAATATGACTCGTTACGCCTATGATAGTGAGGGCTTCCTATCACGTATGGTAAATCCTGCGGATCAGTTGCGAACCTTTACTCGCGAGCGTGGTCGTCTTATTTCTATCACCCGAGAAGAGAATGTGAATGGCGAAGCCAGAGAGACCACCCTAGTGTGCGGCGCAACCTACCGATTCGAGTACGATAAACGAGGGCGGAGAATCTCTCAAAGTATCGGAGATAAAACCACTCTCTACACCTACGATACACTAGGGAATCTGCTCACCATGGATGATGGGTTAAATCGTATAGAGTATGGATACGACGCACAAGCCAATATCCGCCTAGAACGCCAAGGGGATAAAAGCGTTTCCCATGCCTATAACCTTGATGGCTCCAAACGCTTCATCGGATACGAGGGGATGCACTTTAACCTGATGCGAAATGAGAGTGGAGTATTAGAGCGTATCGTACAAGCAAACCAAAGCTATACCCTCTCCTATAATACACGCGAAGTTCAAACCTCCCTCACGTATCCCAATAAAGTTAACGAAACCAGTGCGTTTGATCCGCTGGGCAGACTCACTAAACGCACTATGGGAGAGACACCATTAGTACAATACACCTACGATAAGAGTTCACGTATCATCTCTCGTAACACTATCCCCATCACCTACGATACAGGATGCAGAGTGACCCGTGCAGGGGATGAGAGCTACACCTATGATACAAACGGAAATCTCCTAAAAGAGAACACCATCATCGATCCTCTCACCGGAGCATTGTTACAACAAGGGAATATCAAACTCTCCTATGATGCACTTGGACAACTGATAGAAAAGAACTCACCAACGACTCGAACGACGTATAAATACAATATCGAGGGGTATTTGATAGGGTATGAGCGTCATTCCACCTCTCCCGTCATCCTCGGGCGTGACCCGGGGATCCAGCTAGATTCACCGCAAGGGCACTTCCCCCGCCTTCGCGGGAATGACGAAGTTGTTACTCTCACATTCACCTACGACCCACTAGGACGAAGAATTACTAAATCGTTCGTGGTGAGCTTGTCGAACCATGAAATCATAGAACAGTACCACCACCGCTATCTCTACGCAGGTGATAACATCGTAGCCATTTACGACAACGACACGGATACATTACTTGCAACACTGTTACACGAAGAAGATGCTATTGATTCACCGCTATCAATCCATCTCCATCCGCAAGAACCGTTAACACACGAAGAGCAATGGCATTACGATGCACTCGATGAAACCGAACAATTCCTCTATAACCAATCACGAATCAAACGCTACTACTACCACCGCGATCACCAAAACTCTATTATAGCCCTCAGTGACGAGAACGCACAAATAGTAGAGTATTACGAATACGACATTTACGGTACTATCACCAAAAGCGAAAAAATAGCCCAAACCTTAAATCCTTATGGCTACACAAGCAGAGAGTTCGATACCGACGATTTGTACTACTACCGAGCACGATACTATGATCCCACCATCGGACGGTTTATCACCCCTGATCCGATAGGGTTTCTTTCTGGGGATACAAACTTTTATCGGTATGTTGGGAATGATCCGGTGAATTTTATTGATCCGAGTGGGTTAATAGCAAACATGGCAGGCGCATTGGCACAATTAGCCTCCATTAACCGTGGACACTCTGATGGTAATCCATTTAACGGTATTGTCCCAGATACATCCATACCCAAACCTGCTGTCCCAAACTCAACTATACCTCAGGGAAAAACAGTCACACAAGCAAGTAAACCAAAAGCGGCGCAAGTTCCATCTAAAACGGCTCAAACGAATAAAGGCGATGGGGTGAAAATAAAAGGGGATGTGCCGAAAGTTGTGGATGAATGCGAATGTATGCAAAATATTTTAGTTTGGGGAAATAAAATTAGATGTAATGAGCGAAAAAAAGTCGTTAAAGTAGCCAACGCTCTAAATATAAATCCAGATTGGCTCATGTCTGTTATGGCATTAGAAACAAATAGAACTTTTGACCCATCTATAGATAATGGAATTGGGTATGTTGGATTAATTCAATTTGGAAAAAGTGCTGCCAATTCTTTAAATACCACAGTAGATAAACTTATCAGTATGACATTTGTAGAACAAATGGACTATGTTGAAAAATTTTTAATGAAAAGTAAATCGAAATTTAAAACCTTAACAGATTTATATCTAGCTATTTTATATCCGAATGCTTGTGGACATGGGGATAGTCCTAACTATGTTGTTCTTCAAAAAACAGCATACAAAAACAATCCATCATTTTTTAAAGAAGATGATGAATGGATAACAAAAGCTATTGGTAAAAAAACAAAGTTAGTAAGGGGTCCAAAAGAAGGTGGTGTTACCTACGTATGGGAAGTAGAAGAAGTAATTAATGGGCTTTATAATGAAGGGCTAAAATTCAAAACTAGCATTTTCCGATGCGAAACTATATAATTTATATAAGGTATAAAAATGAAATTTCAAATACTCTTTTTCCTCTTAGTCCTCTTACATATTAATGTTTATCCCCAAGATGAAAAGGTTTTTGAGACAAATGCTATTTCTAAAGCTAAAAATCAAAACCATTGGCTTGGAAAATATACATTTTCATTAGAAGTATTTAGAATGGGTGAACACCATTATGTAAAAATGAACTTTCTAATAAATTCATTAAAGGATATTGATGTAATTACTTATGTAGATAAGAAAAAAATATCGTCCATAAAGTGTGAAGGTGTTGATATGAACAATCAATTAACAATGAATTCAATTAATCTTAACTCTAAAAAAGAATATTTAATTACGAAAGATGATAATGAATATAGTATTTCTGGCAATTCTATTACATTACTGAATCCGCCAAATGATGAATATTCACTAGTAAAGATTTCTAATAACATTAGATGAGTTTATCGCTACGTAATGGATTTCAGATTTTAAACAACACAATACAAATATATACCACGGACAATCTGTTTCATTTCGCTATTTTAGAAAATTATAAGGGGTCTTCTATGAATTACATAAAAAAAATACTTTTCTTTAGTATATTATTTGTATCTCTGCTGAATTTACATGCAAATGATCAAGAAAATATTCCACTATTAAAACAGCTATATAAAGCTTTTCCTGCAACAGGTGGGCTAAACGATCAGTTGATATCGGAACAAAAAAAAGTAATTTTGGACAAATATTTTGATAAGCAATTAAGCTCTTTAATTGCCCGTGATAATTTATGCAAACAACGCACACAAGAAATATGTAAACTTGACTTTGATCCAATTTATGCATCACAAGACCCGGAAATCAAAAATATAACTTATGTTGTAGATAAAGATTATGTTGATGTTTACTTATTTTATGTTGGAATAAAAAAACCAATAAAAGTAATTTATTCATTTAATAAAGAAACCAACAAAATAAATAATATTTTGTATCAAGATGGGACATCTTTGCAAAATATTTTGAAATAATTTATCAAACAAGAATTGTACAGCATCAACAGGGCGATCCAAGTCCACTAAAATAAAAAAGGAAAAATGAATGAAAAATCTAAAAATAATTATTTTTGTAATACTGTTTGTAAGTTCAATAGTTTATGCAACCTCTGAAAAGTTGCCAGATAATAGTCAAGAACTAGTATGTCATCAGATGAGTTTTGTGGAAAAAAATCCAGAAATGTATGCTCCGTACCTTTGGAAAGTATTTCGTAATAAAGATTATATAGTCCGTTATGAATACAAGATTATAGATGTATATAAATCTAAAACAACTGCGTCGTATGAGATAATCGAAAATAATATTTCATTAAAAAAATTGATTGTAAAAAATCTTGCATCATTTAATTTTACAAATATAAATTCATGTAATGACTCTCAAGAAAATCAATATTTTGTACTTGAACAAGACGATTTTGAATCAGAAGACGACGATGGAAGATATTTATCTGGCAAGGAAATATTCATAATAGATGCTAGTAATAAAAACAACATAAAAAATCTTTTTTTAGGTACTTTTTACGATCAATACTTCAAGGTATCAAAAAAACAAACATCACAATTTCATATATTTTCAGGCTACTCTCCTGAAAAACTTCTATCTGAAAACAAACCTCTGCCTATCACCTACACCATGTACGAAAAAGACGGTGGACTTTATATGAAAGTCGGTTCGACCTATAAGTCGGATATTATCACTCTGAAAAAACCTAATAGTGTGAAATGAATCTTTCACGCTACGCAGGTGACAACATCGTAGCGATTTATGATAACGACACCGATGAACTACTGGCTACACTCTTACATGAAGAAGATGCCATTGATTCACCACTATCAATCCACCTCCATCCAAACGAGCCATTGACCATGGAAGAAAGTGAAACATATGAACACATGGATGAAACTGAACAGTTCCTCTTTAATCAATCGAGAATCAAACGGTACTATTACCACCGCGATCACCAAAACTCGATTATCGCTCTCAGCGATGATAATGCCCAAATCGTCGAGTATTACGAATACGACATCTACGGCACTATCACCAAAGCAGAACACACCAATGGCATCCAAACCCTAAACCCTTATCGCTACACAGGCAGAGAGTATGATACAGATGATCTGTATTACTATAGAGCACGTTATTATGATCCCACCATCGGACGGTTTATCATCCCCGACCCGATAGGGTTTCTCTCAGGTGATACGAACTTTTATCGGTATGTTGAGAATGATCCGGTGAATTTTACCGATCCGAGTGGACTTAGCGGATTACTGGCACTCTTAGATGAACATAACCCTATCAAAGATGCAATAGAATGGTGGAATACTGCACCTGATACTTCTATACCAAAAACCGCTGTCCCTAACTCGACCATGCCGAAAGGGAAAACAGTCACACAAGCAAGCAAACCCAAAGCGGCACAATCTTCATCTAAAACGGCTCAAACGAATAAAGGCGATGGGGTGAAGATTTCAGGGAATATGCCGAAAGTTGTGGATGAGAAGTGTAAAGATCAAACGTGGTATGACCCTATTGATAATCCGCAGTTGGCGAATTATACAAAAGGTGGGGGTAAAGCTCCGTATTGGAATGTGTTTGGTACGGTTAGAAAGGGGAAAATGCATGCAGGGGTTGATTTGTTAGCCAAACCCGGTACAAATGTGTATGCGTGTGTAGATGGCATCATTGATAGTACAGATATTATGCGTCCAAGACCTCCTAAAAAAGTTAGTTATGGAAAATATATTCTCTTGAGAGCTAAATGCCCTTCTTTTGTGCGAGGTTTAAAAAAGCCATATTCTATGCCATACACTAAAGAAGGTGAAATGGAAAAAGAGGCAGGATTTGATGAGAAAACTGATGCTCCAATTTATTTCTTTTATGCTCATTTACTAGAAATTGACCCTGTACTAAAAAAAGCATTTGACAATGGAGAAAGAGTTGAAGTTAAAGCTGGGCAAGTTGTCGGGACAACGGGGACAAGCGGATATGACACAAGTGCCGATCCGCATTTACACTTTGAAATTAGAAGTGCTGCTAGTTTAGCAAGGGGTGTAATCAACAGGATTAACCCCGGTTTTTATATGAAATACAAACTACCTGATGAACTAACGCAAAGTGAAAGTTCCAACCAAAAAGAGATAGCCAAAAAGCAGCAAGGCGACCCAAGTATAGAAAGATAAATTTAAAGGAAAATTCATGAAAAATCTAAGAATCACAGCACTAACAGTATTATTTATTGGCGCACTTACTTATGCTGATTCACCAAAACTTCCAGAAAAAAATGAAGCTTTGATTTGTCATCAAATGGAATTACACAAAAGGGTACAAGATTTTGAACCACCAATGAATACTTATTTTGTATATAAAGAATACTTTGTACAACCAGATGATAGATCTGAGGATATAATTTACAATATTAAGAAAAATAATGTACTGTTAAATAGTATAACGTTAAAAGATGTTGGCACATTAATTCATACTAAAGCTAATCTTTGTGAAGATTTAAATAATAGTCAATATATTGTTATTGTGGATGAATTTGAAGGAGAAGGTGGTGATGATGGTGCTTATAGTGGAGAAGGTATTTTAATTTTAGAAATATCTAAAAACAAAGTTAAAAAGATTACTAAAAAGGACTTTTTTGATGATATATATACCCCACAAAAACTACTGAATCAACAAAAATTTCTTCCTATCACGTATTCTATGTTTAGCAAGGACGGTGGACTTTATATGAAAGTCGGTTCTACATATAAATCTAACATTATCACCTTGAAAAAACCGACTAGCGTGAAATGAATCTTTCACGCCACCCCTACGATTCCCGTGCCAATATCCGCCTAGAACGCCAAGGAGATAAAAGCGTTTCCCATGCCTACAACCTCGATGGCTCCAAACGCTTTATCGGATACGAGGGGATGCACTTTAACCTGATGCGAAATGAGAATGGAGTATTAGAGCGTATCGTACAAGCAAACCAAAGCTATAACCTCTCATTTAACACACGCGGTATTCAAACCTCTCTGAGCTATCCGAACCGTATCGAAACGAAAAGTACATTTGATCCGCTGGGCAGACTCACCAAACGCACTATGGGAGAGACACCATTAGTACAATACACCTACGATAAGAGTAAACCCAGCATTTTACGTTGACTTCAAATTTCCAGAAAGCTTAAGTGCAAGTGAACAACAAAAGCAAACCAAAACGAAAGATGGTCTTCCTAATCACAGCGTATGGGGCGATCCATCATTCAACCGATAAAAAAGGAAATAGAAAATGAAAATGATATATAGAAATATTTTATTGCTATTAATATATCTAGTTACAATTGAAGCCTCTGAGGTAAATGGCTCGGTATCAGCAATGAATAAAGTGTCTGAATATGATAAATTAGCTCAACATGAGTATCAACAATACACAATGATAAAAAAAGAATTGAGTTCTGGTGATTTATCTTATTTATATCAAGAAATTAAAATAAAAATAATCAACCATGGAAACATATCAGATTCAGATAAGGCATATGTTGATTATGTTTTTTATAAAAACAATATATTAAATGGTAATTGTCGTTTTTATCAAACCGACAGTTTTTCAGACTTTGGGGATGCTTATTTATTCAAAAGTTTTCCAAATACTTCTTATATGCTTATTGAATACTATGGAGAATATAATACTTATTTCTTTATTATGGAAGTTGCTAATAATAAGGCAGTTAAAAAAATATATGAGCATAGCTATTACTATAATCGTTATACCCCTGAAAAACTACTAAAACAAGATAAATATCTCCCAATCACCTACACAATGTTTGAAAAAGACGGTGGACTTTACATGAAAGTTGGTTCGACTTATAAATCGGATGTTATAACTTTGAAAAAATCAAATAGCGGGAAATAAAATATGAATCAAAATTTAGTTTTAATCATTCTTTTGCTTTTTTCTGGAGTCATGCTTCATGCAAAAAATAGTAAAGACGTGAGGGTTAATGAAATTTCAAAATCGATTTACCTACAAGCTTATAAAAGTACTAAACATTCTCCAAAGAGTATTTATAAAGTAACTGACATAAATATTGCTAAAAAGCTATTGGCTAAAATGGTTAAATTTGGTATACCAAAAGAAATCATAGATTTGCCAAATGATCCGCAGAAAATGATCATAAAGATTTCAACTAAAGCAGGAAAATTGATAACAAAAGCAAATCCCGATGACCCAATTTGGTTTGTAGCTTACTATCCAAATGAAAACTATTTATCTGTAGAAGGTGAATATCCGGCTGATTATGGATTTGATTTGAAGACTGGAAATTTAGAAATGGGTAGTCCCGAAGATACATATATTTCTCCAAATGGTAAATATATCATTACAGGGGCATATAATGGGATGGAATGTTATGGTAATCATATAATGATCAGTAAGAATGGGGATTATAAAACTTTTTATAATTTTTTGAATGATGTTGGCTGTTACTTTACTGATGCATTTTGGCAAGATAATAACAATTTTTTCTATTCGATGAAGATTGAAGAAGAAAATGGAATTAAGTGGAAATACTATCACGTAAATATTAAATGAGCACTATAGTAGTCCATCAAATGTGTCTACAACTATGACAATTAAAACCCTTATAGTAAAATCTCTTCTTTACAAAGAACCTTCCGAATCATCCCAATCCAAAATGTACCTTATTGCAGGTGACAAAGTTAAATTGTTGGATACAAAAACCGATGATGCTGGACAAGAGTGGCACTACATCAGTTATCAAGGTAAAAAAGAGATTAAGATGTGGATAAAAGCTGAAGCGGTGAAATGAATCTTTCACTTTACTGCTACAATTTATCAGAACGCAGAATCAACCAATACAATTTTGATGAGAAAGAAGAAAATTATTTTCCCATCTTCTCACTATCAATCTCTATCACCGTATGAACATTCCCTCTAGGATAATAATCCGCAACGACTTTTAAGCGCTTAGGCGCGATTTTATCTTCAAACAGTGAGTAGATCTCGTTTGCACCGTTTTCGTGCGAAATATGGCGGTTTCTGAATGAATTAATATAGAGTTTGATGGCTTTTAGCTCAGCTACCCACTTATCAGGTGTATATTCTATATAAATGGTAGCAAAATCCGGATATCCGCTGCGAGGACATAAGCAAGTAAATTCTGGTAAGGTCACTTTAACAACATAATCACGTTCATGGGCATTAGGCCAGATTTCAAAATCTTTTTCAATATCAAAACTTTCAACTATTTGTTCACCGTATTTCATTTTCTTCCTTTAGTGTTATTTTACCGTGGTAATTTCCTTGCCGACAGTTAACTTTCAACCTTTTAGCAACATCTTCGCTTTGAACATCTTCTATCATGCTCATCCACGTCATTGCTCCACATAAATGGGCCGTAATATTAAGTCCTTGAAGTATATTTTGGTATTTTTCTTCCATAATATGACGCGTATAAAAAATATCAAAGTGAAGAAAATCTACATCAAATTCTTTTAAATACATCATAGTAACGTGATTTCCACCATATTTATCCAATGCAATTTTATATCCTACCGCGCGATATTGAGCAATCTGTTCTCGAAATCGCTTTATCTGTGGAGAATATTCTTTTTCTTCAAACAAAAGTATAATTTTATTTTTAGCCTTTGGATACCGCTGTAAAACTTCAAGTGCATGCTGAAAAAATAACCCATTACGCAATGTAACCGCTGAAAGTGAAAGGATATAACTATCCATTGATTTTTCTGCCATTTTTGCCACAATTTCTAAAAGATGGCTCTCGTATTCACGCATTTTTCCTAAACGATTTAAAAGAGGAATAAATCGACTTTGGTGAACAAGCCCTCCCTCTTTGTTAATCAGCTTAAACGTTACTTCGTATATTAAATTTTTTTCACAACTAACCGCTTGCGTTGCAACCGAATATCGTTGATATGTCAAAGCTTCCAAAACCGATTGTTCCAGTTCAGCAGGAATTATGTCATCATTATCAGTAACTGTATGTTTATCAACAGAAGCATATTGAAGTTCAAACAAACGGGTTAATATTTCATTGAACTGTTTCACGTGCGTAGTATCAAGTAATACTGCCAAAAGACGAATTTCCATCTCATTCAGACTATTTTCTTGATATTTAGCCAAAAAAAGTTCAATTAATGAAATTATATGCTCTTTTTTACCCATGAATAGTACGAGAAAATTTCCTCCCTTATAGCGACAGATGGGGAGTTTTTTTATCTCTTTTGAAATAAAAAATTCATTAATTTGCCGTACCGTTTCCATCAAAACGGCATTTCCATTTTTAATACCATATTTTTCATTGATTGTTGTTAGGTTATCAACATTGATCATTACGATAGTGACCGTATGGCGAGTGCACCACCGATAAAAAAGTTTTGTAAAATATTCGATGCTAAAGCTATGTGTTATCGAATCGGTAATCGCTTCGTAGGCACTTTGATTAATTAAAAAGAAAATGAAATAAACGGCGATGGCAAGCAACATAAAAATTAAAAAAATGATGGAGGTAAATGTAACTAAAGGTTGTAAAAAAAGGATAAAAACAGAAACAACACTGAGCAAGAAGATAGGCAATCCCATCCGCAACGCTAAGATAAAGCGATGAGACCGTTCTATTTCTTCAGTATAAAAAGACACCGGTTAAATATCCAAGTGTTTGACATCTTTTGCGTGTGTTTCGATGTAGTTACGACGTGGTTCGACATCATCACCCATAAAGAGATTGAATGATTCACTTGCTGATTCTGCATCGTCAACGGTGATACGAAGTAATACACGATTTTCAGGAGTCATAGTTGTTTCCCAAAGCTGTTCAGGATTCATTTCACCTAGACCTTTATATCGTTGAATATAAGATCCTTTCTTCGCATAATCTGTAATGCTTGTTAGGAGTTGAAGTAAATCACCTTCTAACGGTAAATTCCAATCTTGGATTTTACGGAAAATATAATTGGCTTCTGCAAAATGAGGAGATGCAAATAATTCATCATTAACATGAAGTTCTTCAAGGCCTTCTTTGGTTTGTACAAATAGATGCATATCCTCATCGTTAACACTTTTACTAAGGATGTTGTATCCTTGAAGGGTTAAAAATGCTTCTACATGGGTATAAAGTTCGGTGAGAGACAACGCTATAAGATCAGGATTTTCGATGAAATAGCGAATCAAATCTACCAACGCATAACGACGTTCCAGTGCATCCAAAGTACTGCGATAGTGATCTACCATTTTGAAAAAAGAAACTAAATCATTGGCACCAACATTAAGATTATCCATCTCTAATGCTTCTATACCATTTTCAATCAAAAAGGCATTCATAACACGATCATCTTTAAAATAGATTTCTTTTTTACCTTTTTTATAGCGATACAATGGTGGTTGAGCGAGATAGAGATAACCATTTTCTACAATTTTTGGAAGATAACGGAAGAAAAATGTCAACAACAAAGTTTGAATATGGCTACCGTCAACGTCAGCATCGGTCATAATGATAACTTTATGGTAACGCAGTTTTGCCTCATTAAATTCTTCACCGATTCCGCATCCAAGTGCCGTAATCATGTTGGTAATTTCTTCGGATTTTAAAATTTTATCCAAACGTGATTTTTCCACATTGAGGATTTTACCTTTAAGTGGCAAAATCGCTTGGAAAACACGGTCACGCCCTTGTTTAGCCGAACCGCCCGCTGAGTCCCCTTCCACCAGATATAATTCACTGATAGCAGGATCTTTACTCTGACAGTCTGCAAGCTTACCGGGAAGCGTTCCTACGGTCATAGCATCTTTACGACGAGTAAGTTCACGCGCTTTTTTAGCGGCTTCTCTTCCGCGTGCTGCCATCAATGCTTTTTGTATGATTACTTTAGCTTGAAGTGGATTTTCTTCGAAATATTTGGTTAATCGTTCATACGTAACTTTTTGTACCAATGGACGAACGTAGGTATTTCCAAGTTTTCCTTTGGTTTGACCTTCAAACTGTGGTTCAGGAACACGAACGGATACAACACAGATAAGTCCCTCTGAAACATCTTCACCTGAGAGTGGAATATCTTTTTCTTTGGCATTTCCATTTTGTTTATTGTAATTTGAGATAACACGAGTCAATCCTGCACGAAAACCTGCTTCATGCGTACCACCGTTAGGAGTATTGATATTATTAACAAAGGTGTACATTTTTTCTTCGTATGTATCATTGTACATAATCGCTATGTCCATCTCAATGTCTTCAATTTTTTCATTAAATTCGTAAGGAAGAGCAACAACTTCTTTTTTATTCATATCCGAAACAAATTGAGTAATTCCCCCTTCGAAATGATAGGTATTGTCTGCACCGTTGCGTTCGTCTTTAAATTTAATCGTAATACGAGGATTGAGATAGGCAAGTTCTTTAAAACGCTTAGCTAAATAGTCGTAATCAAAAGTGATTGTTTCAGTAAAAATAGAAGGATCCGGCGAAAACTCAATGGTTGTCCCTTTTTTACGGCTTGTTCCTATCGCAACAAGAGGCTCTTGAGGAATACCGCATTTAAAATCTTGCTCAAAAATTTGACCTTCACGATAAATGGTCATTTTCAAATCACTACTCAGAGCATTAACAACAGAAACCCCTACCCCGTGTAAACCACCGGAAACTTTATAGGTATCTTTATCAAATTTTCCACCAGCATGCAATACCGTTAAAACAACCGTTGCAGCAGAAATTCCTTCTCCCGGATGTATGTCGGTTGGAATACCGCGTCCGTTGTCGGAAACTATAGCTGTTCCTTTTTTTGTTAAAGTAACATTGATAGTGTCACAATGTCCAGCCATTGCCTCATCAATGGAGTTGTCAACAACTTCATAAATTAGGTGATGAAGCCCTCTGTGACCTGTATCACCGATGTACATCCCTGGACGTTTTCGGACTGCTTCGAGACCTTTGAGGACTTTAATATTGCTGGCACCGTAATTTTCCATAATTGCTCCCACGAATTTGCGTGTTTAATGGCTTTATTTTACCGCAAATAATCTAAAAAGGAAGTTTTGTGTCCGTCATTCCCGCGAAGACGGGAATCCAGCTGTAAAAAAATTGGGGATGGATCCCCTGGTCAAGCCCGGGGATGACGGGAAAGAGGTTTTTTAAATAACGATTGGCATTACGATAGTTTTGAAATTATCACTTTTGAGTACAAAAGGTTGATTGGATTCATTGGCTTCGAGCGTAAAATCATTGGTAGTAATTTGTCCCAAAAAATCTAAAATATAGCGACTATTGATGGCTAAAATAAAAGGTGAATCAAACCCATTATCTATTTCAATCGCTGTTTTAGCTTCAATATTATCATCACTTAAGCTTTCAAATAAAATTGAATCGTGAGTAAAAGTAAGCTTCAAATCATTAGAAATTGTCGTGATTTGTTTGATAGCACTGATAATAGCTACTTTTGGAAGTGTAATGGTACGTGAGCATTCTCTGGGAATAATACGCGTATAATCAGGGAATTTACCGTTTATAAGCTTGGTAAAGAAAAGAGAATTTTCAGATTTAATAACAAGATGAGTATTGTCATAATAAATTTCAATATTGTCTAGAAAAAGTTTTTGAATTTCTATTATCGCTTTTTTAGGAACAATAATAGAAAGTTCTTCATCATTTTGATTGTCAATATGAACTAGGGCAAGTCGTCGTGTATCGGTAGCTACAAAGTTGATTTGATTACTTTTAATATCGATAAGAGCACCGTTAAGTTCAAATTTTGGATTATTGGTATCAGCGGCTGGAGTAATTTTTTTGAGTGACTCAATTAAGAGTTGTGAATTTATTGTGATGTTAGGTTTATCTTCAATGGATGGGAAAGATGGGAATTCACTACTTTTGTAAGTAGGTAATTTAAAGTTGGATCGTTTTTGACGAATATGCAGGTTATCTTTAACCAGTTCGAGTTCTAACTCTTCATCTTTTAGTATACGAATAATATCCAATAATTTTTTACCATTGGCAGTAATGGATCCTGGCTCTTCTACAGTATGGGCATGTGTTTGAAGACTGAGACCTATTTCATAATCGGTAGCTTTTGCTGTTAAGACTCGTCCATCGGTACTTAAGCAAATATGAGAGGTAATTTGTGAAGTATCTTTTTTTTCTAAAAAAGGTTGCAAATGGAGCAACATGTTTTCTAAAACCGATTTATCAATGGTTATTTTCATAACGTATCTCCTTATTATTTATAAGTAAGTAATTGTAATAGTAGTAATAAGGGGGTGTGAATGTGTGAAAAAGGACATTCTGCTCCTTACTACTGGGGTGAATTAGGGTGACTAACTGAAGTGATTTCATTCACATTCATTCACCTATACGAATTATAGCCTTTTTAAAACCCCATTACAAATGAAATGTTACTCGCTTGTCAGGGTTGAAATTTTATTTGAGAGTTCTTCTACTTTAATTTTAAAATCTTCGTCATTTTTCATGATTTCTTGAATTTTTTTCATAGTATGACTGACTGCAGTATGATCTTTCATGCCAAAATAATGTGCAAGTTGAGGCATGGAATTGGGAGTAAGGTTACGAGAAAGATAAATAGCAATGCGCCGTGCATAAACAATGCCACTATTACGACTTTTTGATCGAATTTCTGTTGATTTAACATTGAGTTCTTTTGAAACAATCTCTACAATGGTATCGATGGTAATATTTTGTCGTTTTTCTGCCATTTGTTCTTTGAGAACGTTTCGAGTAAATTCGATATTAATATCTACTCCCATAAGTTGAGAATAGGCATTGAGTTTTGATAAAATTCCCTCAATTTCCCGTGTATTGTTTTCGATAATGGTTGCAATATAATTAATAACTTCTTTATCGAGTTTAACTCGATTGATTTCACATTTTTTCTTGATAATTTCAATTTTTGTTTCCAGTTCCGGGGGTTGAATATCTGCAACTAAACCCCATTCAAAACGGCTTTTTAACCGTTCTTCGAGACCTGCAATCTTTTTAGGGTGTTTATCTGAAGTTATGATGATTTGCTTATTTTCATTTCGTAGGGCGTCAAATGTATGGAAAAATTCTTCTTGAATTTGATTTTTATTGCTTAAAAATTGGATGTCATCGATAAGAAGGACATCACATTTACGGTATTTATCTTTGAAGCGGTCCATAGTCTTATTAGTAAGATGGCGCATGAAATCATTTAAAAACTGTTCAACAGAAGTATAAATGACGGTTTTACCCTGTGCTAACATCACATTTCCAACAGCTTGCATTAAATGGGTTTTACCTAATCCTACTCCCCCATAAATGAATAGTGGATTATAGACAATCCCAGGTTTTTCACTTACATTTTTTGCTGCAACATAGGCAAAATTATTGGAGCCTCCAACTACAAAATTATCAAAGGTATAAGAGGGATTGAGAAGTGTTTGCGGTATTTTATCGGTGTGAATCGGTACAACAGTTGCTGATTGATTGGACGAGGTTGGATTAAGTGTTTTGACATTAATAGCAACAGAAGGTTTTACTCCCGTTTTAATTTCAAAAAGATGTGAAATCTTATCAGCGTATTTAGTTCGTATCCAGTTAGCAATTAACGGATTTGGAGCCGTAAATACAACACTGTTACTTTTAGATTCTTCTTCATTAAAATGGATTTGTTTTATATAGCGAGTGTAATCAACTTCACTAATTTCATTCTTAAGCATCTGTAATACCATGCTGCCAATGTTCGCCATCTTGTTTCCTGTATATGTGAATAGTATTGAGAATAATACCAATATTAGCCTATAATTAGGGAATGAATTAATGTGAATAAAGATATTCACGGGTGTGAATAAGTTTTTGATAGAGTGATTGGAAGTGATATGGTAATTTTAGGAATAGATCCGGGGACACGTAATTGTGGTTATGCACTTATAAAAATTGAAGGTCAGAAATTTAAACTGGTTGAGGCTGGGCTTATCAAAATGAAAAGTGAAGGATTGCAGTTTCAAATTCCGCAAGTAGTCGAAGCATTAGAACAGCTTTTTAAAACATATACTATCAATGAAGTGGCAATGGAAGATATTTTTTATGCCCATAATCCTAAAACGGTTTTAAAGCTTGCACAGTTTCGTGGAGCCATAATGCTCAAAATTTTACAAGAGCATGGATTGTTTGCAGAATACACAGCATTGCAAGTTAAAAAAGCATTGACAGGAAAAGCAAAAGCGGCAAAAGAGCAAGTTGCATTTATGGTCAAACAAATTTTAGGAATAACAAAAGAAATTAAGCCATTGGATATAACGGATGCGATGGCAGTAGCAATAACTCATGCGCAAAGAGTGAAATTAGAAATGAATCAAAAAAGTAGAGAAAAATAAATATTCTTTAAAACGACCAACACACCAGGAAGGTCGCTTGGTCGTAAGTGTATCGAAAGAGCCTTAGAGAGTCTTAATATTTTTAGGTTGTTTCAACAATTAAAAAAATACTTTGAATTTAAAAACAGAACCTTATAATCTTCTGAAATTTTTAAAAATAGAGTATTTTTTTGAAAAATGTGTAATATTCACACTGTGAGTGAAATGTGAATAAAACTTTCGTTTTAGTCATTATAATTCGTATAATTTTTAGCTATTTAAGAAATATTTTAGATAAATTTACCCTGAATTAAGAAGTGCTTCGTTTTCTTTAAAAGCCCTAAAATAGGGACTTTTGTAAGGATAATAAATGTTAATATAGATTTCAGTTAGGATTAAGTCGATGTTATAAAAAGTTATTCACATAGTTGGTTAATTAATTGTTGTAATCAAGAGGTAATCAGGGTGTAACACAATTGAAATTAACATAATTTACCATGTCATATCTTAACACCTCTTAAAGGTTAATGCTATGGTAAATGTAGAAATATTGCTCAAAAAAGAGCATCCCTCTTTATTTAAATATCCCGAAATAATTTCCAAATCAATTGTTGGATTAACACGCTTGTTAATCCATGAAAACTCCATTAATTCTTTTATACAATTACACCCAACAAAAAATGGTTTGGAGTTCATTGATACTGTCCTCAAATATTTAAATGTTTCCTATAAAGTAATTCATCGCGAAATTGAAAATGTTCCTGCGCTTGGAAAAGTTATTATTGTAGCTAATCATCCGCTTGGTGCATTGGATGCATTAACATTAATTCAAATGGTGAGCAGTGTACGGACGGATAAAAAAGTAAAAATCGTTGCTAATAAAATGCTTTCATCCATTCCTCAACTCAAAGAATTTTTAATCACTGTTGATAACATAAATGAAAAAGTTTCCAAACAGGCATTGCGTCAAATTGATTTGGCTCTTCAAGCAGAAGAAGCCGTGATCTTTTTTCCAAGCGGTGAAGTATCGCGTGCAGGATTTTTTGGTTTAAAAGAGGGAGGATGGAAAGGGGGTTTTATAAAATTTGCTAAACGAAATTCTACGCCTGTTTTACCTATCTATATCAAAGCGCGGAACAGTTCATTATTTTACGTTGCCTCATGGCTCTATAAGCCTCTAGGAACGCTTTTACTCAGTCATGAGATGTTCGCTGCCAAGAACCAAGCGTTTGAGTTTAAAATAGGGGAAATCATCACTCCTAGAGCATTTAACGATTCAGCCATGAGCGAAAGACATCATGCTCGCATGTTTCGAAAACATTTATTAAGACTTGGAAAAGGAAAGAGTGGAATTTATCCCACTGAAAGATCAATTGCTCATCCACTGTCACGTCAAGATATTCGTCAGGAACTAAAGAGAGGAGAACGGTTGGGAACGACGAGTGACAACAAACAAATTTATTTAATTGAACATGATAATGCTCCAAACCTAATCAATGAAATTGGTCGATTACGTGAATATTCTTTTCGTAAAGTTGGCGAGGGCAGTGGTAAATCGCGAGATATTGATGAGTATGACCGTTATTATAACCATCTTGTTTTGTGGGATGATGATGAACTTGAAGTTGTTGGAGCATATCGTATCGGTGAATGCGGGTGGATATTATCATGGCTTGGACGCGAGGGACTCTATCTCAATGAGCTGTGTGATATGCACGATTCATTTGATCCCATACTCGAAGATGCTATTGAGCTGGGACGTAGTTTTGTTCAACCAAAATACTGGGGAAGCAGAGCATTGGATTATTTGTGGCAGGGGATTGGTGCTTATCTCAGTCATAATCCCCATATTAAATATATGATTGGACCTGTGAGCATATCAGGAAGTTTTCCACAAAGTGCGCAAGACGCCCTGGTCTATTTCTATTCTCACTATTTTGGGAGTAATCATACAATGCTTCGGGCTAAGTCCCCCTATCATCTTTCGGAGTTTGTGAGCTCAGAATTTTCGGAATTTTTCAAGGGAGATGATTACAATGAAGATTTTAGAAGGTTAAAAAATTATCTCAAAACTTTTGATTTAGGTGTTCCAACGCTCTATAAACAATACACAGAACTTTGTGAAGAGGGTGGAGTAGAATTTATGGATTTTGGTATTGACGTAGATTTTAACAACTGTATTGATGGATATATTGTGGTCGATATTCGGAAAATAAAAGAGGCAAAGCGTCAGCGGTATATGAGAGACATATAATGGATCCCGTATCAAGTACGGGATGACGGGGGGATTCCCATCGCCTCAAAACACGTTGAAATAAAATCCTCTTGAGAAACAATATGAAAGGGAGTCGCTTCATATTCAAACTCCAAACTGTGTGCATGCAGGAGCAATCGACTTGCTCCACCTTTGCTCAATCGTTCTTCCGCAGTTATTTCTTTATCTAAAAATTTTACAATATCCGCTTCTTCCTGACCATAGATGGGGTCACCCACGATTGGATGTTTCACGTGAAACAAATGAACCCGTATTTGATGGGTACGACCTGTAAGGGGAGAAGCCTCTACGAGGGTCATATTACGTTGAGGAAAGTATTGTAGAGGCTTGATGAAGGTTCGAGAAGCTTTACCGTCAGGATGAACCTTAACCACCATACGCACCAAAGTGCTTGGATCCTCTTTACGTAATAGCGGCTCTTGAATATCCATAGGATGTTCGAGATGACCATGTACCATTGCTAAATAACGCTTTGTTATTTCACGATTTTCAAACAATAGTTTTAAAACAGACTCACTTTCTTTGTTACGAGAAGCAAGGACCAAACCGCTTGTTTCTTGGTCAATTCGGTGAGCAACGTTAGCATCATGTCCAAACCGATGTTTGATTTCATCGTTGAGTGAATAGGCGGTTCGGCGGCTTTGGGGGTGAACTAACACACCGCTTGGTTTGTCATAAACGGCAAAATCAGGAGCAACGAAAGTAGCAGGAAGACCGCGTGATAATGGCTCAAAGCAAATGAAATCAAAATCACCTTCAATAAATCCCATTTGGTTAGACATAACAACTCCGTTTTGAGAAAGGCGTCCTTTAGCAATAAGACGCTGAGCTTCTGGCTGACCGAGACCCAGCTCACGAATCAAAAATAAAATGGCTTTTTGACGGCTAGGTGCGTGGAGTTTTTTAATAACGAAGGGCAAAATATATTCCTTTATAAGCGATGGTTGGATAGACTAAATTTATAATAATAGATACGCATTTTAGCATATCAAGGGAGCATAATATGGTAGATCGTTACAGTAGAGAAGAGATGAAATCCAAGTGGAGCATTCAAGCTAAATATCAAGCATGGCTTGACGTTGAAAAAGCAGTTGTTATTGCATGGAATAAATTGGGATTAATTCCGGATGAAGACGCTGCAAAAATTGTAGCCAATGCAGGTTTTAGTGTTGAACGTATTGATGAGATCGAAGCGATTACACGACATGATCTGATTGCCTTTACGACATCCGTATCTGAAACACTCGGAGAAGAGAGCCGCTGGTTCCATTACGGGATGACAAGTTCGGATACAGTGGATACAGCTGTTGCATTGCAGATGCGTGATTCGCTGAGTCTTATTATAGAAGATGTCAAAATGGTGATGGAGTCTATTAAGCTCCGCGCGATAGAACACAAGATGACTTTAGTAGTTGGGCGTTCACATGGTATCCATGGTGAGCCTATCACGTTTGGTTTGGTGTTAGCGGTTTGGTACGATGAAATGGCGCGTCATCTTACTAACCTAGAACAAACAATGGAAGTTATCGCAGTTGGTCAAGTATCAGGAGCAATGGGTACGAGTGTGAAGAATATTTTGCTGTAGGGCAAAAGGGCTCATCGGCAATGCCTCACAAACGTAATCCGATCTTGACCGAGAATATTACGGGGCTTGCGCGCATGGTTCGATCGTATGCAGTACCTGCAATGGAAAACGTTGCGTTATGGCATGAGCGTGATATTTCACACAGTTCTACTGAGCGTTTCTGGCTTCCGGACAGTTTTGTAACGTCTGACTTTATGCTGCATCGTTTTAACAGTGTTATCTCTAAGCTTGTCGTTTATCCTGAGAACATGATGCGTAACCTCAACCTAACAGGCGGTTTGGTTTTCTCTCAACGTGTATTGCTTGAGCTTCCGATTAAAGGTGTTAGTCGTGAGGACGCGTACCGTATCGTTCAGCGTAATGCGATGAAAGTATGGGAAGGGTTGCAACACGGTAAAAGTGCTACTAACGAACAGGGTGAGAGTTTGTATTTGCAATTTTTATTGGATGATGAAGAATTGCGTCAAAGTTTGAGTGAAGAAGCAATACGTGAATGTTTTAACTTTGATTATTATACGAAAAATGTTGATCGTATTTTTGCGAGAGTGTTTAAATAATTGGCTCACTATTTGCTTAAAATCATTAAACAAAAAAAAGAGAACACACTATAAGAATTTCTAAAATTTAGAGGGTATAATATACGCTCTAAGAATTGCAAGGAAAAGATATGCTAACCATTATTAAACGTAACGGCCGTCGTGAGCCATTGGATATTGCTAAAATTCAAAAATATACTTTTGCAGCTGTTGATGGGCTGATTAACGTTTCGCAAAGCGAACTTGAAGTGGATGCGCAAATCCAGTTTCGTGACGGAATTACGAGCAATGAGATTCAGCACACGTTGATTAAAACAGCGGTGGATAAAATCGACATCGATTCTCCTAACTGGACGTTTGTCGCATCACGCCTTTTCTTGTACGATTTGTATCATCGTGTCAATGGTTTTACGGGATATGGCAGTTTAATCAGCTATTTTGAACGGGGAGAGGCCGAAGGGCGTATTCTTCTTGGTTTAAAAGAAAAGTTTGATTTAGCCGCACTTGAGAAACACATTGTCCCTGAACGTGATTTGGAGTTTAACTATTTGGGCGTTAAAACGCTTTATGACCGTTATCTTATCAAAGACCGTAAGGGTGATCCTATCGAGCTTCCTCAGCATATGTTTATGGCAATTTCTATGTTCTTGGCACAAAACGAGTCTGACCGTGAAGGGTGGGCGATTAAATTCTACGACATGATCAGTCAGTTCCAAGTGATGCTCGCTACCCCTACTCTTTCGAATGCCCGTACAACACGGCATCAGCTTAGTTCGTGTTATATTGGTTCAAGTCCTGATAATATCGAAGGGATTTTTGATGCTTATAAAGAGATGGCGCTTCTTTCTAAATTTGGAGGCGGTATCGGTTGGGACTGGACACAAGTTCGTGCGATGGGTTCTTTCATCGATGGGCATAAAAATGCTGCGGGTGGAACCGTACCCTTTTTGAAAATCACCAACGACATCGCCATTGCTGTTGACCAGCTCGGTACTCGTAAGGGAGCAATCGCTGTTTATCTCGAACCATGGCACATGGACGTCAAAGATTTCCTTGATATCAAGAAAAACTCAGGCGAAGAGCGTCGTCGTGCGCATGACTTGTTCCCTGCTTTGTGGATTAATGATATGTTTATGAAGCGGGTTGTTGAAGACGGTATCTGGACGATGTTTGATCCGTATGATGTGAAAGATTTGAGTGAGCTTTACGGCGATGCGTTTGAAAAGCGTTATATCGAATTAGAGCAAGACGCAAGTGTTATCAAAGAGCATACAAAAGCAAAAGATCTGTGGAAAAAAATCCTTACCAGTTATTTTGAATCGGGCAGTCCGTTCTTATGCTTTAAAGACAGTGCTAACCGTGCTAACCCGAATGACCATTATGGAATTATTCGCAGTTCAAATCTCTGTACAGAGATTTTCCAAAATACGCAGCCAAACCATTACCTTATCAAAGTTAAATTTGAAGATGGAACGTTTGTAACGTACGAAGAAGATGCGTTAGTTAAAGTAGACAGCGGCATTGAAAAACCAGCCAACAAAGTTACTGCACTTGATTCTTTAGGTGGACGACCTATTTACATCGTTGAAAAAGAAAAAGTAGATGGAGCAACGGCGGTGTGTAACCTAGCCTCTGTCAACCTCTCACGCATTAACACCAAAGAAGAGATTGACCGTATTGTCCCTATTGCTATTCGTGCGCTGGATAATGTTATTGATCTTAATTTTTATCCGCTAGAGAAAGTAAAACGCACTAACATGAAAAGCCGTGCAATCGGTTTGGGCGTTATGGGTGAAGCGCAGATGCTCGCAGAGAATAAAATCATGTGGGGCACACAAGAGCATTTCGACAAGATCGATGAAGTGATGGAAGCTGTTAGTTATAACGCGATCAAAGCATCGTCGGACTTAGCACTTGAAAAAGGGTCATATGCAGAGTATCAAGGTTCTAAATGGAGCCGCGGTATTTTGCCAATGGATCATGCGACAGCAGAAGTTCGTAATTTGGTCGATCGCGGCGGATTGTTTGCCTCTAGCTACGACTGGAGTGTTCTACGTGAAACCATCAAAAAGCAAGGTATGCGTAATGGTTATCTGATGGCAATCGCTCCGACGAGTTCGATTTCGATTCTTACAGGAACGACACAAACGATTGAACCGGTTTATAAACGCAAATGGTTTGAAGAGAATCTTTCCGGGCTTATTCCGGTTGTTGCTCCGAAGCTTTCTCCGGAAACATGGGGCTATTATACTCCTGCGTATGATTTGGATCAAACGATCTTGATCAAAGCAGCAGCTATTCGCCAAAAATGGATTGACCAAGGACAAAGTCTCAACATCTTTATCACATTGGACAAAGCAAGCGGTAAATATCTTAACGATATCTATATGCTCGCATGGAAACTGGGTCTCAAATCGACGTACTATCTACGATCACAATCTCCTGAAGCCAAAGAAGATACAGCAGATCGATCCATAGAGTGTGACGGGTGCCAATAAAGCCCCGTTTTCCTACTTTTTATACATATTTGTATAACTTTTTTTTACACTCTTTTTGATACAATTATCTTATAAAAAATACATAAGTAAGGCTTCTTTTTCTTTCAAAATTAATAATAGAATATTTTAATTATGGAGGTGGATCATGGAGTTACTTAAGCTAAAAATTATTATTAAGATGATGTTTGTAGCAGTAGAATTCTTAGAACTTCTCGACAAAGTTCTAAGATAAATTTTTGGATAAAAATTTGCGAACACATTTTACATAGTTTAATATAAAATAAAAGTTAAAGAAGTCTTACTTGTGTATTTTTTTTCTAAGGTTAAATAATGATTCCGTTAACAATTAGTACACTTAAAAATTTAATGGAACGCTTAGATCATGCGAAACACGGTGAAATCCGTTCCATTACCCCTCTTTCCCCCAGTTCCATAGAAATCCGTTTTAGCGTTCAAGACATTGCTCGTGGATATGATTGGATTGATATCTTATTTCGTATAGAGGGTGTTCGTGATGCAAAGCTAGCGAGCGATAATGTTTTGAAATCACTCGATATGTCTGAGGGGATAACGGTGGAGCTAACACCTAGCAGTGCTGCGTTAGCGATAGGGAGTTATAGCGGACGCTGTGATGAGGCACCGTTTTACATCATCGGAACCTCTGTCGGGTATGAAGAGCTTTCGTTTAGCGGGTGATTTTTAGCTGGATTCCCGCTTTCGCGGGAATGACGCATTTCGTCATCCTCGGGCTTGACCCGGGGATCCATCTTTAGCATTTTTCAGTAAGTTATTCACGCAACTTTCGATCATCGTATAGACGTGCTCAAATCCCTCAAAACCGTCAAAAAAATAGGGATCGGGGACATCTGCCCCATTAAATCCATAATCCCCTAATTTGATTAGATTCGTACATCCCATCGCTTTGAGATCATGATAGTTACTTTGATCAAGTGCGACAATCAAATCAAATGCAGAAAAATCAGCTTTTGTGACTTGACGGGCTCGAAGAGTTGAAATGTCGACATTGTGATTACTGGCAACTTGTACAGAATGAGCACACGGTGTTTCACCAATATGCCAGTATCCCGTTCCTGCTGAATCAACGTGAATATTGTTGTCGCCCTGCTCTATCAAATGGCGTGCTATTCCTTCTGCAATCGGTGAACGACATATGTTTCCCAAGCAGACGAATAGAATGGATTTCATCCTTTTTTTTCCAGTAAACACAAAAAGAATCCATCAATTGTATCGGTGGGTAAAATCCGCACTCCGTTTTGAATCCTCTCGTCAAATACTTCTTTTCCCCAGCGCTGTAGAGGCTTCTGTATGTTATTGAAGGGCAAAGTTAGGGGTATCGTCGTTAAATGCTCTCCATGACGTTCTAAGAGGTGCTGGAGAGGGCTTTCGTTTTCTTCGGGAGAGAATGAACAAGTGCAATAGAGGAGTTTTCCTCCCGGTTTGAGAGCATCGAAGGCAGAGAGGAGCAATCGGCGTTGAAGCTTGGAGGTCTCTTTGACTTTATGGATGGTCCAAAACGACATGGACTTTGGTTCGTGCGTTTTAAATCGTGCTTCGGAGGAGCACGGTGCATCTAGCAATATTCGGTCAAACATCTCAGGACATTTTTTACCTACGCTTCGACCATCGGTCATATAGGTATGTGCGTTAGTAACTCCCTGGGAGGAGAGATTGTCCCGGAGGCGAAAAAAACGTTCACGCGAAAGCTCCACAGCGGATAGCCACCCAGTATTTTCCATCATCCCGGCTAACATAAGCGTTTTTCCACCGGGAGCGGCGGCTAAATCGAGGACAGTCTCTTCGGGCTTTGGTGCTAAAATCCATGGTGCGATCATGGAGGCTAGATTTTGGATATAAAGCCGTCCCCCATAAAACGCATCCGATGACGTGAGTTGGAGTTTGTCTTCGGGAGCAATACGATAGACGCCTTCCATGAAGTCAGTGTTCCACCCTACTTTCTCGTAGGGAATTTTAGCGGCTTCGAGCTCGGCTTCGAGTTCTTTTGGTGTTGATTTTAGAGTGTTGACGCGAAAGGTCACTTGTTTAGGGGCATCAAAAGTAGTAATAATGGTCTCAAACTGTTCACGTGGAACAATCTTTTCCAGCCGCTCGACAAAAGCTTCTGGCAGACTCATCGTACAACTCCATCCAAAATAGGAACAAAATCACATACTTCAAGGGAGTCTTCCATGATTTTACCTCCCTGCTTTGTAAAACGGGTAATAACTTGCTCGCGTCCACGTTCCATGGGGGCGATTAAAATACCCCCCTCCCGCAACTGATCAAAAAGTTTTTTTGGGACAACGCGTGCTGATGCGGAGAAGAGAATACGATCAAACGGAGCGTATTGTTCCCAGCCGTTTTGACCATCATCGGTACGGGTGTGGATATTTCCCAGTTTCAGATGACGGAAACGATCTTTTGCCTCTAAAAGAAGCGATTCGATTCGTTCAATCGTAAAGACACGACGGAATAGATGGGACAATACGGCTGCTTGATAACCGCTGCCACACCCAATCTCTAAAACATTATCACACCCCTCTGGAGTTAGGTATTGAGACATTTTTGCCACAGTAAGAGGTGAGGAGATGAACTGCTGCGCACCGATGGGAAGAGCGTCGAGACGATAAGCGTTGTGGCGCATAGCAAGCGGAACAAACATTTCACGATTGGTGTGAATGATGGCGTTTTTTACAGCTGAGCTTAGCGGATATTTTTTGGAAATTTCTTCCGCCATACGGGTAGTTTTTATGATGGTGACTTTATCAATCATGCGGTAATTCCTATATCCAAATAGCGACGCATAGCGGTCACAGTACGTTGTTCGTAAGTTGAGGAGAGTGATGGAGCTCCATTGTTTCGTAATTCATGTCCAAAAGGGTTGATAATACCGCTCATACCGCTGGTATCATCATTATCAGCATCTGAAGCTATGACATAGCATTGGTTCATTACGGCAAGCGCGTTAGTGAGGGTGACAAAATGCTCGGTACGAATTTTTCCCCATTGGGCTGGGATAGCAATGAGATCACACCCTTCAAGCTGTTGCCAAAGGGATTTGAACCGAAGCTCAAAACAGATTAAAATCCCAATTTTCATCCCTTTAAATTCAAACGGAAGAATTTTTGCTTCTTCTCCTGCCTTAAAGTGCGCAACTTCACCGCTTAGAGGAAAAAGTTTTACTTTGGATTGGGCATGGATAATTGCTCCTGCGTGAAGAGCGTAGGCGATATTGTAAAATTCTTCCCCCAGTTTGGTAATGGCGGTAAAAATGAGGAGCCGATTCCCAATAAAACTCATAAGTTTATCAAGAGCATAGGGGGTAAAAGATGCTGCTTCTTCGAATCTGTCATAGGAAAATCCGCTTAAGACTACTTCTGGTGTAACGATAATCGTATCCTCAGGTGATTGGACGATAACGAGAATAAGCTTTGTTAGATTGTTTTCAAAATTTTCTTCGGTTGAGAGACAAAGAGAAACGATGGGCTTAGAAATCATCAAAGCTAAGGCTTCCTTTGGAATAGTTCGTTACGGTTCCCTCGAAAAAGTTGGTTTTTTGATCGTTGAATTTAGAAAAATCATCGACCCATTTGATGGGATTGGCAACATTATAAAGCTTTTTGAGTCCAACAGCATGCAATCGTTCATCCGCAAGAAATTGGATGTATTGGGCAACGATTTCATTGGTAAGACCCAGAATCTGACCCTGCGTGATGTATTGACCCCACGCGGTTTCAAGCTCTACCGCTTTGCGGAACATATCGTATACTTCTTCGATAAGCTCTTCGGTAAACAAATCAGGGCGTTCACGTTTGAGAGTGTTGATGATATTTTGGAACAAGACGAGGTGGGTCACTTCATCACGCTGAATAAAACGGATCATTTGTGCAGAACCCAGCATTTTTCCTGAACGAGCCAAGGTGTAGATGTACGTAAACCCGCTGTAAAAATAGATCCCCTCGAGGATTTGATTGGCGAAACACGCTTTGACAAATGCCCCTTCACTAGGATCATCAGCAAGTTCTTCATAGCGTGCCGCGATGGAGTCATTTTTGGTTTTAAGCATCATGTCTCTGCGCCACAAATCATAAATCTCTTCACTGTTTTGACTGATAGAATCGACCATAACGGCGTAGCTTTGAGAGTGCAATGCCTCTTCGAAACTTTGGCGTACTAAAATCAGATTGATTTCGGGAGCCGTCACATAAGGATTGACATTGTCCATAAGATTATTGGTTTGTAAACTGTCCATAAAAATAAGCTGGGAAAGGGCTTTGTCGTACGCTGTTTTTTCCATCTCAGTGAGGTATTTATAATCGATGGCATCCCTAGTCATATCGACTTCTTTTGGGAACCACGTGTTGTTGAGCATCATCTCCCAAAGATTATATGCCCATTGGTATTTGATGTTGTTCAGCTCAAAGATACCTGTTGGATTACCGCCAAAAATCCGCCGATCATTCACGTGCTCGTTTGAAGATGGGTTGTAGATTTTTTTGCGTTTCATTGGCAATCCAGTAGTGAGATATTTATTGCTCATTATGCCTTTAAGTGCCTCAAAAAAGATTTAAGTGTGATAAAATTTAACACTATTTATAAAAAGGATACGGATGAAAAAACGATTTTTGATTTATACGACTTTAGCAGTTGTGAGCATTTATGCAATTATTGGATTTTTCGGTGTCCCCTATGCTCTCAAACATAGTATTCCTGACAAAGTGGCAGAAGCTACAAAAGGTGGAATATTATCCGTTGAATCGGCTTATTTCAATCCTTTTACTTTTAGATTATCTCTTCAAAATTTTTCTTTTAAAACCCCAAAAAAGGGAGATTTTATAGCCGTTGAGCACTTCTCGATCAATATTGATCCTCTCGATTATCTTTGGAAAGGCGGATTGGTTGTTGAGAGTATCTACTTCGATAAACCGCAGATTTCACTCTTTAAAGATACTAAGGGAGAAATGAACTTTGGATGGCTGCTTGGTGAAGAAAAAAATGAAACCAAGAAAGATTCAGCGCCTTTGGCCTTGTTAATTCATAACCTTACCCTTAAAAATGGTGCGATGGATTATACGGATATGAGTGAGGGAAAAAACTACCATCAGGGTATTGATGATATCGGCTTTCACGTGGAAAATATTGATTTGCGAGAGACATCAAATTCCAATGGGCGAATGCGTCTTTATGCAACGATTAATGATGCTGGATTTGTTGATTTGCGCGGCAAAATAGGGGCCATGAATCCGTTTAAACTTGAGGGAAGCGTGGCGTTCAACTCCGGTAAGCTTTACGCCCCATGGCGCTATTTTAAAGAAAAATTACCCATTGAAGTGGCTGATGGTACGGCATTTCTTTCGTTAAATTATACGTTGAATACGGAGGATATAAACGCAACCAAACTTTTCAACGTTGAAATGGGATTGAAGTCACTTCGAATTATTCCCAAGGGAGAGCAACGCAAATTATTGGATGTAGGGAGTGTTAAGCTCTCCGATGCAACAATTTGGCCGATGCGCAAAGTATTTGATGCATCTTCTTTTAAACTTGATGGTTTTGCGCTAAGTGCTTCAAGATCACATGAGGGAGTGATTGATTGGCTGGACTACATGGAGAAAATCAACAAGGCATTTCCTGAAGATGAGAACGAGACCAAAATTCCGTGGAAGGTTTCGATAGAGGATGTCGCGTTGCAAAATATGGGAGTAACGTGGACGGATAATGGACCAAAAGTCCCTTACACAGCAAGGCTGGATGGAATATCTTTGAATGCTCAAAGGGTGAACAGCGATCCTAAAAAAATACTAAATGCTCAGCTAAAAACAGGAAAAATGGGAGTATATCGCAACGCTGATACCGTAAAAATAGGAGGATTTGAGAACGTAACGATTGAGGGGATAGCTTTAGAGCGTGAGATCAAAAATGCTCTTGTCGACAAAGCAGAAATTGTGGGCTTGAGCGTATCGTTGAAACGGCTGCAAGATAGCTCGATAGATTTGAAACAATTCCTCTATATTTCAAATGCAAAAGAGAAAAAATCGCAAGAATTATCTAGCAGTGCACCGTGGAGCTATCGCGTGAATGATGCTATATTGAACAATGGCTCTGTAGGATTCGTGGATGAAGTTCCCTCCCATCCTGTTGTGATTAATCTTGATGAGGTGCATGTCGGGGTGAAAAATATTTCGAGTGATCCTCGTGAGAATATGAGTATTGAGAGTTTCAGTCGTATTAACAAAAAAACTACGTTAAAAACGAATTCACAGCTCCGATTGGAAACACTGCAGAGCAAGGGAAGTTTTGAACTGAGCCATTTTTCACTTCCTCTTATTGATCCGTACATAGAGCCAAGGACCTACGCGTCATTACGTCGAGGGGATCTTGGGCTTCGCGGTACATATTCATATACACCTCTAAAAACGTCAGTAGAAGGGAAGCTTGCACTGGAGGATTGGGTAGTTGAGGACCGCCGTGATGCTTCTGTTTTGTTGGGGTGGAATCGTATCGGAGTGACTCCGTTTGTGTATGCATATCCGGATAATCGTCTCAAGGTTAATCATATCTCTGTGGATGGTTTATACACAAATGTATTGATTGATCAGAATAAAACACTCAATTTTGCAACTCTGAGTAAAAGTGTAAAAAGTAAAGGCAATGAGAGTAAGGCATCGGGAAATCCGTTTGGAATCGATGTGATTAAGCTTTCACTTCTCAACAGCAGTGCGACGTTTAGCGACCTATCTCTCCCGTTGCCGTTTAAAACCTATACCCATGATTTGGGAGGAGAAGTTTTGGGTATTTCTACGACGAAAGATGTAACAACTTTTGTAAAATTACGAGGGGGAGTCGATCAGTATGGATTGACTAAAATAAATGGTCAGCTTAATACCAAAGATCCTAAAACGTTTACGGATATGACAGTAGTATTTGAAAATTTGGAGCTTAAGCAATATACCCCCTATTCTCTGCAATTTTTAGGCTATAAAATCGCAGATGGAAAACTCTTTTTGAATCTTGGTTACAAAATCAATCAGGGAAAACTCAACGCACAAAATAAAATTGTGATTAAAAAAATTGAATTGGGTGAAGAAAAAGCTGGAGGATCGCAGTGGCCAATGGGTCTTGTGGTGGGATTGCTTGAAGACAGCGATGGGACAATCGATATTGATCTTCCGATTGAGGGGGATGTAAACAGTCCTGATTTTAAATATGGAAAAGTAGTATGGCAGGTAATCGGTAATCTTTTAACCAAAGCGATTACATCACCTTTTCGACTTTTGGGAGCTATGATGGGCTTGGATTCAAACGATGATTCTCTCTCAAAGGTCTCATTTGAAGCGGGCGAGGACATTATTCTCCCTCCTCAGATTGAAAAGCTTGATAAGCTTGCCACCCTTCTGACAAAACGTCCGAAGCTTACGTTGAAAGTACATGGTGGATGGGTAAATGAGCAAGATGAACGGGCCCTAAAAGTACAAAAGCTGATTCGTACCGTGGTAGGACAGAATGTCAAAGAGAAGATAAGTTCAGCAGATGCACTGAGTTTGGAGTTTCTTGAAGTAACAGCCCAAAAATCAATGGATTCCAAAGAACTGAAAGAACTTCGTACCACGATGGAAGAAAAATATAACCAAGAGGCTGAGTTTATTCAACATTATACGGCTGCCTTGATCGAGAAGCTTATTGCTCTTCAAGTGTTAGGCAAACCTGATTTGGACCTCTTGGTTTTATGCCATTTTCACCTCAAAAACGTGCCGGAACATTTAATGGTATTTTATTTGTTGCCATTTTTGCCGCTGCCGCAACCATGATTGCAGATATTGGTTTTATTAAAAATTTGGGTATTTCTCCCTTAGTTGTGGGGATTGTTCTGGGTATTTTTTATGCCAATACTCTTCATAATAAATTTCCCTCAGCATGGGAAAGCGGAATTACCTTTTCGGGTAAAAAGATTTTACGTTTTGCTATTGTTTTTTATGGCTTTCGAATCACGTTTCAGCAAATTGCAGAAGTGGGGATTCAGGGATTTATGGTTTCATTGTTGGTTCTTTCTTCAACACTGATTATTGGGATCTGGCTGGGAACGAAGATTTTTAAAATGGATCGTGATACGTCGATTTTGACAGCTGCGGGTGCATCAGTATGTGGTGCAGCAGCAGTTTTGGCAACGGAACCTGTCCTTAAAGCAGAAGAGTATAAGACGGCAGTAGCGGTTTCGATGGTTGTTCTTTTCGGGACAATATCCATGTTTTTATATCCGGTTCTTTATGCTACGATTATTGAACCTTCAGTCGGGTTTTTACATATGAGTCCAACCACTTTTGGTATGTATGTTGGCGGTACGATTCATGAGGTTGCACAAGTTGTCGCAGTACCGGCTTCTGTTCCGGGTGCAGGGGCGGATATGGCCAATACGGCGGTTATTGTTAAAATGACGCGTGTTATTATGATTGCTCCAATGCTTATTATTATGGGATTGATCTTGAGTTATTTATCAAAGAACTCAGGAGGCGAAAGCTCAAAGGTCAAGTTAGTTATTCCATGGTTTGCTGTTTATTTTATCGGTATGGCCGGAGTAAATTCACTTATTCATAATTATACGTTAGTCGCTCCAGAAGATATTGCAACGATTATTAAAGGGGTGATTGGTAATATCAATCTTATCGATACCTTCTTGCTTACGATGGCGATGACGGCGCTGGGTATGGGTACACGTTTTTCAAAATT
>JAPLGN010000008.1 GCA_026390135.1 Campylobacterales bacterium | reverse complement strand
TGGGCGATATTGACAACTTTTGTATCAGTTGTGTTGGTTCGAGCTACACCCGCAATTTCCTGAATAGTAATAATATGATCTGGATTGATATTGGCAGTATTGAATGTGCCAATCGTCGCATTGCCGACTTTGAAGGTTACTATATCACCCGTTTTGTACGTAAGTGATCCATCAGCAAGTGTAACACCTGTAAGCCCGCTGCTCGTTGTATAGGATACCCCCGAAACCAAGCTATCGACTAAGCTTGCGGTTAATGTTGTGGCTGCTGGAACTGTTGTCGTGCTACTGCCTCCGCCGCCTCCGCCACCTGCTGCCGCAGCAACTCCGCCCGCAACCGCCAGGATACCAACACCCCACCATGCGCTCGTCGACATAACAGGAGTAGGAGCTGCAACCGGTGCGACCACCGGAGTCGAGGATAGTGCCATCCCTCCCGATGCTGCCGTATAGTCATAGTATGCGCCACCTTGATCGAGTCCTTGTATCTGTACTGAGTTTTCAAACGAAGAATAATCATTCAAAATAGCGGAAGGCTCAGACATACCATCTGCAAAAATATGAAGGTCTTTTCCTACCATTTTAGTTGTTATATGCTTGGGGGCATGCCCTGCTTCATCTACCAAAACAATTTTATCACCACTCATAACCATTTGCTGTGTAAGCTGTGTTACACCCGCTATTTTTTTCCCAATTATTATTGTTCTCAACATTTAAAATACCTTTACAATTTGGAATACTTATCTAATTTTATGAAAAATCACAAAGAAAATCAAAAGGAGCATACCAATATTAGTATTATAATAATATTAAAACACTATTTATTATTTAAAATAGTTACTTTTAGGAACAATTATAAGGTTGATTTATCGTTTGAGTAAAACGTCCACATTCAGATCAATTTGATCACGTACCTTCATAAACATCATGCTGGGCGGTGTAATTCCAAACTCGGACATTTTCATGCTGCTTGTTGCTTTAATACGAACTTTATTCCCCTCATTAACGATACTTCCATCAAAGCTCATCGGCTTAGTCACACCGTGTAAACTCATCGTACCTTTTAGGGTATAGTTGTCTCCGCTCTTGGCTACTACATCTTTGACTTCAAATACCGCTTTTGGAAACAGTGAAGATTCTACTGTCTCTTGCATATGTTCATCACGTTTTTTATTATCACTGTAAAGATCACTCATTGATATTTCAATGGAGCCTTTGAGCGTTGAAGGATTGGCCTCCATGACTAAATGTGACGTTGCTTTTTTAGTGAATGGATCAATGGTGCTATCGGCAACCATTTCAGTATGGGCTTTAATAACACCTGATTCAAAACTCAAATTACCGGCATACATTGATGCAACTAAAGCTAACACTGCGAGACTTACTTTTTTCATACGATTCTCCTAAAATAAAATGGATAAATAAGAGCAAAAGCTCCTAAAACAACGATGCTAATCCAAAGCTGGTGATCGAGCGCGACCAAATTTGCCATCGACGATGCGCCCCAGCCTACCCCCACCATGGCAATTCCGATACTACGGACATCTCCCATCTGGGTCAACTCACGAAATAGTAGAACATTATAGAATGAAATAACAATCGGATAGATAACAGCAAGCACTATCGGCTGATGAGCATAAAAGACGCCATAGCTTATGGCAAAAAGCCCCAGTATTACCCATGTACTTCTCATCAATGTTTTCCCATAACGAAACGCTAAATAAACTCCTAAAAGATGAGATACAATAATCAATGTCGTATAATGACCCCAAATATCCATCTCATCTGAGCGACTCAACGTCTCAAACAACGCGGAATCTGCAAAAATCCACACCATCATCACGCCGATCATTGTCCAGTTCATCGCATGGGGTTGACTCCGTGATTTCGCTGGAAGTGTCGAAAAATAGAGCGCTATCAGTGAAATAGTGGGTAAAACAATCGCTATAATCCCCCGTTGTTGGAACGGATACGTATACAGCGCTGTTCCTACCGCGTACGAAAGCGCAAGTCCCCATGCCAGATTTTTCCGGCTTTGCTCACGAAAGACATAGAGCATCAAAGGAGTTGTATACCCTATCATAAATCCAAAAGCCAACAGGACTCCCAGTGAATAATCGGGATAAAACCACGAAATCATAATCTGAGTACCAAACATAAAGAAAAGCTCTTCTTTGATTTCTAGGTGCTTCCAGTATGCGGCAAGCAAGCTTCCGAGCACCCCGCCGATAGGAAGAGTATAGAGATCGTGGAGATGCGAATTAAATGCCCCGACTACTCCCGTCTGCGCGATCAAGAGATAATAGAGAAGCTGAGAACTAAGAACAACAATCAGCATTGTTATTTACGCAACCAAAGAAAATAAATCATCGCATAAATACCATCATACAAGGCAATAAGCAATGCCAGTGTGTCCAAGATTCCTGCCAGATACAAAGAAGCGAACGTCGAAGAGATGAGTAAACGAATCGTCGCACTGATACTCGCAAGACGATTTTCATCACCGTGAAGCCCAAACCAATGAATAATGCCGGTTCCCATAACAAAAGCGAATACAACATACTCATACGTTCCGGCGAATGCAAATCCGAGCAATCCAAAAAGCCAGCCTCCTGCAATCAGCAAAGCCAACCCGCCAAATGCATCCCCTAAAAACCCTACCAAATGATAGATTTTTAATGGGGTATTGATAGGGATAATCAATCGGTCATACAGTATTTTTGCGACTAAAACAACAATCATGACCCCAAAAATAGCACGCATGATCAAAAATGGTTCAACGGTTCCACCAATCAATCCCGCTTCAATAAGACCCGCGAGGGAAAGAGATAATGCCATTAAGCTAATCAGAAGGGTCCAAAGTGTTGCGTACACCCGTTTAAAAAGCGATGGCAAAAGATGGTAGGCTATAGAGAGTGCCATAAACGCTACCCCCAAACCCATGGCAATATGCGCATGTCCTACTACCAAATCGTTACGATGTATCAGTGCTCGAAGTTCAGGAATAAAAAGGATATTTCCCTCAACATCGACAAAAATAAACGCCGCAATCGATAGGATGAGATAGGGATTTGTTTTAAATTGTATTCCCGCATCCCGAAGCCAAATCCATAATAGCGGCAGATACAACAACGTCAAATACTGAAAAAACCACTCTTCGTTGTAGCTTAAAGTGTGGAAAAAATTACGAATTATCAGCGAAGTAACATATCCTGCCAATGGAATACTCCACAACCAATGGAGACGTGGCGTAAACACTTTTTGAGCAGAGAGTTTAATGAGCAGATAATAAATCGGGATAAGAGCGAAACTCATCCCCAGTGTATTGTCCCCATGCGGGCCTACGAGAGTTTTTTCCACCTGACCGTATTGTGGATTCATCAAAACTACTAATGCAATGGGGGCTGCGATAACCGCTAAAAGGGATACATTCACCCATACTGGACGTTTTTCATAACGCTTCAAGGCATCCAAAAGCGCCAAAAGATAAAATAACCCGCTAAATGCGAGGAGAAAATTCAACTGATAAGGAAAATCGTAAAAGGGTAATCCTCGAATATTTCCGAAAAGAAGTGCCATGCTCATAAAGAGCAAAAAAGCATTCCAAACGACGAAGTATCGCGCTAAATGCTTCAAACCGTTTTGACTTAAAACACCCTCTTTCTCAAACAGAGCAAAGGGCAGCAATGAGAGGATCAGTGGAAAAAAGCCGTACAACATTTGTGAAATATGGAGTGACCGTGCTCTCTCAGGAGAAAAAAGAGTCATGGAACCATCCAATCCCAACATCTCTACTGCGTACACCAGTCCCGAAAAAAGCCCTAGAAAGAGCCAGAACAAAAGAAGAGGGAGATTATCGTTTAGAAATTTTGACAATTTTTCCATCCTCCATTTCAATTATTGTATCGGCATACTCGGCTATTTTTTTATCATGGGAAGCGACCACAAATCCCGTCCCCTCCTGCGCGTAGCGCTTGAACAATTCATACACGCCCAACGCATTTTTCGTGTCCAGATTACCCGTTGGTTCATCAGCAAATACCACAGCAGGATGATTGACTAGAGCACGTGCAATAGCAGCACGCTGACGTTCACCTCCTGAAACTTCATCGCTGTAACGAGAGGCTAACCGTCCAATCCCCAAACTCTCCATAAGCGGCTCAACCGTAGCATCATCCAATGCGGAAAGGGCAATATTCTCACGCAACGTCAAATAGGAGATGAGATAGTGAAACTGAAATACAAATCCGATGTTATGCCGTCTAAATACATCAATGTTTCCTAACTCGCCGATACCCTTTCCATCAAAAGTCACTTCTCCGCTCGTAGGATTTAATAAGGTCGAGAGAATCGACAACAAAGTGGTTTTACCGCTCCCGCTTTCTCCGATAATCGCCGTAAAACTTCCTGCTTCAATGGAGACATCGACACCGCGCAGAACATGCTCAATCCCATAATACTGCTCGATATTTTTGGCTTGGATTTTCATGAGCCACCTCGCTGTATCAGCGTCATCGGATCAATGCGAGCAGCATAAATCGCAGGAAGCAAAGTCCCCAGCATCGCCATCACTACTGAGACCACGAAAACATTGATCGCCAATGAAACAGTGATCTCACCGTTGATGTAACCTTGAAATTTATCTGCATGTTCTACAGCATCGAGGACACCAAGCGATACGGCCAAAGCGAAGAAAAATGCCACCAATGCAATAATCAATGTTTCCGCTAAAAGTTTTCGAATAATAACTATCGAGGATAATCCGATGGAACGCATAATTCCAAACTCGGTTTTACGATCATTGACCACCATGCTCATCATGCTCACAATTCCCAAAATTCCCATCAAAAATGCCATTGCTCCAATCACATCCGAACTGGTTTTTATGATTTTAAACTGATTATAGGAATCGATGAAGCTGTCTGTGGTTTTGGCTTCTATGTCCGGGTTTAAAGCATTTATTTTTTTTACAATGCTATCACTTTTTGCCAAATCATTCAAACTTATCAAAAAAATTGATGCACTTTTATGGAACAATACTCCGCCATCGTGTAAATTCATCACCACCCCGCCATCTTCAAATCCAATGCGGCTTTTAAACACACCGCTTACGACAAATTTTTGCTTGGAGAGGTTAATTGTTTTGGGATGCTTGAGCGTCTCATAGATTTTAGAACCCAGGATGACTTCTCCGTTGTTTGGAATAGAGCCTTGTATCAAAGTATAACTTTTAAAACGGTTCTCGCTCACCCCATAAATTCCTACGATAGGGAGTGGCTCAACGGGTGCAGCCCCTAAAATCAAGGCACCTGCTTCACGTACCCCCTCAATTTTGGCAATCTCATCTACCATTGAACGGTTAATATCACTGAAAAAAGTATCGGCAATCCCTTTTTGCGTGACGATAATGTCCCCATCCGTTTTGAGCATCGCAGAGTACATGCTTACGACCCCTCCCGAGATAGCGCTAATGAGAAAAATTGCCGCGATAGAAACACTCATGCTCATAAAAATGAGTGCTGTCTTAAAGCGATTTTTTCTAAGCGCCTTGATCGGAGTCATCACTGATCAATCGCCTGTTTTAGTTCTGTTGCGGTGGAAACGAATTCGATTTGAGTCAGAAAGTTGCCCCGAAATTTCATCACCGTAATTTTCTCCTCTTGGGCAGGGAATCGTAACCCTTGCTCCTCATCCCGAATCAGCAAAACTGTATGAGCGTATTTACGCATTTTTGGTAGGGCAAATGCTTCGGTGATAAAATTGGGCATTTGACTAATATCCGCAACAAAGGCTGCGTTGTTCTTTTTTAAATATCCCTTATCCTGCGTTGCCAAATACTCATTGACCGTTGCCCCTGTCCCTTTTTCAAACGCCATAATCAATGTTTTTGGCATCACTTTAAGTGTACTTTTTTTTCCAAACTGATCTTGTAAATCCAACGGCATAACCGATTGCCCCATCTTATAGGGAGCTCCAAAAAGACTCATCGCAACAAGAGCAAGCATAACAACTTTTTTCATAACTGTCCTTATATGTAATTCTTCAAAAGTGTAACCTATCAAAAGTAAATGAGGTGTTTTTTACGAAGAATACAAGGGGTTTATGAATTTTAAATGAAAAGCAGGTTTTACCTGCCATTTACTTATGCGTGATCGTTTTGAGTGTTTTTTCTATTTCAACATGCTGCTCGAGCGTTAGCGCAAAACTCTCATCCATCATTTTATCCAAATGATTCATCTCAGTGAGAGTAATTCCTAGCGGATCTTTTTTAGCTACCTTGGCAACACCAGCGGTAACCGTTACATTATCAAGTTTTTTGCCCGAATGTCGGAGGAAATAGGTAAGAAAATAGCCGCCCGTATGATCTTTTTCAATGGCGACAATAGCACGTGTTGCCCCAGAGTTTTCAAACTGCACAGAGGGGACAATGGCTTTAAAATCCTCTATACTCACATATCCGACATAGACTTTTGTGTAAATATCATGATAGCGCTGCGTGGCACTTTTACGGAAGAAATCCCAATCAATCGGTTTGCCCCCGCGAAGAGAGCGCAACATCCATGATAGTGTTGCGTAGTATTTAAAGGATGCAATTTTAATCTCTTCTGCATGGGCAATTTTATCGCTTTGAATCCGAACCATTGGCGCTTTAGGTGCATTGGTACTGAGGCTTTCCAGCAAATGTTGTGCGCTGTATGCTTCGGTAAACCATACGCTGGCATATGGGGGTAAATCGGTCGTTCCCGTCGCACCTTCGTTAAGAACTAAAACAGCCCTGACGTTATAGCGAGGAAATAAAACTTCCAAAAGTGCCCGTTTCTTACGAAGCCGTTTTTTGAGGCTCGTTGCCGATTTCACCAGAGTCATTTCCATAAAATACAGTTCTTTATCGGTAAAAAGAAGTCCGTCGAATTCTCCAATTTCTTTATGGCGGGCACGGTAAATAATCTGCCCTTTCCAGCTTACAGAGAGGGCATCGCTTTGCGCATGGGTGCGATTTTTGTGCGGCCCTTTAATAATAAAACTTTTAATTTCAGGTTCATTTTCCGCGTAACGAAGAAGCTTTTCATAGATGTAGTTCTCATACACTTCACCCTCAAAAGAACGAAAAGCACTGACATACGATTCATCTTCCATCGTCTGCCCTTTGGCTTGGAGCGAGAGTAAATGCCCGATATTGTAGTCGTAATAAAGAAGATTATCCCCGAGATCAGAGTCTCCATTGGGAATTACAGTAGAATTAATGATTAACAAATTGAGCCTTTTTAGACGTTTCTAGGCACATTTCTCTAATGCCCACAGTATTTTAGCGAAAATATGGGGAAGATGTTATAATTCCATTATGCAACCATTCACCCCAACCGATGATCAGATTCGCACCCAGTTTGTCACATCTTTGATGAACTATTTCAAAATAGATGAAGACGTATTCTTACGCTCCCACATCGACGAACTTATCCGTCCTATTAGCACGGCTCGCTACAGCGAATTCTTGCGTCGACTTTCAAGTCGTGATTTTGCGTATAAAACGGGAATTGAAAAAATTTCTCTTATCGCTCACGAGCTTTATGAAGAGCAACTCTCTCCTCTGGAGATGCAAGCGCACGAAAGAACACAAAAATTGTATGCCCTCATGTATGATTTACGTCGAAATATCACCGATGAAAAGAACAGTGAGAGCAGTGCAGCACAGCGATTTGAAAATGTTCGTTTTACCTCCATCAAACATGCTGACTCCGCCGAACCTCTTTTGGATTCACTGGACATTGACGTTATTCGAATTCTCACAAAACGATGGATTTACGATTATGTCGCGAACGATCGCGGATTATTTGAAGCGCGAGTGGAGCACGAATACCTCAACTTGTTAATCGAGCAAGAACGGTTGGCAAGACAGCCTCTCATCGCGAAAACCACCAAAAAAGCTCTCAAACGCTCATGATAGGAATCCCCTCTTCTCTCATCGACCGTAATGACTTGAACCTCTTAGAACGCGCTCTTCTTCCGCTGATCATCCGCCACAGTCTCATTTGGGGAGACAAACCGAAAGCATTAAGTGCCTCGTTTTTGGCAGAGCTTTTACGCCATAGCCCCAGAGAAGTAGTCGAAGCATTGGATGCCTTAGTGGTAAAAAAAATTGTCAAAACAACCCGTGAAAAAACGGCTAACGGCGTAATGATTCTTTACGTCCTTGAGCCCATGAGTACCATTCCAATCGCCACAGCTTTGGTCTCCACGCAATACACGGACAGCAACTATTACCTCAATCTCTCCAACGATTTTTTCGAAGAACTCCATGCCTATGCTCTCGAAGTGTGTGATCGAGAAGGGCTGCGACGAGAACTGTTTGACGATTTTAATCTCTATCAACGAGGACAAAATCGCCGATCATTTGACTGGTTTGCTGAATTTGAGCGATGGATACGGCGAGAAGTAAGTTCCAATGCGCCCGCAATCGCGAATTCGACACAAGTCGAAGAGGCAAAACCTAACACTCAAGAATTTGAGATGGCACAGTATTTTATCCGTCGTCTTTCCTCTATCGATCCGCAGTTTGAAGAGCCGTTTGATGTGATGAGCTGGGCTGGGCAAATTAAACTTTTGAGTGATACAGGAGGATATTCTCTTCTTGAGATCAAAGCAGGGATTGATTGGCTCTTTAGCAGCAAGGGAGACTGGTTCCGTCCCAATGTCCCAGATGCGTATCATCTAAGAAAACATTTCAAACGGCTCATCTCTAACACCCGAAGTTTCCGAGACGGAGAGACGAAACTCCCCGACGGCATCAATATTTTCGATATTATTGGGCGAGAATAATTTCCGTCTCAACGCGTGTTTTTTGAAGCTTATCATCGACAAGCTGCATCTCAATACGACTTCTCTCTACTCCCAAAGATATTAACTGTTTTGTAAGCTCTTCGGCGCGCGCAGCTGAAAATAAATGTGCATTTGGATATCTCCCGACCAATCGTACGGGAGCAACCGTGTCTTGGAATACACGCACAGAGAGGTTGTCTCCACTCTGCATTAAATCGGTTAGTTTTTTCAATTGTCCTTTCCCTGATATACTCAAAACAACATCCCCTTTTACAAAAAGATCTTTATTTTGATAGACTTGAATGCTAGGGACTTTTGATCCCAACGGTTCAGACTTGGCTTCACTTTTTTCATTGAACGGTTCTCTCTTCTCCAATTTCATGGAAATACACGCCCCTTTTACGTTGGGAGCAAAAAGAGTGTACACGCCATCTCGAATTTTCCACTCTTTGGCTTTTAACTCTTTGAGATTGTCATCCAGTCCTTTATAGCTTAGAATACTATACCCCTGCGGCACCATCAATGTCAAAATATTTTGTTCAGTAACACACTCTTTCGAACTTGAACAATCGCCGCCACAGACAAGTAATACACTTACTTTTCCTGCACTCTCTACAATAAAATCGTCTCTCCGCATCTGTTGCATATACGAATAACGGTCTGTTGAGCTAAACAGCAGTTTTACTTTGCCATCTTTTTGCGTTTCAATCGTATAGTTTTTAGGTTGTGCATAAAGAAGCTGCTTTTTATCAAATCCTTGATCAAACAACAATCCATACTGCTCTGATTTTTCCCCTTGGTAATGAAAATGGGCAACCGCAGAAGATAAATCGGAGTTAGGATAAAAAACCATTTCAGTAGTGTTTGCCTGTGCGACCTCTATTCCAAGATACGCAACTAAAGATACTAATATACTTTTTTTCATCATTACCTCAACATCATTCATCTCTCATATACTAATTATAAACGGCTTAAAAACTATCTTTTATTTATTTACATGCTACAATTAAACATCTCAATATAAGAATTTTATTAATGTTTAAAACAGAATCTTATCTCCCTATAATCAAATCTACTATCCACGATTTTTACAATGATCTAGAATATGAAGGGTATCTTGGGAATAGTAATTTCGAATATGCCCGTGCCATCAATCATCATAAAGAGCTTTTTATTGCTCTGTTAGCATCTACCAATACAGAAGAAGCAACCGAAAAAACAGAAGAGTTTGTACACTTTTGCGTTAGCCACGAAATCCCTTATATGTTTGTGTATGGAGAGCTACTCACCATCGCACGAAATTTGATGGGACTCCTCGCAAAAGAAGGTGATCTTGAAAATCTAAAAAATCTCAATCTCTATTTTGACAACCTTGAAAATGAAATTACCGTTGCCTATTTTCATAAATTTCTCAGGCGTCTTGCTGCTAAAAATCACCTGCGCCTCTCCCATATTGCCAACCTCGTTGAAAAAAATCTAATGATTCATTATCAACAGCACATAGAGTGGCTCATCGCTCTTATTTCCTACATTGAAAATCAATGCAAAACTTCACACCCAGAGCTCAACCATTGCCTCTGTGAATTCGGGAAATGGCTTCATAATACCTCTATTCCCTATATTGTCACCACAAGCCACTTTAAAGAAGTGACACGGCTACACCAAAGCTTGCATGATGCGGCATCGGATGTCGTAGGACAATGCCAGCAGCTTATCCAAAAACCCAAACATCTTATCCATCTGCTTCAGCGTCTCGACTATATCTCGTTAGAAATTGGAAATGAGATTGCTATTTTAAATGATATGATGATGATTGAAGAGTACTCCAAAGATCCCCTCACGGGTCTACTAAGCCGCCGACTTTTTGATAAAGTAATGATGGGGCAAATCGAAATCGCCAAAGCGACAGAGAGTCAATGCTCTCTTATCATGTGCGATTTGGATCATTTCAAAGTAATCAATGACACCCGCGGTCACCTCGCAGGAGATGCAGTTATCAAAGATTTTTCCGCACTGCTTCAAAAAATATTGCGAAAATCGGATTTTATTTTTCGTTATGGCGGAGAAGAGTTTATTGTTCTTCTCCCTGCCACTTCCAAAACTCAAGCACGAACCATTGCTCAAAAAATTTGTAATGAAGCCGCAGCCCAAGTTGTCCTCTTTGATACCGTTTCCTTGAGCTACACCGTCAGTATCGGAGTAACTCCGGTTATAACCGACGATACCTCATACATTTTAAAAGAGACGATTCAAAGTTACGTTTCCGAAGTGGACAGCAAGCTCTATCTCGCCAAACAAAATGGGCGCAATCGAGTGGAATAATCCCTTAACGAATTTGGACCAACACTTTACGCTGACAATCACAATTCCCAAAATAGACCCATTGTTCTTGATACATCGGCTCGGGTGCGTATACAACAGGTGCTTGAACATTTTGTACATAGGTTACTGATTCTCTTTGGGGTGAAGAGAGGGCATACCCGATAACACTTCCGACAACCAAGGGAATAACCCAGTTATTACGATGTCCTCCCCCTTCATACGACATCCGCTCGTGATGATAACCACGACCACCGCCTCCGCGTTCATAGCCGCGATCAGCATAAAGTGACGTAGAGAGAAGGGCAGATGCACTTAAAATAGTGACGAAAAGTTGTAATGGTTTCATTGGAAACTCCTACTTTTTAGATAGTCGTATTATTACCCTTAACTGTGAAGCCATTGTGGAATGGTATAATTGTCCAAACAAATACAGGAGTGTGTTGTAATGAACTATCAATGGTTAGGATTATGGGTACTTACAGCATCGCTGTACGCTTCTCCCCAATGTTACACGCAAGGCTATGGCGACCTCATCACTTCCGCCAACGAGACGTCCATTATCCTCAAAGATGGTACTCAATTGCCATACCATACTGACAGCGCGAAGACGTCATGGGATGAAAAAATCAATAATACCGATTTAGAGATGCAACTTTCACAAGCCTACGATGCAGGCGGAATAGAGACACCTCCTCCCTATCTTTTCGATCCGGGACGTCTTCGGTATCAGCCTTTTTTTCAAGCCCTTTACGGTAAAGATAAAAAAGCAATCGAAAGAAATCTTGTCACCATAACATGGCCAACCCTAAAAGGCTCGATAAAGCTTCCCGTAAACAAAGTTGCAGGAGTCGATAAAAAACTTTACGCTATCGGTCAAGAAATAGCCAAGCTTCCAAAAAATGAGCGCATTTGGGCCGAGGGTGCAACGACATACGCCTATCGCGTCATCAAAGACACGGACCGCCTCTCTATGCACAGCTTCGGCATCGCCATCGATTTAGCCCCCACCAAAACCCAATATTGGAAAGATGAAGCTCCAAGCGAAACAGCACACATCGGATATCACAATACAATGCCCATGTCTATCGTTCGCATCTTCGAAAAATATGGCTTTATTTGGGGGGGACGCTGGTATCACTATGATACGATGCATTTCGAATATCGTCCCGAGCTCTTCGCCCCGGCATGTACTGCAAAGGGTGTATAAGTTTTAGCAACTAGTGCATGTAATCGTTTGGTTACGCCCTTGATGTTTGGCCGCGTAAAGCGCTTGGTCTGCTCGTTCAATCGCTATGCTCAGAATATCCTCTATATTTACGCGAGTTATCCCTATGCTGCATGTGATGTGCCCTACTTGATTAAAAGTATGGGCCTCAACTGCGAGACGAGTTTTTTCCGCCGCGACGTATGCCTGATCGCAATTCGTATGCTGCAACAGGACGACAAATTCTTCTCCTCCCCATCGAGCGAATACATCTGCCTCTCGAATTAACTCTGTAACAATTGAGCTAAACGTCTTAAGGACATAATCCCCTATATTATGACCATAGGTGTCATTGACCTTTTTGAAATCATCCAGATCCAGCATCAAAAGCGATATGTCTATGCCGTATCGTTTTGATGTTGCCAATTCTTTGTCGAAAAGCTCTGCGAACATATGCCGATTATTGATCGAGGTCAGAGAATCTTTGGTGGCCAATGTGGCTAACTGTTTATTTTTTTGCTGAAGTATTTGGTTCAACTCCTCAAATTTATCGTAATGAGTATTCACCAACTGTGACCACTTTAAATACGTACGAGAGATAAGATCTTGCTGTGTCACGATACCGATAATAGTCCCATTCTCATCCACAACAACAATCCTCTTGTAGTGATGGCTTTTGAAAAAGCTCAACGCATCATTGATTGTAGCGGTCGAGCACATCGTTTCAATCGGGGAGGACATCACCTCTTTGGCAGTAATACTGGTACTATGGTCATCATCAATAAATTTCAAAATATCTTTGGAGGTAACAATTCCAACAGGCAGGCTTTTATCTTGGATAATGACACAATCTGAAAGAGCATCTTTCATATATTCAAGTATATTATCCATACTTTCCGAACAATCAAAGCTTTTAAATCCAAATTTTTTGTCGAAAATAGTTCCAAGCTGCAAACTTTCCAAAACAACCTGAGGATCAACACTCGCGACAATATCACTGTTGGTAACCAATCCATATAATGAACCATCCTCATTACAAACACAAATATACTCACCCATTTTGTCTGTCATATTAAGCGCATTTATAACACTACTCTCTTTGCTCAAACGAGGAAGAGTATACAACGGAATCTGAGAAAGCGGCGTCGAAAAGTCAATTTTTTCTACTTTTAAGCGGATTAAATCTTTTGAAGTGATGATATGGTGAAGAGGACCATTGATGACAACAATACTGCGATGCGCATGCTCATTCATCTTTTGCAGAGCATCATTAACGGTATCGTTGATATCGGCACAGATAACATCCGTAGATGCAATCAGTTCAAGTGTGGGGAAAAACATACGGCAAACTCCTCTTTATGTCTTATTATATCTCCTATTTTCATAAAAATTGATTCTCAGTTGTAAAACGACGAAAGCTCAAGTTACGATCTAATTAAAAATAATAAGCCAGTCTTTTCAAAATTATATGTGGAGTCAATACTGTATTGATATTGTAATTATTAAATCGTACACTTGTGCATTATTTAGCAAGGCGTACATAATGGCAACAGCTCAATCGTCATCATTTCTTTCCCGTCTATCCATCAAACAAAAAATCAGTCTCATTGTTATACTGACACAACTTTTTGCTCTCGTTGCCATATCCATCGGCGTTATTGGAATGTTTCTTTCCAACACATCCATTCAAACCATACACACCCAAAGTCTCGTTCCCTTGCAACAACTTAGAACTTGCAAAAATATTATCGAGAAAGAGATCACAAAGACAGCAATTGATCTCTCAGAAGGAGTTGGAGATTTTGATAAAGCATCAAAAATAATCAAAATCTCTCATGAACATTTCAATACAACATGGGAATTGTATTCAAATGCTAAATTGACCGAACAAGAATCAAAGAACCTTCCAGAAATAAAAGAATCGATGGCGCGTGCGAGCCGATCAATTACTCTTTTAGAAGAAAAAATTGCCGCCAAAGACCTCATGGGTGTCCTCGACCTCATCCAAAGTGACTTTCCCTATAGCCTCGCCCCTGCTAATGAGAAAATCGACACATTGATTGAACTGCAAATCACCAATGCCGATCATCTCTACGCTCTTTCCCAAGCTAAATTTAAACAGACCCTTATTTTAATCGCGATTATACTTCCTTTGGGAATGATTATCGTTTTTTTTATTCTCAGAACAATAACCAAAGATCTGCTCAACAAGATAGCAAATATTACGCAGATTGCTCACCACCTCAGAGAGGGAAATTTGCTTCATCGAATCGATTCCAACGGTAATGATGAACTGGCGACTGCCGCAAAGAATATGAATAACTCTTTTGAAGAACTTCGGAAAATAATGTCAGATATTAAATACGCATCCGCCCACAATATGACATCAGCTGAAAAGATGCGCATAGTCTCCTCTACAATCAAAGAAAAACTTCAATCAAGTACAACTCATGTTTCTCAAACATACTCCCACATTGCCAACTTACAAGAAATTGTTCTCTGTTCAACCGCCGCCGCGCAGGATACGAACCATAAAATCGATGAAGCCAATACGAATCTCACTTCCGTAACCTCTCAAATATCCAATATCAATGGCAGCATTCAATCCGTTGCCCTCACGCAGCAAACCCTCTCGCAAGAGTTAAATATGCTTGCTTCTCAAGCCAAAAATGTCAAAGGTATTCTCGAGATAATTGGTGACATTGCCGATCAAACCAATCTACTCGCACTCAATGCCGCTATCGAAGCAGCCCGAGCAGGAGAGCATGGACGCGGATTTGCCGTCGTTGCCGATGAAGTACGAAAACTTGCTGAACGAACTCAAGACAGCTTGTCTCAGATCAATCGAACGATCAATACCATCGTTGATGCCATCACCGACACCAGTCAAAAAATGGACAAATCAACCACGTCTATCCTAAGTGTTTCTCATGATTCCAATCTCATCCAAAAAATTATTGCAGCCTCTTCCTCTCTTATCTCTTTGGCAGCTTCGAGTGTTCACCACTCCAATCAACAGCTTCAAAAATTAATGAGCGGGATGGATTTTATTGCATCCAATATCAACTCTCTCAATCTCATTACTTCTTCGAATGAAGCGAGTATTCAAGAGATCGCAGAAGTCACCCATAATCTGGATCAAAGTTCTGCCGATCTAAACCAGCAGCTCCAAAAGTTCAGGACTTAACTAAAAAATCAATCACTTTTTCAACTGGACGTCCGATTAACGCTTGATTGTTCTCAATAAGAATTGGTCTTTCGATCAAGTTAGGATGCTCCGCCAGCGCATCGATAAGTTTTTCTTCCTCTGCTACTTCCGCAAGCCCCAACTCTTTATACAGATCTTCTTTGGTCCGCATAAGCTCCCGCGCCGATATTCCAAGCTTTTGCAAAAGCTCTGTGATCTCTTGTCGCGAAGGTGTTGTTTCCAGATATTTCACTACTTCATAGGAAAGCCCCTTCTCTTCGAGGAGTTTAAGGGCTTCACGCGATTTCGAACATTTCGGATTGTGCCAGATGGTTATCATGATTATCCCCATTTTTTACCGACATTATAACTGTTCAACCGATTGTTAGGAACTAATAAAAGTGCCCCATAGTTTTTCATCCTTAAAATATTAATATTAACTTATTTTATTTGCTTAACACTAATGTAACACTCTTAATTCATAATCACACTCTTAATTCAAATTTTAAGGAAGCACAATGGCCGAAACCCGTCGAATTTCTCATAGCATTCTCCTATCTACCCTTATTGCAGGGTCGTGTTTTGCAGCTGAAAATCTCGGAATTATTAATATTGATTCCACAACGATCGATGACCGATTTCATCCTTCTCGAACCGAAGTATCGCCTACAGCTATTATAGACGGTCAAAAAATAGATGATGCCCACGTTGAAAACATTCAACAGGTTTTGCAAAGCATTCCGGGGATGACAACCGAGGTAACATCGGGAGACAGTATCAAAATCCATATTCGCGGGGTTGAGAATCAACGCTATATGGGAGAAAAACCAGGGGTAGCTGTAGTCATCGACGGTGTTCCGGTATTCGAGCGAACCGGATCAGTTAACATCGATCTCGATGATATAGCTTCGATCAAAGTAATCAAAGGGGGAGCTTCGTATCTCTTCGGGGATGATGCTCTTGCCGGAGCCGTCATTATCACGACCAAAAAAGGCACAGCAAACAAATCGACTATTTCTACTGAGATAGGGAGCTTTGGGTATCATAAACTTTTAGCCGAAACCTCCCTTTCCAAAGATTCCTACAATGCACGCATACAGGCGAGTGAGCGAAAAAGTGACGGTTATTGGGCAAACTCAGGGTACACGGCACAATACGTAGACGGTAAAATACAATACTATATTGACGATACCAGTGACCTCACATTCGGGGCTGAGGCTTCAAAGCGCAAAAAAGACTCCCACGGAACAGTAGGCGGTGTTATTCAAGCACTTAATGATCCCAAAAGTATCTCGACAGGAGCTGATGGTGGGGGTCGCGATTACGCAAGGATGTTCGATGTCGATCTACTAAAACTCTATTTAACGTACAGCAAAGATTTTGGCAATAACTCCAATCTTCTCATTAATGCATACCAATACGGTGACGATACAACCTTTGATTCCGCACCCCAAAAGTTCAGTTCGACCGGAGCGGTTGTTATCGCAGATGATGCTTACACCACACTCAATGATTACCACCAGATTCAACGAGGATTAAAAAGCGAATACCGCAGTTCAGGAGACTATCTTGCCTATCTTCTCGGCGCAGATCTGCGTAATAACACCTATAAAAATAAAACATCGTATCTGGTCGATTATAAAACCAGCGCATCTTCCCCCACTATCTACCATGCTGGTACTGTTACAGGGAATAACAAAACAAAAGAAGCGGTCTATGCCCCCTATGCAGAAGTTAAAGTCCCTCTAGGCGATGCAACAACCCTAACATTAAATGGACGCTATGACAATATTCAGCTCGATTATGTCAATTACCTAAACCCAGGAGACCTCCAAAAAGATTTTAATGTCTACTCCCATCGTATTGGAGTATCCCATAATCTCACCCCGGAAACGACCCTCTTTGTAAGCCGCTCAACCGGATTTCGTGCCCCATCCATCGATCAGCTCTTCAACGGAACTATCACACCGTCTTCTAAAGTGCAAAGTAACCCTGATTTGAAACCGGAGCAATCGGTCGATTACGATTTGGGAATAAGACGGACGATTCCAACTGCCGAAAATACATTGACTTACGAAGCCACTCTCTTTTGGCTTGACCGTAAGGACTATATCATGTCATCTATCGGACAATATGCCTCAGCTACGACAGCTCATCCCGAGCAGTATGAAAATATTGGCGGTATGCGAAGCAAAGGGTTAGAACTCTCTCTAAAAAGCGATGCCAAAAAAACCTTCTCCTTTGATCTCGCCTATACCTATCTCGATGCCTACTTTACACAGTATGAAAATTTTTACCTCGGTCTTGGTAGTCCCTATGCAGGAGGCTTTACGCAGGTGCATTACAACCTGACCGGAAATGAAGTCCCAAGAACTTCTCACCATACTCTAAACCTGACTGGAAATATCAATGTTTCACCTCAAACACTTATTTCAACCGAACTGACCGCAAGATCAAACTACTACGCCGATGAACTTAATCAGCTCAAAATGCCGGGGTATAGCGTCGTCAACTTCTTAATCAATCATACTGAAAAATACAACGGCTATAAAGTAGATATGTTTGCCCGTGTCAATAACTTTTTTGATAAATACTATTATAACACCGTCCGAAGCAGTGGCGATCGTGACTACAATCACATCTACGATCAAGAAGACCTCTCTATCACCGTCAATCAGGGTCGTGAATTTACATTGGGCTTGTCCGTCAAATTTTAAAGGGATTTCATGAAAAAAATACTATTACCGCTCCTGCTCACCGTTACCCTTTGGGGATACGGTGATGGAGTTATTTATTGGGCACCGCATATTTCTCATGGTGGTGAGCATTCCCACGGTGACCACGGAGGTTCCTCACATGGTAAACATGGAGGGCATGGTATAGGTGAAGCCACCATGCTTCATGCCATGAATTTAGAGGGAAATAGCTCAGTTACTCTAATAAAACCCGATTTATCCAAAGAGGATTTAAATCTCAGTGATACGACGCTCAATCTCCCTAAAGCCTCTATCGGCGGTTATTATGCCCTAATCCTCAATCACCACACAGATACACAAATCGATAGTGCTATACGCTATCTCTCTATACAAGGGCGTCCAAGCAAAGTCTCTCCGAGCAAACTAACCGCTCTTCCTAAAAGCGATTTAGAGATTGTCCCCAATCCTCTGCACCGTGAACATGATCGCTATACGGCATCAAAGTCATACCGTTTTCTCCTCCATTTTCAAGGCAAACCGCTTACTAATGCCCCAATAACACTGGAAACCCGCGATACCCCTCCACAAACGTATACAACCGATAATACAGGTGCATTTTCGATTACTCTGCCTAATGATTTTAAAAATGTTCAGGTTGGGAAAAGTGAAAATAAACCCTCTGAATTTCTCCTTGTCGCACAACACAGTGATAACAATCTCACCTATAAAAGCACTCTAACGATGCCCTATTCACTTAACCCCAATGATTATTGGCAATCCCAAAGCTACGGAGCAGGTGCAATCACTATCGGCTTTTTGGGGGGATTAATGTTTTATCGACGTACTAAAAAAGGGGCTAAAAATGGATAAACTACTCACGGTTACGGCACTTCGCAGAGTCGTTCAACTCATCGCTTTTGCTTTTTTTGTCTACGGAGCGATGATTTTTACTACTTTTTATACGGGAGATAAACTAACTCAAAATCTCCCTGCCCTCTCATGCGCTTACGATATGAAGGGGGGAGATATGTGTACCCTTATCCCTCTTCAACACCAAATGGATCACCGTGTATCGGGAATCTTTACCAAAAACGCAAAAGTGATGGAAGCGCTGATGGGGACGTTGATTACCATCGGAACCGTCGCTGTTTTAATCCTCATCCTTAACAAAGCGTTTTGCGGATGGCTCTGTCCTCTCGGATTTTTCCAAGATGTTTTTACCATGATCGGAACCAAACTTGGGCTAACACAATTGGGAAGCCTTTCTCGCGAAACAGTGAATAAAATTCGCCCGATTAAATGGTTTATTTTCCTCTTTTTGGTATTGATTCTCCCTCTTTTAACGGGTATCGGATTTTTAGGACATGAATGGGGAAATCCGTACTGCTCTATCTGCCCAAGCCGTATTATGACTACCGCCATGACGGGAGATATGTCTCAAATCTATATCTCTCAGGCAAATACCGGATATTTTATCCTCTCGCTGATTGCCGATTTGTTGTTTGGTTTAATGGTCGCGCTGGCTCTCTTCGTCCGTCAACCGTTTTGCCGTATCTGCCCGATTTTGCCGATGCAAACATTGTTCAAAAAAATCGGTCTTTTACGCCTTGTCAAAAACGGTAACTCTCATTGCGATACCTGTTCAAGCTGTGTCAAAGCGTGTCCGATGGATATTTACGAGATTCAAAACCAAGCCGAAAATAAAAACATCACTCACAGTGACTGTACCCTCTGCGGACGTTGTGTCGAATTTTGTCCGCACGATGGAGTGATGAGCTTCAAATATGGTCCTCTCACCCTCTATGGTTCTTCTAAAGAGGGGTTCAAAAAGCGAACCAAAATTGATAAATGGTGGAAGGGTTAAAGAGTGGAACCATATACACTCCTCTCTCTTTTTATCGTTGCCCTCTCCTATGGGGCAACCGCGTGCATGCTCACTTGTATGCCGTTGTTATCGCCGATTCTTTTGGCTAACAGCGGTACACGTCAACAAAGCCTCCGCGTGTTGCTCCCCATTAGCCTAGGGCGGATTAGCGGATATATTTTTCTCTCCCTTATCGCCTATGCGGGTGCGAGCATGGTTAAATCGATTATCAGCGATACCGCTCTCATGGGATACTTGCTCGGAAGTATCACCATTATCCTCGCAGGGCGGTTATGGTTTTCACTCAAAGCCTCCTCTTCGTGTTGCTCCACCTCACCCCAAACACCGCAAGGGCAAATTCCTCTGTTTATCACCGGAGCCCTTTTATCCATGTCCATTTGCGCCCCTGTCATCACCATGATGACGCTCAGTGCCGCATCACATTCGCTTTTATGGGCGATAGCGTATGGTGCGGTATTCGGGTTAGGGGCGACACTTTTGTGGTTTCTCTTTTTCTCGGTCGTTCTGACTCAAATACTCAAAGAGAGCTTAACCCACCTCTCCCGTTATCGAAACGTTCTCCAGCACGCCGCTCCAATCTTCCTCGCAGGGGTCGGAATCGCCATATTTACAGGATGGATACACTTATGATTACTACAGCACGCAAATCGTTTATACTCTCTCTAATGTTTCATTCCCTGATGGGTTCATTGGCATTTTTCGCCCTTACCCAAATGCGGACACCACCGCCGATACTCAAAATCGAAACCAAACACATCATGGTTCTCTCTTTGGCAGATTCCGCACCGAAACCCAAACACCAAAAAATAAGTGACATCCCCGCTCAGGTTACACCCCCCACGCCCCCAAAACCTCAGTCGATAGTACAACAGCCGATTACACCCAAACCTATTATCCCCCTAAAGGCTCAATTGCCACAACCAACACCGCTCAAAACACCGGTAGCGATAACACCTCCAACCCCCGTTGTCTCCACACCACCAGTGGTTCAACGTAGCGTTCAAAACACTCCAGCAGCCGAAGTGGTTCAAGCACCCCAAAAACCAAAAATCGATCTCGCATCTGAAAAACGTTCTTTTTATGCACAGTTGCGCAACGCTATCCAAAACCATCTCCGCTATCCGTATGCAGCAAGACGTGCAGGAAAAGAGGGAGAAATCGGGGTACGATTCACACTTACTGATGATGGGACAATCAAAGGAATCTCGGTTCAACGAGGAGAAGATATTTTTCATAATGCAGCAAAAGTCGCGGTTGCATCTGCTTCCGGTGTCAAAATTCCGGATGCTTTATCCGATACACTCCCGGCAGAAATCGATTTAACCCTCGAATTTAAGCTCAACTAGAAGATTCATTTATGGTATAATCGCGCCATTATTTAGAACCCTAAAAGGTAACTCTTATGCACCAAACCATTACAGAAAAAATCTTTTCGCAGCACGTTGGCAAAGCTGTTTACGCGGGTGAGATCATCCGTTGTCCTATCGACATGGTCATCGGAAATGACATCACAACCCCGATTTCCATCAAAGCATTCGAGGACATCGGAGCAACTAAACTCGCCAATCCGGAGGGCTTTTCCATCGTCCTTGACCACTTCATCCCTGCCAAAGACATAGCTTCCGCCAATCAAGCACGTATCAGCCGAGATTTTGCTAAAAAATATCAGATGAAACACTTTTTTGATGAAAAAGACATGGGAATCGAACACGCATTGCTTCCTGAAAAAGGGCTCGTTGTCCCTGGTGATGTTATCATCGGTGCCGATTCTCATACGTGTACTCACGGTGCGCTTGGAGCTTTCTCTACCGGAATGGGATCGACTGATTTAGCGTTTGCGATGATTACAGGCGGTAACTGGTTCAAAGTTCCCGAAAGTATCAAAGTTGTCCTCACAGGAAAACCGGGAAAATATACCACGGGTAAAGATATTATCTTGGAAATCATCCGTCTTATCGGTGTTGATGGAGCTTTGTATCGCACTCTCGAATTTACCGGCGACACCATCCAATACCTTGGTATGGATGACCGATTTTCAATGTGCAACATGGCAATCGAAGCGGGTGCAAAAAGCGGTATCGTCGCATACGATGCAATCACGGCAGAATTTTTAGCCGATAAACCCCTCGCACGTGAGCCAAAAATCTTTACTTCTGACGAGGATGCAACCTACGTTCAAATTCTCGAAATCGATGTCGGTAACCTTGAACCTGTCATCGCTTATCCATTTTTGCCTTCCAATGGACACAGCCTCTCTCAAGCCGTAAGTGATGCTATCAAAATTGACCAAGCATTTATCGGCAGCTGCACAAACGGTCGATTAGGGGATCTTAAAATCGCCGCTGAAATTCTCAAAGGCAAGCGCGTCCATCCGGATGTTCGCCTCATCGTTACACCCGCGACACAACGTATCGCACGAGAAGCTACTAAAGCAGGATACATGGACATCATTATCGATGCAGGCGGAGTTGTTTCTAATCCAACCTGTGGTGCATGTTTAGGTGGCTATATGGGAATCTTGGGCGATGATGAAGTCGCAGTTGCCACGACTAACCGTAACTTCGTCGGACGCATGGGTTCACGCTCGTCCAAAGTCTATTTGGCAAATTCTGCCGTTGCCGCTGCTTCAGCGATCACGGGATACATCACCGACCCAGCAAGCATCATTTAAGGATTGCCCATGAAACGTTCTCTTATCGCCTTTTCTTTTACTCTTTTCGCCTCCAGTGCATTTGCCTTTGATCTTGGTGGCATGATGCAAACCGTCGCTCCAATCGTAACTTCAGTCGCACCTATTACGGATGCAAAGCTTCTCTCCAATCCATTGATCAAAAACCTTACTACTTCTTTGGGTGTCACTCCTACGCAAGCCATTGGCGGCACAGCTGCTATTCTTAATGACGCAAAAGGCAACATGAAGCCAGCTGACTTCAAAACCCTCACAAAACAAGTCCCTCAAGTCAATACGCTCCTCTCCGCAGCACCTGCTGGCATGCTAGGACTTGGAAGCCTTGGTTCACAGTTTTCAATGCTGGGAATGGATGCCTCCATGATGGATAAATTTTCACCTCTCGTGCTCCAATATCTTCAAAACGGTGCATCACCGAGTATGGATAAAATTGTAGCCGCGGCCTTCGCACAATAAATGTTTGCCCTGCCTTGTATTCTCTTCGCAGGGGGAAAAAGCTCCCGCATGGGGCAAGACAAATCCCTTCTTTCTTTTGGCGGATATACCTCTCTTGCCGCGTTCCAATATAACCGACTCACCAAACTTTTCAACAATGTCTATATTTCTACCAAAACACGTGAAAAATTTGATTTTGAAGCCCAATTTATCCTTGATGCAGAAAATAGTGACTTTGCCCCAACAGCAGGTTTTGTGAGTGCTTTTGAAAACTTGAAGTGCGAAAGTTTTTTTGCCTTAAGTGTTGATACCCCTTTTGTTAATGTCGATACCATCGAAACCCTACTGCACGCGGATGAACCTCATCTCGATGCTGTCATTGCCAAAACACCTTCAGGAACCCATCCCTTATGCGGCATCTATCATCACACATTGTTAGAAAACTTTCAGCAGATGCAGCACGAAGGTGACCACAGACTGGGAAAACTTCTCTCCATGAAGCAAACGCGTTTTGTAGAATTTGAAAACGAAGAAATTTTTATGAACCTCAATCATCCTCACGAATATGAAGAAGCACTTTCTCGCTATAATAATAAAAAATAAATAGGGGTTTACCCAATGCATTTAACCCACCTCGATGAGCGTGACCGACCAAAAATGGTCGATGTATCCGACAAAACTGCCACCACTCGAGTAGCCATAGCAAGCGGACTCATTACCATGAGCCAAGATGCCTTTGATGCTGTCGTCAACCAAACTGCCAAAAAAGGTCCCGTCCTCCAAACAGCAGTAATTGCGGCCATTATGGGAACCAAAAAGACAAGCGATCTCATCCCGATGTGCCATCCACTCAATCTCAGCGGTGTAAACTGTGACATTGACGAATTTCCTGATTTACCTGGATTTCGCCTTACCGTCACTGCAAAACTAACAGGACAGACAGGCGTGGAAATGGAAGCCCTCACAGGAACAAGTATCGGATTGCTCACCATTTACGATATGCTAAAAGCAATTGATAAGGGGATGGTCATCGGACCCATCCAACTTGAAACCAAATCAGGAGGAAAAAGTGGCGATTACATGCGAAATGAACGGACAAACACTACAGCTTGAATACCCTTGCTCATGGTGCTACAAAGTAATAGCATTCGAGCGGGCAGGTATTGAGATAGCAGCAATGGAAATTTTTTCCGAACGAATCTATTCCCTTAAGCCCTCCAACACGAGCGGCAGTGGAAAATACGTCAGCATGAACTTAGAACTGTTGGTGCATAATGAGGATGAACGTACCTTTTTTTATGAAACACTCAAAGCACATCAGCACATCAAAATGGTACTATAAAGGAAATACATGAGCCTCGAAACATTTGAAAATCAATTTAATCATCAAGACATTGACAAGCTTTCTCTTGATGAGTTAAAAAGTCTCACTTCATCTCTCGTAAAAGAGGAAGCTTCTTCACTCCACAATGAACTCGAGGAACTCATCGAGCAAAAAGAAAAAATCGAGCGTCAAATATCTCGAAAAAGTGATGAGTTACAGCATTTAAAATATCAATGTTTTGATGTTTTAGAAAAAAAGTTTAGTGATAATGAAGAAATTTTAGCGAAATTACACCTCATCAAAATTCAATCCGTAGATCTCCTTGACATACTTGAAGAGATGGTCGAATCAGCGATTATCACAACTCTCGAACGTGATTCTGACACCGAAGAGACCCTTCATGAAATCATTAAAGAGATAACATTCCAAACGCTTAATGCCAACGTCCTAAATGCCGTTCGTATTCGTCGTATCTTTTCAAGCATACTTCAAAGCGCCCTCAATGTTGCCGAAGCAACCCCCAATCAAGCTGAACCGATTTTACGGGGAACACTTTTGGGTATCCGTTCAGCACTCCACAAATCGATAGAGAAATTCCGTCAATATCTCCTCTACCTTCCCGATGAAATCCGAGCACTCTACCATAAAGAATATCAATTGATCGAAGATGAATTGGAACAAATCCATACCCTATTTGGGCAAATTGTCCACTCTCTTGCCAAAAACAACTCTCCTGTTCTCATAGAACAACTCACAACTATTGGCTCAGAAATTCGTCTAGACAGCGATGAACTCTCGATTTTATCGCAAGAAACTGCCAAGCTTCTCCAAGGTAAACTCTCTAAACTGCGTCAAGGAGTAAGTGAACGCGGTGCAGCACTGCTTAATTCTAACTCAGCACAAGAAGCAAAAGCAATGGGTAAACGAGCTTGGAGCGTTGCTAAGGCAACGATGGAAGGGGCACTAAAAAGTGCCAAAGAGGTTATGGAGAAGAAATAATCCATACGTCATTCCCGTGAAAACGGGCGAAGTGCCCTCGGGTGAATCTAGCTGGATACCCGCTTTCGCGGGCGAAGTACCCTTTAGGGTGTATGACGAATAGGTTAGATATCCCGAGCTAGAGTAAACATATTAGTAAATTCTTTTTTATAGCCGGAACAACGATCACAAACTGGGTCACCGCCTTTATAAGGGAACGGGCAACGACACTCATTGCACATTACCATTTCATAATGAACCAGCTCTTCAGAACGTTCATATGCAATACTTACCATATCAAATCCGGCTTTAGCCGTGATGGCATTGGGCTTGCATATATCTTCACATATCCCGCATCCGATACACTTACCTTGGCTAAAATAGATCCCTTGCTTGTCGGATGTTGGAAACAATGCATCCGTCGGACAAAATTGAGTACAATCACCGCAATTCGTACACAGGTCAAAAGCAATTTGTTTGTTAAAAAAGAGCGGTGAAGATTCTGTAAAGCCAGTTACCGCCATCGCTGTCACTACATCTTTAAGACTATTTCTTAACAGTACTTTCTTAAGAGGCATAGTCATATTGGGAAGGGCATGATGGGATGCCGTCATACTTTTTTGTACTCGTGGAGCATCCGCTACTGCTTCTTTTACTTTTTCTAATCCTTTGCGAAAAAGGGCACGGCGTGGTTCTTGCTCCTCATGAACTTCAAGGATCTCAATTTTCTTGTCAACTTCAATTTGAACCAAAAAATTATTAGCTTGATCAATATGCGAACGAATCGTCTCTTCCATCTTTCCATTTTCATTCAAGACGCAGGTAGCGCAATGACTCATGTCACACACAACCTCCAATTCACCCCGTAGCGTCATCACAAGCAGATGCTCTGAGTCAAATACACCCAAACATGGGGTTGTGCTCTTACAAGAGAGCTGAGGGTTTGTTTGAGTCTGAAAAGATACCGAAAATGCATTGGGATCAAAACTCTCAATCTCGAAGGCTTCCGTAGGACAACTTCCAATACATCCGGCACATTCGATACATTCATTATCAAACAGTGTCAATTTATTGCGCACTAAATGAATAGCATCCTTAGGACATAAATCAATACAGATATGACAATCATTGTGAAAATACTCATTACGCAAGCAACGCGTTGCCGTGAAACTAAAAAGGTTATTTGTTTGAATAAAATTATGATTACCCATTGCTAATCTCTTGATGTAAATATTCATAATCAGATGCTAGAAACTCAACCATAAAATCACATACATCCCTGTAAAAAGGTGTTCCTGCCATACTTTTCATCCCCAGCATATAAGGTATAACCCACATAAATAAGTGTTCTTCCATAAACTTCACCTGAGCATTTGTTTCATTTCTAAAAACCAGCATCTGCATAAAGGCAAGCTCAATAGAAAGATGATCCGGCGCCATTAGTTCAGTCTGATCCATATTAAGCTCAAAACCGTGCGTAAAATAAAATGCCATTACCGGATTCTGCAATCCTACAAGCGTTTCATTTTTGGCATCCAAAACAAACGATTCAACAGGCTGTGTATTAAGAAAAAACATCGAGGTATAATCAGTATTCAATGCATCATAGAGCTCTTCTTCACTGCTGGTATCAAACCATGCTTTCGTCTCCTCACCAATAACCTCGAGCAATTGTTGATTATTTTTGAGGTCAGTGATAAAACGACGATCGGGGATATTACTCATTACGCGCGATAAAAAGGCATAGATATAACGTCGATATTCAGTATTCATGTATTATTCCTAAAAAAAGTAAGGGATTGTGTCACAGGAGGGCTTCGATTTACCCTAACGAGAAAAACTAGTCAATAAAGACAAACCCCGAAGGGCTTGGAGAGTGTTTTTATAAACACCCTTTGAAAAATGATTTCTTCGGTGGTGGTGGAGCTTTAAATTCAGTTGCTGCAATTGTATTGGTTGCTTCATCAAGTACGCCTGTAATGATAACACCGTTTTTATTCATCCCTTCACCCAGCTCTGAAACTTTTAGTTTTGTGGTGTCGATATAGTATACTTTACCCGTTCCGTGCTGGAAAAGAGCCAGCTTTGGATGCGTTGTTTCGCCTGGTTCAATTTTCTTAAAACAACCGTCAGAACCACAGGTGTAGTTCTCTAAGTAACAGTCGTTAAATGCACCTTGAGCAGCACACGCTGGAGTTGTCAACAATCCTTCGAACTCTTGACCTTCACTTGCAAATGCGCCAACAACAAGTGCTGCGCATAGTAGTACAAATTTTTTCATTATTCTACCTCCGCTTTGAGCGTTTTAAGGTAAGCTACGATGTCTTCAACTGTCGCTTTGTCCAAATGACTGTAATCCGTCATTGTAGAGATACGCTTCCCTTTTTCAAGATTATACCATGGTGTATTGCTGTGTGCATTACGATTATACCCTGGAACAACCACTGCTGATGGTTTTAGAATGGATTCGCGTAAATAAGCAGCGGTCGAATATCCACCTACATTTTTAAGTGAAGGAGCCATAAACGATTTAGGATCAGCTGCATTCATTTGGTGGCAGCCGTTACAACCGTTTGCTTCAAGGGCTGCTTTACCTTTGCTCGCATCCCCTTTAGAATCGGTTGTCAAATCGGTAACCATTGCTGCATTTTGTTTTTGTCCGTCAAGATTGATAGCAATCCAAGACGAAAGATTTTTAAGTCCGTTACGACCCATTTTTGACCCATCCCATACTGCGATGGAAACGGGTACGGTTCCGCTGAGATTAACATAGTCATCTTTAAGAGAACGGGTTAATATTCCGCTCCATCCATTGGCACCATATACCATAGAACTATTGGATTTAATCGATCCATCTTTGACTTCAGTCAATGAACGGAATCCTTCACCCACAAAAATACGCTCATAATCTGTCACAGCAAGTGATGCAACTTTTGCATCAAAATCAGCCAATTCTTGACCAAATACACCTGTTTGTTGACGATTTATTTGATTGCCAACATCTTTATTTCCATTTGGCTCATATACTTTTTCATTCGCTTTTTGGAGATGCACAACGACAGGACGTCCGACTGAACCCATTCCTATGTATGGCAAGGGCTGAGGCTTGGCTGTAGCGCCTGCAAATTGAACTGCGAAACCGTCACTGTACGTTGTTGATGCATAGCCAGATTGTAGATCCTTAGATCCATCCGCCCATTTAACCATCAAGGCAATATTTTTGCCATCATACAGTGCTGCGACTTGAGCTTTTTTTGCTTTTGCATTTTCAGTCAATTCATTCGCTTTTTTATCATTCATTTCGATTGCAGTTTGCGGATAAAGAGTAATAGTCGAAAACTTAGCATTTGACCAAATAGCCGAATCTGCTTTGATACCGTCTAAACTATCCGTAACTTTAACAGCAGTGATTGCTGCCTCAGCAGCAAGCGCAGCCGAACATGCAAGACCCAATGAAAGGAGTGATGTTAAAATCTTATTCATTAGTGGTGTCCTCCCGCTTTCGTAAATTTACCGGCAAGGTAGCGAGTATCTACAGGTGCCAATGGTGTACGTTTTTGCTCTTTTGCAACTTCTTGATAATAATTGTTATCCAAACGGAACATATCCGCATGTTGATACGCAATCAAAATATCCATAAGTTCACTCACGCCTGTCTCTTTGCGTTTCTTCATCTCGTCTTTCAACGTTTTGATCGCCGCGTGAACATCAGGTCCAAAGAGTTTTTCAAGTTCTTCAATTGGAAGACGTGTTGATCCCTCGATGATTTTTCCCTCAGCATCAAATTTAGCCGGAGATTCGGTCGGTGGAACATAATATACATTTGGCTGTGTGCCGTAATCAGGACGTAAACCAATTGCTACTTTGTATTGGTGTACCAATTTGTAAACTTGTGACTCTTCATCGTCCAAGAACCCTACGAAACGGATACGACCGACACATTGTTGTGCACACGCTGGTGGCAAACCTTGCTCAATACGTGGGAAACAAAGGATACATTTCTCTGACTTAGAGATTTTTGGATTGAAATAGATTTTTTTGTAAGGACATCCCGCAATACAATAGCGGTATCCTTGACAGCGATCCAAGTCAACTAAAACAACACCATCTTGCTCACGCTTGAAGATTGCATCACGAGGACACGCACTCAAACAACCCGGATTTGTACAGTGATTACAAATACGTGGAAGATAGAAAAAATAGTTATCCTGTGGGAATGCACCCGCACCTTGGTCTTCATCCCAGTTTGGTCCCCATGTAGGTGACACGTGTGGTTTAAAATGATTGTGCTCAGCACTTTCCGTCATGATAGACTCATAGTTATAATCCCAAGGAACCCCATAATCGGCTTCAAGATTAGGAATAACTCCCGGTTGAAGATCGCCAGCAGCGTCAAATCCGCCACCAAGCTCCATCCAGTTTTTAGGATAACCCGTACCCGGATAGGTCTCGACATTATTCCAATACATATATTCACGACCATTACGATTCGTCCACTGCGTTTTACATGCCACAGTACATGTTTGGCACCCGATACATTTGTTCAGGTCCATGACCATTGCTAATTGTCTTTTAGACATCTAAACCCCTTAATATTTTACGTCAGTTGCTTTTTCATAGTTCACGGCACCATCGTAAGCGTATTGGTTACCATCCCACAGACCACCAAATTTCAGGTGACCCCAGCCATCAGCCATTTCCAAAAGGTTCATTGCGACAGGAACGACCTCATTGTGACCTTTGTTTTTCAAATACATGTACGGTTCCCATCCATGCTCAAGAACCAATCCATCAGCAGGTGCAGATGAAGAGAGTTTTGCCATTGCATAGAACTCACCTTGGTGATTGAAAATACGGATAGTCTCTCCATCTTTAATTCCCTTAGACTCTGCAACCACACGATTTACTTGGATTGCAGGAACACCACGTTGCAAACGTAGAAGCGTACGTGATGTTTTATAGTTAGAGTGAATTGACCAACGAGCGTGCGGAGTCATAAACACGTATGGATGATCTTTGCTTTGTGGGCGGATTCCTTCCATACCTGTATTGGTTGCTGCACCCATCTTAATATACAGCTCATGGTCAACATAGAATGTTTGACGACCAGAGAGTGTTTCAAGACGCTCAAATTTATAAAGGGTAAACTCCATAGAGCTGTACGGGCGATCAGAATACAAAGGTGAACTTTTCGCTGCTTTTTCATTGATAAGCAAGAATCCGCCCACTTTGTACATTTTTTCCATCGTCCATGGCTCGTACTGCTCACATTTTTCCAATGCTGCTTGAACTGCCATCTTATCAGTTCCGAGGTAGTTTTCACCAGCCCCTTCAGATTCTGGATCGGTATTCGTGTACTCTTTGTGGAAAATAGTCAAATCATGGAAACCAGGTTTTGCATATTTTTTATGATCAGGTACTTTTGCTTTGGCAATATTTTGAGGACGGTTTGCCATCTCTTCCATTTTTTTGGCAAGAAGGGTAAACATTGACCACTCATCCATTGACTCACCAATATTCTTGATGTTCGCAACCGGCTGTGCAAGATTCGTAAAACGGTGGTAACCCGGAGACGTACGAAGGTCATAAACTTCATAGTGCGATTTTGCAGGAAGTAAAATATCCGCAAATTGTGCAGCTTCAGACATACGATAGTCCACGTACGCATAAAACTTCGTTTTTTCCAAAAATGCTTTACGGTATTCAGAACCTTTGTTGCGACGGAATTTAGAATCGGCTACGATAAGAGCACAATCAGGCTGCCACCATGGCTTGTTAACATTACCATGTTTGGACGCTTGATTGACTTTATCATTTTCACCCGATTTGAGCATTTCTGACAATACTGCCATATACTCTTTTTTAGACATACCGTTTTGTGCACGTTTAACGTCTTCATCACTGAAGAATTTATCAAATGATTTCATTCCATCGCCGAAGACAAATTCGCCAACAAAACCAGAACCAAAACGAGCATTGTACTTACCGCTAAATCCACCCAATACGCCAAGACCGGAAAGGGTAAATTCATTTTCAGTATTTAATCCGCCGTATGGTCCCATGCGCCCTGTTAATCCACAAATAGAGGAGATATTCCAGATTGACATTACACCATTAAAATATTTATTGAGAGAGAAACCGGTTGTAATCTCAACGACTTTCGGCAATGCAATATCATGTGCAAGGACACGAACGGTATCTGGATGAACCCCTGTAATATCTTTGGTTGCTTCAGGAGCAAATTTTGCCGCTGATGCTTTGAGCATTTCAAATACAGTAGTAACTTGGCGTTTATTCCCATCGACATCGGTAATCGTCCATGACCCTTCAAGCTCAGGTTCGATACCTTGTTCATCAAGACGAAGCGATTTGATTGCGCTTCCTTCAGTAGCCGGCATCAAAGCAGCTTTTCCTGTTGCTTTGTTCATACTGTAGAATTGTTCTTCATATTTATGATGATCTTCTTCGTTTGCCGCATGTTCCATATCGGAGCGTCGAATCATTTTTTGCGTTTTCACATCGACCAAGAACGGAAGATCGGTAAACGTTTTCATAAACTCTGGCTTATAAAGCTTTTCGTTGATGATAACATTCATAACACTCATTGCGAGGATGTTATCTGAACCCGCTTTGATTGGAATCCAAAGATCCGCGGATTTAGCCGTTGCATTGAACTCAGGGGTAATAACGATGACTTTCGCCCCGTTGTATTTTCCTTCCCATACAAAGTGAGCATCAGGAATACGAGAAACCGATGGATTTCCGCCCCACATAACAGCCGTATCGACGGTATACATGAAATCCCATGTACAACCAACATTACCTTCACCGTATGCGATAGCAGCACCTGAGAACATGTCCCCTAGGTAAGAAGAAGGATAAATACGAATCGCACCCAATTGAGTCGAGAAACGCAATGGAGCGCCACGACGACCTTCAGTCAAAAGACCTGTTCCCGCATGAACCATCAATTTATCCGGTCCGCGCTCAGGGTCTGTCATACAATCAAAGATTTGTTGACATACGACCTCAGCCGCCTCATCCCAGCTAATACGTTTCCATTTACCTTCACCACGCTCACCAACACGCTGCATTGGATACAACAAACGGTCTTTTTGGTACATTACCTGAGAGTGCTGAACCCCTTTGTTACATCCGCGTGGGTTGAAGTCAGGGATTTTTGCATTGATAACCGGATAGCGAGCTGATTGGTTTTCACGGGTAACTACACCGTTATTTGACCAAACTTCCCATGCACAGTTACCTTGACAGTTTACACAGTGATACGCGAAACCATGCTCTTCTTTTTTACCGTACGTAAACGCAAACTCGTTGCGATACATGCTTTCAGTATAGTTGGTATTCGGGTAATTTTCTTTCCCGTTTTCAACCGACATTACATTTGTTTTTGCGAAAAGTGAACCTTGTGAAGCCACCAATGCAGCCGTCATCCCTGAAACTTTCAGGAAATCACGACGATTATTGTTCATTACTTTTGTCATATTTGAGCCTTATCGTTTAATCGGAAGATTCATGTCGTTACCCCAAACATCCCAGCTTCCAGTGAAGACTTTGACGTTTTTGTAACCGAGCAATTGAAGCGCTGTAATGTGTTCAGAACCGCGACCCGCACCTACTTGGCAGTAAGCATAAATCGTTTTATCTTTGGTAACACCATAATTATCATATACTTTTTGGATTTCATCTGCAGATTTAAATGACATTTTTTTATCCGCATCGGAGATTTGACTCCATTCGATGAAAGTTGCTCCTGGAATGTGTCCGCCACGCGCTACGTTATCCATTTTACGTTCACCGATAATCTCTGCAAGTCCACGAGAATCAATAATGATAAATTTAGACTTTTTACCGTTTTTAAGAATATCTTCCATTGCATGCTTTACTTCATTTTTATCGGCAATTGCACTGTATTTGATATTTTTAGGATCGATTTTATAAGTTTTAGCGGTAACGTTTTCATCACCTTTTACAACTAAAAGACGCTTTTCAACTTCCGTCATTTTTACTTTCAATGCCGTCATATCATTTTGTGCTTGACCAATAGAAGCTTCAAGGGTTGCTTTATCCGCATCAACTGCAGTTTTTAGCTTCTCTTTTGAATCTTTTTGCCCTTTTGTAAGTGCTTTTAAATCTTTATTAAGAGCATCGTACTCTTTTTGAGCCGGATCAACTGCCATAATAGCTGCACGACCGCCATTAAGTACTTTTATATTTTTGTGTCCATAACTGTCAAAAAATGAATAAACACCTGTTGCATTGGGACCTTTAAAATCATCGTATGCGATAACCGTCATATCGTTACTAATCCCTTTTTTACCAATCGTCAGTTGCGCATCATCAACACAACGATACAAAGGCGCACAGTGCATCTCCCCATCAATCTCTGAATGGTGTAAGTGGTGCGCATACATTTCGACTGAGCCCTTAATGTGCCCTAGCTTATAAATATCTTCGTTATCACCCGATACAAACATAACTTTTGGATTTCCGATTAGCTTAACCGCTTCTTCGGCTGAAATAAGGATGTCCTTATTTACATAATCTGCTGCTAATACATTCGCTGCAGATAATGATGCCGCCAAACAGAGTGTCATTAACAATCTATTCATCCATGCTCCTTTTTCTTTAAAATTAATATTCTAACTCCCATTGCATCCATCAGGGTACAACTATTTTTTACAGAATAACCGTCCCTATTATAGATTCGAGAGTCTTAATAACTCTTAAATTTGTTTTAAAACTTCCTTTTTTTTTACCATTTGTTACATTCCCATCACAATTTTGTGCAATCTGCCTAATAAGATATTGTTTTATGTTTTCTTATATATCTGCTATCTTTTTTTAACCTTATAACTTGAACTTAAAAGTATTTGTTTAATGAGTTTTTGCTAGTATCACAGTTACATTTATATCAAAATCTAAGGAGTCCTCGTATGAGTACTACCACCGTTTCGTATGCAATCGAACATTCAGACACCCTCGCTCTTATTGAATTTCTCGAAGACAAAACCCTTCCTATAGAAGAAGTACGTACAATTTATGATGCCTTTAAAGAGGATAAGCAGCTCGTTGGTCAAGTCGCAATGAATCTCTCATTGCGAACCTCTGTCTATGAACGTAATAAAGAGTACAGCCCCATAATGGTTGCTTTACTGATTGATATTTCTCAAAATCCGATTGATATGGGAGCTCGCTGGGCAGTTGCTAAAAATCCGCATACGCCGGTTGAAGTTTTACGCCATTTAGCCAACGACTCTATCAATCTCGTTCGTGCCCTAGTCGCTACTAACCCTTCAACTCCCAGTGATGTTTTAGAGAAATTTTTCAGTGATGAAAAGATTGTGCGCGATGGACTCTCAGGTAATCCAAACACTCCCCCAAAATTACTAAAAATACTTGTTGATGACAATGACAAAATGGTTCGTATGCGCCTTGCTGAAAACCGCGCTGCGCCAAGAGAAATCATTGAATCACTTCTAAAAGACAACGATATTGACGTAACCAAAGCAGCACAAGCAAATCTGGATGCCTCCAAATGAAAAAACACAATCAGGAAATGCGAAGTAAATTTTTGACCCTTGAAAATCATTTTCTCAATACGTTTTTCTCAGGACTCTATCTCAGTGCTGCAGATTTTATCAACATAGCCTCACTCAATGGACTTGAATTGAAGATGCATTCACGTGAAATGCTTATCAAAGATCTTTTAAATGAAACCGATAAACTTGGGACCATCGGTGGCGTAGTTGCCGCGTTAAACCGTCTTATTGATGAGCGAATCACGGCGTATCATCGACTTAGCCTCGAGTATCCTGCTGCTCGAGTACCGCTTGCAAAGCTTGCTCAAAAAGCGAATGGAACCAAATCCCTTCTCGCACGAGACATTAGAGGAAATCCTTATGAATAGTAAAAACTTTGAGCACGCGCTGCAAACGCTTAAATACCCAAATCTTGATCGAACGCTTGGTGAGTTAAAACTTATCTCTACTTCAAAAGTTACCGACGGTAACGCCCACGTAGAACTTCTTACCGTTAGTGATGAATCCTATCTCACGGTTAAAACAGCCATAGAAGCTGCTTTTTCGCATGAATTTAAATCTCTCAACATCACGAAAAAAGCACAAATACAAAAAGACACAAACTATGGTACTACAGCAATACCAAATAATCGAGCACCGTATGCCGCAAACGTTATTGCCGTAACAAGCGGCAAGGGCGGAGTGGGCAAAAGTACCGTAAGCGTTAATCTTGCTATCGCACTTGCTCAGTTGGGCTATAAGGTAGGTCTATTGGATGCTGACGTCTATGGACCCAATGTTCCGCGACTCACAAATACTGATTTGGAAAAAATCAGCTGGAATGATGACAATAAAATCGTCCCTAGCGAAAACTACGGACTTAAAATCATGAGCGTAGCATTAACCACGCCCACCTCTGATACACCGCTTGTCTGGCGTTCATCTGTTGCCGTTTCCGCGCTAATTCAGTTTCTCGAAGACGTTGCATGGGGTGAACTTGATTTTATGGTCATCGATATGCCTCCGGGGACAGGGGACATTCAGCTTACCATGGCACAAGAGCTTCCCATCACGGCTGGAATACTCGTCACCACACCCCAACTCGTAGCATCTGATGACGTCAGTCGTGCCATCCGAATGTTTCAAGATATCCACGTCCCTATGGCAGGATTGGTTGAGAATATGAGCTATTTTATTGCTCCGGATACGGGAAATCGTTATGATATTTTTGGTTCAGGAGGAGGACAGCGTTTAAGTGAGCGATACAATATTCCCTTGTTAGGTCAAATACCTCTCGATATGGAAATTCGTGAGGGATCAGATAATGGCGAACCGCCAGTAGCGCTTGGCAGTGATGTACAGAAAAAATATTATCAGGATATTGTTCAGAAGATGTTAGGTGAAATAGCGTTTAAGATTTAGAGGAAGTTAGATTCCCGCGTAAGCGGGAATAATGAGAAGTACGTAATTATTTAAACGTTTTTTGAAGACTTTTTGTAACTGCATCAGGAATCGTCATAATTCCCATAAATCCACCCATGTCCAACAATGGGTAACTAACTGCGATAAAATATTTTGCATTTAACGCTTTTGCTTTTCCGCCCTCGATTAACACAGCCCATGGCAAAAGCTCACTGTTTTGTGTACCGATTTTTTTAGGGAAAGCGCTGGTGCGTTTATCGAGTTCAACAAACGCAACATAACGATCGTCACCAACTTGAACAACCATACCTTTAGCTGCTTTCGCACGAGCTATTAAATCAGCCGTTGAACCCTCACCTACAACATCCATATCTTGATAATTCGGCATACCGATCATAAAATGATAATCCGGTAATCCTGCAAATTCCCATTGGTCTTCAGAATTTGTCAATGGACCAAAGGCTTTGTCTAAAGCAATATATTCAGCTGAAGCTGTCGCATGATTGTAATCATCTTGCAAGAATGCTTTGTTAAAATAAATTGGATTAGCAATGTGAATTTGATGATGCTCATCATCCACTAAAATTCTTCCTACTGCCGCCAAACCACGCATGGGCTTGTTAGCATCTGCTTTCATAGCAGCATTTGTGTACAGAATCGTTGTAGAGTCTGCTGCTGGCTTAAAGGTACCAACGATTTCAAAACCCTGAGCCGCTAATTTTGATTTAGCGCTCTCAACATCAACATACGCACCAACTCTGTACGCAGGAACCATTTTTTCTATGGCAACGCCGCCTTCAATCTTTGGTGCAGTTGCAGAACATCCTGAAAATGCGATGGCAAATGCCAGCGCAGTTAATGATAGTACTTTTTTCATAGCTCTTTTGCTCCCAAATCTGTCATGATTTTAGTGATTTCTTTATCAAGCCCTAGAATAGAATTAACCATTTTAGGATCTTTGATACCCATAACAGCTGCCCATGTCTCCAAACGTGGCATACCAACCATCATCTTGTTTGATCCTTTGTCAACATACATGTACATTGAACACGGTGCAAATACATTGGCATCAGGACGACCTTGATTGAAAATGCCCTCCGAGAAGCGGAAGTGACATAATGAATAAACCCAATACGCATCAAAACGATCGAATTTAATACCTGCACCGTCCATAGATTCTTTCATGTCTTTATACCCAGCAATGATATATTTGTGTGCTTCAAATGCCTCTTCAAATCGGCTTTGGAAATCACCCTTAAACTTCTCTACTCCGCCAGCACGATCAAACGGTACTTCAAATGTCATCATTGGCTTAGCCGGCAATGCTTTGTAATCGACATATTGTACTTTTGAACTGATCTCTTTTTCGGTCATTTTGTCCAATTCAGTGAAAGAAGCAACAAATTTTTCACGTACCTCTTTGTCTTTTATCCCTACGATATCCAACATCGTTTCAGGCATAACATGCCCTACATACGTTTTATCTTCACCCAATTTTTTGTAGATTCCAAGATTAAACGGAGAAAATCCACCAAGAGCCGGTTCTTTCATCAACAACGGTCCGACAATTGCATCATTCGTAATCGAGAAAAATCCAAGATTATCCAATGTTACTTTAAACGTCGGATCGAAATCAGGGTGTGGACCCGTTACACCTTTGATTGTTTGTGTTGGTGTGCCCCATTTGGTTTTATACGCATTGTCGATATGCTCATGCGGATCAGAGAGAACAAATCCCAAAGTACTGATCTTATCATTGACCAAGCTCATAAACTCTTTTTCTTTATTGCCATCACCGACATAGAATTTAACCCCTTGGGCACCAAAAGCAACGGAAGCTGCGAGTGATAGTGCACATGCACCCATCAAAAATTTATTTAACATCTTATCTCCTAGTGTAAGTTGAGGATCTTCTCATTTTATGTGGACTATTGTATCACAAAGACATCAAAAAAACGATAATAACACACCAACAATTTGATCTCTTATTATGGATTAAAAAAGTGAATGGATTGTGAATGCCTCTCCGAAGAGGAGAGAAAA
>JAPLGN010000026.1 GCA_026390135.1 Campylobacterales bacterium | reverse complement strand
TTACGCCGCAGCAATGCCCTTTGGTCACGGCTGAGTTCTCCGACATCGATCCCTTGGAAAAGGTATTGCCCTTCTGTAGGAGTATCGAGACATCCGATGATGTTCATTGCCGTCGATTTTCCAGATCCGCTGGGACCCATGATCGCGACAAATTCCCCTTGATGTATGGTCAAATCAACGCCACGAAGTGCATAAGCAGTGGCATCTCCTGCTCCATAATATTTTTTGGTTCCTTTGAGCTCGATGACAGGAAGAGATGGCTGAATCATTGTTGTTCTTCAACTCCGGTGATGATGAGATCTCCGATTTTTAACGATGAACCCTGCACTATACTTTTAATCCCATCGGATTGTCCGATAGTCACTTTTATTTTGGTCGGAGTTTCATTTTTTAATACCCAGACATACTTTCCTTTGTCATCTTGATCTGTAGCATGCTTTTTCTTATCAGCTTTATCCGAAAGAGGTGGGGTAAAGCGTAGCGCGGCATTGGGGATAACAGGAACATTTTTAAATGTACCAGTAATAATAGAGGCATTGGCAGTCATCCCTGGACGTAAAAGGAGGTTAGTGTTATGAACTTCAACAACCGCTTCATACGTGACGACACCATTCACGATAGCGGAATTCATCCGAAGCTGGGTGATTTGTCCGTCGAATTGTCGTGATGGATACGCATCGACGCTAAACTGCACTTTTTGGTTCTCTTTGACTTCTCCCACATCGGCTTCATCGACGCTGACGATGACGCGCATTTTGGTTAAATCTTCTGCTATTTTAAAAAGTATGGGAGTCTGCATCGATGCCACGACGGTTTGCCCCGGTTCGATTTTTCGCTCCAGTACGATTCCATTGACCGGAGAGACCACAACCGCTTTACGAAGGTCGTCTTCATTAGCATTAAGCCCTGCGGTAGCTTGATCGCTTTGAGCAACAGCGACTGCCAGTTGTGCTTTGGCTTTTTCAACGGTAGTTGAGGTATTGTCCATCTCTTGCTTGGAAGGGTAATTTCCACCTGTTGCGGTATACATCGAGTGAACTCTTTCCCATTCGTTTTGAGCATTTTTTAATGTTGCTTTGGCTTCAGAAATAGAAGCTTGACTGCCAGCAAGTGAGGCTTTGGAGCTGACCACTTTGGAATGCAATTTGGTGGTATCAAGGCGTGCCATGACTTGACCCATATCTACTTGATCATTATAATCGACGAGCACCTCGCTGATAGTTCCGGAAACTTCAATCCCCACCTCGACCGTATTTGTAGGTTCTATGTTCCCCGTTGCAGAGACAGAAGTGGTGAGGGTTTTGATTTCTAGCGGAGTAGTTATATAGGTTGTTTTTTGAGCCTGCGTATGATTGATCCATCCCCAAGCACTCCCTAACACTATCAATAAGAAGAGTCCTAAAAACCAAAGATATTTTTTTATAGGTCGTTTGGCGGATGTTCCCAAGCCCAGTGTTTTTTCGATTGTCTCAGATGAAGTGGTCATAATAGTTCCTTAGAAGGTTTGAGGGAGAAATGGAGTTTGGCAAGTTCTATTTGGATATTGATTTCGTTGATCTTGATCTCTAGCTCTTCCACTTTTTTGGAATTTTTGAGTATTTGCAAATCGTATCCTGTTTTGGTTCCGGCATTGACTCCTGCTTGGGTGGCTTGGATGAGATCATTATAGAGAGCAAGATTATTGGTCGTTATGGTGATGTATTCACGGTAACTTTCGATTTTTTCGATGGTTTGACGATACGTAGATTCGAGTTCACGTCGCTTATCGGCACTAGTGGCTACCTCTTGGAGATACGATGCTTTTGCCTCTTGGATAGTGGAAGATGCGTTATAAACCAGAGGTAGTGTAAGTGATAATCCTGCACTGTAAGTGTTGCCTTGGTAACTGCCGGAGAACTCTTTGGGGTCATAGCTTTGGTAGCCGATATTGCCATTGACAGCTAGGGAAGGGAGATAGCTGCTGCGTGTGACATCATAGAGCTTTCGTAAGGTATCACTTTGAGAGCGTGCGTAACGCATGTCAAATTGGTTCTCCAAAAAATCTTCTTTTTGTATCAGTTCAAAACGGGGAATGGGGAATTTTTCGGGGTCTATATCACTGATTTTAGTGACTTCGAAGCGCTGTTGTGCAATGGTATATTTAGCTGATGCGTAGATTTTTAGTTCGCTGCTTTTTAGCATAAGCTCATTATTAAGCTCAGTTATATCAGCTTTTCCCGCCTCGTATAAATGACGTTTGATGAATATGGCGATTTCTTGATTATCAAGTCGAAGCTGGCTTTGGTCACGCTGAAGGAGACTTTTTTGGACGTTTAGCAATGCGGTAAAAAGCTGCTCATTGAGTGATGCGATTTGCATCTGCAAGGTTATAGAATTGGTTTGCATCTTTGCATCGGCGTAGTCAATCTGATAGGTGATTCCACCGGAGCGAAAAACGTCTTGTGAAACTGAGGCTGAAGCACGCTTCATATCGCTTTGAGTGTTTCCTAACGCACTTTTATCATATTCGTAAGTGGCGTTAAGATTGATGGGTGCAATCCAGTTGGTTCGCAGTTTCTCGTGTTCTGAGTCATATATCTCTTGCTGTTTTTGCAAGATAGTCTGTTTTTCATTGGAGAGAAGTGCGGTATTATCCGCTGCGCTCACAGCTATGGAACAAAAAGTTAGGACAAGAAGGTGTAAAGAATAAGATTTCATACCTCTATTGTAATATAAATTGGGTAACTTAAAAGTAACGAAATGTTAATGAGTGAGGATAGATTTGTCCCTTTCGGGTCTTATTCTAAACCGTTTAGTCGAAATGCATCCAATCTGATACTCAACCATGGATAAAAATGGTTCTAAAAAAGGTTCAAACTGTGCATCATCTATGGTTTCTAATCCGTGAGCGTTGAGTAATTCTAAAATAGTGAGGGTTGATTCGATGGTTGAGAGACAAAAATCTTTGGGTTGTTCTTTGATTTGAAATTGCGAGCACTTGGTGTGGGTAAAACTGAGTTTCGGCAAGAGTTGAAGATTTTTGCTGAGACGAAGCATTTTCATCGAACAAGGCCACGTAGAGTCGAGGATAAAAATCACTAACTGTTTGTTTTGAAGATCGATTTTTTGAGCATTAAGATGGAGACTCTCTTTACTGGGATAGAGGAGATAGCAGAGATTGTTATGATTGTCTATAAGCGCATTGACAGCGTTATGATTCGTAAAATCAACATCGATAAAAAGCTCTGAATTAGGAAGAGAGAGATGGGTCAGCCGACCGGTTCCATTCTTGGTTTTCTTGAACTCTTTTGGGTGCATTAATATGATAAATTTGGTCGCGGTTTGGATGGGTTTGACAGTCGAGCACAGACAGAGTTTTAGAGGCCGATAGCAGTGATAACATGTTTCTCTGTTTGCTGTTTCGTTATCCATACTGATTCTCTCAATTTTTTTCGACAGTATACAGGTAAAAAACATCAAATCTTAGGTTATAATCGCCTCATTTTTAATAAGGTTTTAGATTGTTGTATCGTTTATTTATTTTATCGGTTTCGAGTATCTCATTTGTATGTGCTTCAGAAATCATACAGCTCGAAAAAATAGAGGTTCAAGAGAATGCCGCAAGTCTCGAAGAGCGTAAAGAGAGTTCTATTGCTAAGCGCATTATCAGTGGTGAGGAATTATCTCAATACGGTGATCTCAATGCCCTCGAAATTCTCAAACGGACTCCAGGTGTCAGTATCGCAGATGGTAAGGGTAAAAAATCTGCTCCGGGAAAAGGGTATACCGTTGTTTTAATCGATGGGGAGGAGGCGTCTGGTTCTAAGCGGGTTAATCCGCTGGAACAAATCTCTCCTGATATGATTGAGCGTATCGAAGTTATGACGAACGGTTCAGCGGAATATACGTCCGAATCTATGGGTGGAATCGTGAATGTTGTCCTCAAAAAGCCAAAATCTGAAGGACAAACGATAGCGAAGATAACGGTAGGAACCTACGGCGGTGATGTTCCGATGGAGAGTGTCTTCGCACAACGTGAAGGAAAATCAGGTAAATTAGCGTATCTTTTTAATATCACTGCCGCCGATAATCGACAGCTAGACACTTCTTCAACTACCTCTACAAGTGAGGTGAGCAGAGAAACTGCAGCACGATATCAAACACTCAATGCAACAACCAAGCTGATTTATACTCCATCATCTAAGGATAAATATACCTACAATGGTTCAATAGGGTTTAATAAATCGAAGAGTGAAATGAATACCAATCCAGATCTTCTGAGTACGACGGATAAATCCAAGGGAATGATGCTATGGTCAGGGATCAAAGGGGAACATCACCTTTCCAGTACCGAATTGTTGGAGTGGAAACTTAAATTTCACCAAAATGATGACAATGGTGAATTTATATCATTACAATCTTCGCCAATCGTAACAAATCAAAAAGATAACGGATTTATGCGTATATTTGGAGCAGAGGGGATTTACTCACGTGCTATTGGAGATCATTTTATCAAAACAGGGTTGGAACTAAAACGGCAAAATCAGAGTGACGATGTAAGTGTATACGGGACATCAACCCCTTTATCTCTCAATACGACGCAAATGCGTCAAGATAAAGGTTCTTTCTATGTTCAAGATGAGATCAGTTTTGGAGATTCAACTGTTCTGACACCGGGAGTACGGTATGAAAATGTTTCGCGTGATTTTGGTGCAACTTCTACTATAGATTATTTTGCTCCATCGGTGCATCTTCTTCATCATCTAACTCCTAGTGATAACATCAGAGCCAGTATTGCCAAAACAGTTAAATTACCAACGCTCAATCAGCTCTCCACGCTCACGGACAGCTCATTGGAGCGAAATGACATCGTCCATCCCGATCTTTTGGGCAATGCAAATCTCACGGAAGAAAAAGCTCTGAGTTATGAGCTTCGATATGAGCATTTTTTAGAGAACAAAGGGATTGTCAGTGTTGGGGGATTTTATCGAAATATTGACGACAAAATAGAAAATGTGATTAAACTGGATTCGAACACCTTCCGCTATACCCAAACACCTGAAAATGCAGGACAGGGGAATTTGTGGGGGTTGGAGCTGGAAATCAAAAGATCGTTAAGTGAGTATGTGGAGGGCTTAGGAGTATTTGGAAATGCTACACTTCAAGATTCATCTCTTAAAAACACAGACACCGGAATGAAGCGTCCCATCAAACAAACCAGTAATTTTCTCTCGAATATAGGGGTAGACCACACTCTAAAAGCGTATAAATTTACGTATGGTGCTGCTTATCGATATGTCGGCGGATACGATGATCCGATGGAATATCAGCTTTCACAATCACAAAAAGGATACGGCTCCCTTGATCTTTACGCAAGTAAACGACTTGATAAAAATTTTAAATTCCAACTTAATCTGAAAAATATTACAAGTACAATGATAGAAACGACATCAAACATATACGATGATACAGGAACTTTAACGGGTACGCAACTTGATAAAATAGACTCCAAACCACAAATTCTTTTAATGGTAGAGGGAAAGTGGTAAAATGACGTTAAAACTGTAAAATAAATAAACTTAAAACGTCATATTAAGGAAATTTCATTAACCATTTATAGGATAAGATGGTTAATATACACTAAATTATCCAAGGAGATACGTCATGAAAGACAATGAACCAACGTTGAATTCCATCGAAGATTACAATACACTTAAAGGGTCTAAAAAACGAGTTGTTTGGACGGTTATATTAGCTGGTTTGCTAATTGGTTCCTTATTCGTGGGAGCAAAGATTTATTATGGTGAAGCAAACGATACCATACATGTGCAAGACCCTATTGTTAAAGTGCCAGTCAAATAATGATAAAATTCGACACTTTTAATATAAGGTTTTAAATGATTTCATCGATTATCGTACTCTATAGTTTGTATATCCTCATCCGTCTTTATGTCAGCGTTATGCAGATTGGTTATATTAATCATATGAAGTGTAAGGGTGCTTTACTCATGGGAGAACAAGCGTATTTGGATGCCGGAAACTATGCTGTTGCGAAAGAAAAACTTTCCATGATTGAAGCATTTGTGGAATATGGACTCTTTTTGGCTTGGATGATGGGTATGATTTATTGGTTGGATATACAGCTAATGGGGCAAAGTACAGTTGTGCAGTCGATTGTTGCAGTATTGGGAATGCTGTTGATTAATTCGTTGATAATGCTCCCTTTTGGATGGATTGCAAAATTCAAAATCGATGCACAATACGGATTTAATCGCTCTTCTACGGCGCAATTTGTAAAAGACACGCTTATTAGTACGGTATTAACCGTTGTTGTTGGAAGCGCTATTGTATGGATTATTTCAATGATTATAACTTCCAGTACGTTATGGTGGCTATGGAGTTTTTCATTTATTTTTGCAGTTATAGTCGCTTTGAATATGTTTTTTCCGACTATCCGAGCTCTTTTCTTTGATAAAGTAACTCCGTTAGAAAACAGTGAACTGCGAGAAAAAATTGAAGAGTTGATGGCAAAAACTGGTTTTGTAAGCAGTGGCGTATTTGTAAGTGATGCGAGTAAGCGTGATGCACGCCTTAATGCCTACTTCGGCGGTTTGGGTAAAACTAAACGGGTTGTACTGTTTGATACCCTGATTGAAAAGCTTTCGTCCTCCGAGTTGGTTGCCGTTCTTGGGCATGAGTTAGGACATTTTGCACACGGCGATTTGTACAAAAATATTGCGATGGTGGGAGCAATGCTGTTTGGTATGTTTGCATTGTTTGGCAATCTTCCTGAGTCTCTTTATCTTGAGCTTGGCGTTGCGAAATCTCCGCATGTTATCATGATGTTATTTGTTCTCTTACTTCCAATGGTTAGTTTTGTAATTATGCCGTTGATGGGAATGATGAGCCGTCACAATGAATATGAAGCAGACCGTACCGGAGCAGAACTCGGCGGTGCAGAACATTTGGTCAATGCACTCAAAAAACTTGTGACGGAGAACAAAAGCTTTCCATTGTCCCATCCCATTTACCGATTTTTTCATACGACTCATCCTCCTGTTATTGATCGTCTACGGGCACTGGGTGCTGATATTCAAGTTGAGTCTTCGGAAGGTTTTCCTGATCCATGTCCAGTACTCTAAAGGAGCTTCATGCGGATGTTACAACCGAATTAGAAGGAGTTGTTGAGTTTCCAAGGCGTGAAGCAGAGCTTCTGCTTATGGCGTATTTGGACTGCAATCAGCTCTATTTTATCACGCATCAAGATGACATAATCGATGCCGGTAATCCAAGATTGGCAGAGTGGATAGAAAAGCGCTCACGTAACGTTCCTCTTGAATATTTAACGAATCGTGTCAGCTTCTATAGCCGTGAGTTTTACATCGATGAAAGTGCACTTATTCCGAGACCTGAAACAGAGCATCTGATCGATGAGGTTCTCTTACATGTAAGTAAAGACGAAGAAATTACGATTGTGGAAGTGGGAGTAGGCAGCGGCATAATCTCAATACTCCTAGCCCTTCATTTTCCCAAAGCTCATTGTATTGCTGTTGATATCTCACCTCATGCTCTAAGCGTTGCGCGTCGTAACATTAAAGGCTTTGGGTTGGAGGATCGAATTGAACTGCGTGAAGGGGATTTACTTTCGTGTGTGAGTGAAAAAATCGATTTGCTTGTTTCCAATCCCCCATATATAGCCGATGATGCCTCTTTGGAATCCAACCTGTCGTATGAACCTCAAAATGCTCTTTTTGGCGGTAGCGTGGGCGATGAAATTATACAGAGGCTTTTAGATGAAGTGTATGCGCGATCCATTCCTCTATTCGTTTGTGAGATGGGCTACGATCAGCGTTTAAAAGTGCAGGAATATCTCAAATCTTTTGCGGTACAATCGTTAGAATTTTATAAAGATTTAGCCTCGTTTGATCGAGGATTTACGTTAAAGGCAATCCATGAATAAAAAAGCATTAATCGATACCGTATATTTACTTCTTATCGCGATGACAGCAGGAGCCGTCTTCGTTTTAGGTGCATTGGTTGCCGCGGTGGTATTTCATTCAGAACTTTATTTGAGTGTACCGCTTCTCTCTCGTTACGAAGAGGGAAAAATTATGGCTGAAATTTTTTACCGTTTTACCTATTGGGCTTATTTCATGACAGCTATTATCTTGTTTTATGAAGTGTCACGCTACAAAGTAATGCAGATCGATAAAATTTCAATTTTAAGTGCGTTGGGTGCGATCAGTACGCTTTTACTTTTTGCTGCCGTTTACGTTCCTAAAATTTTAGAGTATCAATCGCGCGGTGAAAGTTCTATTGATGCATCGTTTGAATCGCTGCATAAAGCGAGTGAAATTGATTTTAAAATCTTGCTTTTAATGTTGATTGTACTTTTTGCCCGTCGAACCTATTTGATGGCGGCTAAGCGATGATACGTTTTGAAAATGTTACTAAAAGCTTTGGAAAACGTCAAATACTGCGTGGGGTAAATCTTGAAATTGAAGCGGGCAAAACGACGGTGATTTTCGGTGTATCCGGCGGAGGTAAATCGACGATTATCAAACACATGGTCGGTCTTCTCAAGCCGGATAGCGGAACGATAAGTTACAAAGGTACGAATATCGATCATGCAGATGAGGCAACATTACGTGAAATTCGTAAAAAAATCGGATTTCTCTTTCAAAGCGGTGCATTATTTGACAGTATGAACATAGGGGATAACGTAGCATTTCCGATGCTAGAACATCAAAAGTTAACTCCAAAAGAACTCAATTATAAAATAGATGAAAAACTCACCATGGTAGGACTTGACCCTTTAATCGTTAAATCCCTTTACCCAGAAGAACTTAGTGGCGGTATGCGTAAACGTGTAGGCTTAGCGCGTACTCTTGCATTGGAACCGGAGGTAATTCTTTACGATGAACCGACATCTGGACTAGATCCGGTTACAAGTGATTTTATCACTCAAATGATTTGCAGACTGCGTGATGAGATGGGAATGACATCGGTATTGATTAGCCATGACATTGCTGAGAGTTTCAAAGCAGGAGATAATTATGCAATGCTTTTTGATGGTGTTATTGTCGATGCTGGAAATAAAGAGTATTTTAAAAATTCACAAAATGCAGTCGTTCAGCAATTTATAAATGCTCGTTCAGAGGGTCCAATAGCATTTCATTGATGGCTAACGCCAAACCAAACTTTAGAGCTATCTCCCCCCAAACTTCTTTGCCCACCATTCTTGCGGGGTTAGCGTCTTATTCTGTAAAAATTCTTCATCAAAATTGTATTCATAGTTTGAGCAGTATTCGAGGAGCGTTGCGTAGGCTTCATTGATTTTAGTACTCATAGTGTGAGCCGTATCTGGATCATCGTGATGTTTATCAGGATGCCATTGTTTCATCATTGTTTTGTAGCGGGTTTTAATCTCGGAGAGGGTAGCTTTGTCACTCAGGCCAAGGAGCGTTTTGGCCTTTATGAGCGTGTCAAAAGAGAGCATGGAAGGGTAGTATTAGTCTTTTTGTTGACGCATAAATGTCGGAACATCTAGAAAATCTTCACTGTAATCGCCATTAGAAACCATTGCCGCTCGGACAACAACACGAGGTTTTACTGCAATATCTTTATTTTCAAATTCGCTGTTATTGATACCTTGGGAAGCTCTTTTTTCAAAGCCAGTAGCGACAAGAGTGATGCGAATAAAATCAATAGGAAGATCTTTATTGGTAGTCGTTCCAAAAATAACTTCTGCACTATCATCGACACTTTTTTGTACAATTTCCATTGCTGAACTAATTTCCATAAATGGATATTCAGGGTGCATGTTGAAGTGAACCAAAACACCTAATGCGCCATTAATTGACATGTTATCAAGCAGAGGAGATTCAATTGCATTTTTGATTGCTTCATTAGCTGCATTTTCACCTGTGTATTCACCGACACCCATGAGGGCCAATCCACGATGACTCATAACGGTTTGTAGGTCTGCAAAGTCAAGATTGATGTCATCTTCACCACTTGCTAAAATCACACCAGAAGTACCGCTAACAGCACGAGCAAGTACACTATCAACGATTTTGAAGCTCTCTTTGATCCCCATTTTTGGGTCAATGATTGAAAGAAGTTTGTCATTAGGGATAACAACAATCGAATCAGATTCATTTTTGAGTTCTTCAAGACCCTCTTCAGCAAGCTTAAGACGTTTACGTCCTTCAAAAGCAAAAGGTTTGGTTACGACAGCAATTGTCAATGCACCCACTTCTTTTGCAATTTTAGCAATGATAGGAGCAGCACCAGTACCTGTTCCACCACCCAAACCAGCAGCAACAAAAACAATATCCGCACCTTCAAGGGCACGACGAAGATCTTCATAACTTTCAAGAGCCGATTCTTTACCTACTTCTGGTTTCATCCCTGCGCCCAAACCTTTGGTAAGTTTAGCACCAAGTTGAATTTTGATAGCAGCTGCACCTTGCTCCAATACTTGCGCATCGGTGTTTGCAATAATGAGTTCAATGCCAGGAATTTGCTCTTTGAGCATAAAACCGATCATATTGCCGCCGCCGCCGCCAACGCCGACTGCTACGATACGTGCCCCTGTTAATGATGATGATTCGTTAATTGAAAATGGTTCCATATTTGCTCCTTAGGTGTGATTAAAATAGTTGTGTTGCCCAATTCCAAAACTTGGCAATTGGATTTGGTTCTTCGGTTTGACGACTTGAATCGTTTGAAATATTGACCATTTTAGAGGCTTCAGCTTTTGGTTTCACTTCCACTTTTGGTTTAGATGGAGTTGATGAAGCAGATTTAGACTGTGTCGATGATGAATAAGAAGGTGGGATCGAATACTCAATCTCAACTTCATCTTCATCATTGGGTGCATTGTGATGCAATACTTCTTCACCCGAATGACGCATTCGTTTATTAACATCAATCTCATATCGTGTGTATCCATCAGCAGCATATTTGATAAGTCCTACTGCTCCTGAATAGGAAGGATCACGAAGGGTATCAAATAAACCGCCCATATCGGAAGGTTTTGCAAGACGTACGGGCATATTGTCTAAAATAGCAACCGCAAGCTCACGAAGCCCTTCTATTTTGGTAAATCCGCCGGTAAGGACGACACCTGCACCTAAATGCTCTTTTAATCCGCTTTTTTCTAAGGATTGAGCAATAATCATTAAGGTTTCTTCTACGCGAGCATAGATAACGTTGTGTACCACTTCAAGTGAAACTTCATGCGTTACATTCTCATCACCAATCACGGGAAGTTCGATTAAATCATTGCTGGGCGCATAGAGTGAGCCATAATTCATTTTTACATTGTCAGCGGTTTGCAACGGTGTGTGCAATGCCATAGAGAGGTCATTGGTAATATGGTTAGAACCGACACCTAAAAAATCGTTATAACGGATAGCATGGCCGGAGTGGATCACGATATTACTCGTATTCCCACCCATATCAACGACGGCAGCACCTAATTCTTTTTCATCCATATTAAGGACAGCGATAGCCGAGGCATAGCCGCTTAGAACAACACTCTCAACATCCACACCGGCAGCTTTTACTGCTTTGCGTAAATTGTTTAGATTACTTTTGACCGTCGTGATGATATGTGTTTCTACTTCTAAACGTGATGCGTTCATTCCAAGAGGATCTTCGATGAAATCTTGATCGTCTACCTTGAAGTTATAAGGGAGTGCGTGAAGCACTTCAAACTCATTAGGTATGTTTGCATTGTAAAGAGAGGTGTGCATAACACGATTAATCTCTTTGAGGGTAATCTCTTTATCAGGAATATTGACAATACCGCTTGAGTTTAAACTTTTAGTGTAGGCGCCTGAGATGGATACGATTGCACTTTTTAAATCAGTTCCTGCAACACGTTTGGCATCATTGAGAGCATTTTTAATAGATTTGGAAGCCAATTCTATGTTAGTGATACTTCCTTTTCGAAGGCCCTGAGCTTTGGATATACCTGCTCCAATAATTTGAGTACTGTTATCATCACCAATCTCTGCGATAATTGCACAGATTTTTGTCGATCCGATATCGATGGCTAAAACCGTTCGTTTCAAAATCAAATCCCCTCTGCATAGATTTCTATTGGATACTTACTCTCAAGCATTTTTAGTAGCTTTTGATTGAGTAAATTTCCTTTTAGCTTCATAACGGTGTTATCATCAGCTATTGTTGTATCTTGAAGCAACTTTTGTTCCAAAACGTTATAAAGAATCACATTTCCACTTTCTAAAGTTAAAAACCCTTGTTTTTGTTTGGATGCAAACAATTTGTTGACAAATTCAGTCGATTCTTGACCAGTTAAACCCACTAGTTTAGTACTTTCTTTACGGGTAATGAAGTCACTTACTGTTCCCTGAAATGTTTTAAAACTGTTTTGTGCTAACTCTTGAAGTTTGGCTTTTTTCATCTCATAAGTGTAACCGATGTTAGCTTCAGCTTTTGCTTCTTCATACGTTTTTGGCACAGACGGATTTAGTTTTTCAAACTTAATGATAACGTATTCGTTATTCACTTTTCTCGGTTTCAAAAATGCTTTTTGAGTGTTGAGTGCCATAATTTCTTTTAAGAGTTCAGGTGAGAAAGTTTTGCTATCAGATGAAATATTTATTTTTTCAACTGTTACGGATGAGCTAAGTGAACCTTTTTTAAAGTCAATGTAACGACGAAGTGCTTCTTTTTGAGTTGCTCCATCATTTAATGCTGCAATAACTTGTGAACGTGCTTGAGCCAATTCTAACAGCTTGCCATCATTAGAAGTGAATGAATGCATATTTGATTGATAATAGCTATTTATGTCGGCTTCATTTGGATTTGTGTTTAGAAGCGGTTGATGAACTAAAGAGAGGTCATAAGTTGCCACTTTTTTATAATTATTTTTATTCTTTTCCCAGTAACCCTTTAAAGCCGTTTCATCAGAAGTGATAGTGAGCATATCTGGAGTGAGAACTTTATAATCAATTTTATCCGCAACTCCCATGGCGTAAGCTATGGATGTTCCTTCAAGCGGGCTAACTCTTGGAGAGAAAAGATAAAGTGTTTTTTGGATGAGTAATTCTCGACGCATAGAAGTCTCATACTCTTTTATTGTAAGATGATTTTGTTTGAGGGTATCGGTATATTGTTGTTTGTCAAATTGACCATTTTTAGTAAATGCTTTTTGTGTTTTGATCAAATCAAAAAGCTCTGCATCACTTATTTGTAATTGATAGCTTGCTGCCAAATTTAAAATAAGAGATTGGTCAACAAGATTTTTGAGGGCTTGACGCTGTAACCCAAATTCTTTAGCTTTCTTCTCATCTAATTTACCTTGAAACATTTGGTTGTATTGGTTGAAAAGATTGCTATAGTTTTTTTGTAGTTCTTCTTGGGTTATGGTAATCTTCCCAACTTTAGCAACCGCTCCGGCTTTGTCGCCATAATCGTATTGCCCCCATCCTACAAATCCTGCTCCAATAAAAGCGATGGTTGAGATCCAAATTGTTATGACAAGGTATTTTCGGTGACGTTGCATCCAAGTAATCATTATGTTGTGAACCTTTAATATGGTTTTATGATGTAAAATTAGGATATTTTAGTGCGTTTACCATTAAACTTCTATGAAAATAGAGGTGGAATAACAGATGTTATAACATTTATAGATAAAAATTGATTAATTACAGGGGTTCATATGACTAATACCACGATTTCACAACGGGACCAGAACGTTTTATGGCATCCGTGTACACAAATGAAAGATCACGAAACATTTCCGATTATTCCTATTGCACGTGGACAAGGTGTTTATCTTGAGGATTTTGAGGGAAAGAAGTATATTGATGCGATTAGCAGCTGGTGGGTAAATTTATTTGGTCATGCAAACAGTACCATCAATAACAAAGTCAAAGAACAATTGGATACTTTAGAACATGTAATTCTTGCAGGATTTACCCATGAGGGAATAGTTCGTCTCTCTGAGCGCTTGGTTACACTTGCCCCTGATGGTTTGAGTCGTTGTTTTTATGCGGATAATGGTTCAAGTGCGATTGAGGTTGCCTTAAAAATGTCCTATCATGCACACAAAAATAATGGTGCTAACAAAGCGTTATTCGTCTCTCTCTCCAACAGCTATCATGGTGAAACGCTAGGTGCTCTTTCTATAGGAGATGTCGCACTGTACAAGGAGACGTATGAACCGTTATTGATTCGTTCAGTTCAGACTCCGGTTCCCCATAATCAGTCGATTGAAGCAGCACAAATAGCACTTGATGCGTATGAAGTGTTATTAAAAGAGAAAAGCAATGAAATCGCCGCACTCATTGTTGAGCCGCTTGTTCAAGGAGCAGGTGGGATGGTGATGTATCATCCGTATTTTTTATCACAGGCTAAAGCATTAAGTGAGTGCTATGAGGTCCATTTTATTGCGGATGAGATCATGGTCGGTTTTGGAAGAACGGGGAGCATGTTCGCATGTGAGCAAGCAGGTATTACTCCTGATTTTTTAATTCTTTCCAAAGGACTTACCGGTGGTTATCTGCCACTGTCAGTGGTAATGACGACGGAAAATATTTATAACACTTTTTATTGTGATTATGATCCTTATCGCTCTTTTTTGCACTCACACAGTTATACTGGGAATGCGCTTGCATGTGCGGCAGCCAATGCGACATTGGATATTTTTGAGAATAACAATGTTATTGAAACAAATAAAGTATTATCTGCCCTTATTACAAAAGAACTTTTACGGTTTGAAAAACATATTAGTGTAAAGGAAACTCGCCAATGTGGCATGATTGGAGTCATTGAGCTGGACGGTTTTGACCCAAGTGAGCGTATTGGTGTTAAAATTCATCGTCATTGCTTAGCGATTGGTGTATTGATTCGTCCATTGGGGAGTGTTATTTATGTGATGCCTCCGTATATTATTACGGAAGATGAACTAATAACTGTTTTTGATGCGATTGAGTCGGCTTTAAACGAGCACTGTGTATAATGCCACTAACATAATCTAAGGTTTTTAAGTGCAAAATATCCCTCACATTCCTGTTTTGTATCGTGAAGTAGTAGAAGCATTTGCCCCTTGTGAGACAGGTATTATTATTGATTGTACGCTTGGGTACGGTGGACATACGTCATTATTGCTTGATGCCCAGCCAAATCGTAAACTAATCAGTATTGATCAAGACCCTACCGCTATTGAATTTTCAATGAAACGTTTGACACCTTATGGCGATCGTGTTGAGATACGTCAAGGGCGTTTTTCGACGGTTACAAAAGCTATTTTAACCGAAAAAACCGATCAAGTTTGCGGTATTTTAGCCGATATAGGTGTCTCTTCTTTGCAGCTAGATGTTAGAGAACGCGGGTTTTCTTATCAGAGTGAATGCTTGGATATGCGTATGGATCCTAATGCACCATTGAGCGCATCGACTGTAGTAAATGAGTATTCCCAGAGTGAGTTGGAAAAAATTTTACGCGAGTATGGGGAAGTAACAAATGCCAAGGTTGTTGCAGAAACATTGGTAAAAAGACGTCCTTTTGAATCCGCAAAAGAACTTTCAGATGCAATTTTTCATTTGATGCCAAAGGGAAAAAAAATACATCCAAGCACGTTGGTTATGCAAGCCATTCGTATCGAAGTAAATGATGAACTGGGAGAGCTAGTCAGCTTGTTAGACGCAATCGAAAACTCTTCATTGAAGCATCTTCATGTAGGGATCATTACGTTTCATTCACTCGAAGATCGGATTGTGAAACAACGATTTACTCTGTGGGCAAAAAATTGTATCTGTCCTGATGATGCGATGCGATGTACGTGTGGTAACAATCATTCGATTGGTAAAGTAATAACCAAGAAACCGCTGAGTGCACAAGATGACGAACTTCGTGCCAACTCTCGGAGCCGAAGTGCAAAATTACGAATTTTTGAGATAAAAAGATAGGTCATTATGAACGAAAAGCATGAGATATTAGAAGAAACACAATCGATAATCACTCCTGATGAGACAATGGGTGGAGAATTTTTACGTAATGTTTTTGTTGTAATATTTTTAATTTTAATGATTGTATTTCCAAAAATATTTATTCAAACACAGATATATTTTAAAAGCCGCGAAATATCAACTCTTAATCGTGAGCATGATGCCCTTAAAGAAGAAAATCGAATCATAAGAGCAAAAGTAGAACACATGCTGTATAAAAATAAGATTTTGGATACGTTTTTTTAGGATTTCAGCACTCAAGATTATTCAATTCTAAAAGTAAGGCTTTTCTGCTAGTGTTGCCTATTACAATCCTCTTTAATTTCATTGTGCTATAATCGCTTTTTTAGTCTTGGAGTCTAATGACAAGGATTTTTCTTTTCATTTTTACATTGCTTTTATCCTTGAACGCTGCTCCTTGGCGAGAGATGAAAAGTTTTACTCTTAAAAAAGACGAAGTAGTCAAGTTAGTAATCAAAACAACGACAGATAAAAAAGAGCGAATTCTTTTTTGGCGATGGACACTTTATACCGATAATGCGTTAGTCGTTCATGAAAGTTTTGATCAATTTGTCGGGCAGCATATGCTTTTTCTTGGGCTCAATGATAGTTTTCGAAAGCCTCTCTTACCCGCTTTTAAAAGTGAGAGAGATGTTCCATACGCTTTAGTCGTATTTAAAAAATTTGACGACAAGAATCAAACCGCTCAGTTTGATTTTTTGCTCATTGATAAAGAAAAGAGAGTCTTAGTGGATTATTTAGAGAAGGAAGTGAAGTAGTAATGATGGAACGTGTCGAAGAACTCATTCGCCAATTGATTACAGAAATTGATTTTCCTCAAGCTGTGGAGCTTTTTTCCAAACTCTCAGGGGGTAAACGACTTCGTGCGAGACTGATTCTGACAATTGCTCCTTCTCATCCTGATGCACCTTTGCTTGGGGCTATTGTCGAACTCATCCATGCGGCAAGCTTGCTCCACGACGATGTGATTGATGAAGCAATATTACGTCGTGGAGTTACGTCAGTCAATGCTACGCATGGTTCCAAAGTTGCTATTATGTTGGGCGATATTTTATATTCAAAAGCATTTAGTTCACTGACAGCTTTTGATCCTCGTATTGCCCATTCGGTTGCTCAATCAGTTACGAAACTTTCGATTGGGGAGATGATGGATGTTGAGATGGCACAAACTTTTAATGCAAATCGTGATGATTATCTCAAAATGCTTTATCTTAAAACGGCAACATTGATTGAATCGTGTGCCTATTGTGCTGCTTTGCTTGAAAATAAAGAAGCAGATCAATATGCACTGTATGGGAAAAATTTAGGTACTGCATTTCAAATTGTTGATGACATTTTGGATATCACGAGCGACGAAGTTACTCTTGGTAAACCTTCACTCAATGATTTTGTCGAAGGTAAAACAACCTTGCCTTATATTGATTTATACGATGCACTTGATAGCACCGAAAAAGAGATGTTAGTGGGATGTCATGGACGCGTTTTGGATGCGCAGGAGAAAGAATGGATTTTTGGCGTTATGGATAAATACGGTGTTATTGAAAAGTCGTACGCGTATGCACAGTTGCTTTGTGATGAAGCTATCAGTGCCGTTTCCCATGAAGGTGCATTACGCGCTATCATTACCAGTGTCATTCAGAGAAACCATTAATGCATTACCTCGTTATTAGTTTTTCACATAAAAATTCAACTCTTGCCCAGCGTGAAAAATTGGCTTTTGTGGATGATGCGTCAAAAAAAGAGATACTTTCACACATAAATGAGCACCCTAATATTAGTGAATCATTCATCCTCTCAACGTGCAATCGGATGGAAATTGTATGTAGTTGTTCAGGTGTAGAAGAAGCAGAAGATCATGTGTTGACACTGTTGTCCATTCATTCACGAAGTGGGCGTGATGAGCTTAAGGGCAGAGCGGATATTTTCAATGATTACGGAGCAATTCATCACCTTTTTAGTGTTGCAAGTTCATTGGATTCGATGGTGGTTGGAGAGACTCAAATCGCCGGACAGCTTAAGGATGCTTTTAAACTCTCCAATGAAAATGGGTATTGCGGTGTTAAGCTCTCACGAGCACTTCAAGCGGCTCAAAAATGTGCTGCTGAAATTCGTAATGTCACAGACATTTCAACAGGTTCTGTCTCAATCGCCAGTGTCGCTGTCTCCAAAGCACATGAGTGTGTCGGAACTTTTACAGGGATGCAGGTCCTTGTTATCGGTTCGGGTGAAATGTCAGTGATTACCTGTAAGCATCTGAGTGCTCAAGGGGCAGATGTTACTATTATGAATAGAACATTTAGCAAAGCAGAAGCGATAGCACGTGAATGCAATGCGAAAGTCCGTTCGTATGAAGAAATACGCTACGCAATTAATGAATATCCTATTTTATTTACATCGACAGGCTCTTTATCCCCTATTATTACCGATGATATGATAGAGACATGTTCATTTGAACGATATTGGTTTGATATGGCAGTTCCACGAGATATTGAGCATGAGACCTCAGGACTGGGAATACACCTTTATTGTATTGATGATCTCAAAGATATCGTGAGTGCCAATATTGCAATGCGGGAGGATGAAGCACGTGCCTCTTTTGTCCTTGTCAGCCGTCACTGTACGAAGTTTTTTGAACTTCTTAAAACCATCTCGATTGAGCCTTTGATCAAAAATTTATACACTCGCGCTTATCAGTCGGCAAGAGAAGAATCAGAACGAGTGATTGAGAGTGGATTTATCCCAAAAGAATACGAATATGCAATTCAAAAAGCAACCCAGCAGGCATTAAAGCGATTTTTACATCCTTTCGCACAGCGGATGCGTGATGGATCTGACTCGATGCGAGTGGATGCTTTGATCGAATCAATGAGTTTTTTGATGGATCGAGATGAGGGCGAAGAGATGCGCCAAATCAGTTGTAAATATTACCCAAAAGGAAAATAATGCGTTTTTCACGAGCCTACATACCTACGACCAAAGAGTCCCCAAAAGATGCTCAATTACCGAGTCATATTTATCTTTCCCGTGCGGGATTTGTAACACAGGTTGCAAGCGGTCTTTATAATTTTTTACCATTAGGAAAACGTGTTTTACGTAAAATCGAGAACATTATCAATGAAGAGATGGCCGCATGCGGTGCATTGGAAGTCGATTTGAGTTTCGTTACTCCAGCAGAGCTATGGCAGGAGAGTGGACGTATTGAAAAGTTTGGTAAAGAGCTTCTTCGCTTCCGTGACCGTAAAGACAATCTTTTCGTTCTTGGGCCTACCCATGAAGAGATGATGGTGAGTATTGTCCGTAATCGTGTAACAAGTTACAAGCAGCTCCCTCTCAATGTTTATCAAGTTAAAACCAAATTCCGTGACGAAGCTCGTCCCCGTTTTGGGCTCATGCGTGCACGTGAATTTGTGATGAAAGACGGGTACAGTTTCCATGCATCTACGGAAGATTTAGACCGTGAATTTGATGCCATGGAAGCTGCATACAAGCGGATTTTAGAGCGTTTAGGCTTGACATTTCGTATTGTTGAAGCGGATAGCGGGGCGATTGGCGGTACAGGATCCAAAGAGCTTATGGTATTAGCACAAAGCGGTGAAGATACTTTAGCCGTGTGTGATACGTGTGAATACGGTGCCAATGTTGAAGCAGCACGCCGTGCGCCACGTAGCATTATCCCAGAGGCTCCTAAAGCAGATTTTATGAAATTTAAAACACCTAATGTGAAATCAATTGATGATTTGAGTGCATTCTTTCATGTAGATTCATACTACACCCTCAAATCAGTCGTAATGCGTGCCGTATACACTGAAGGTAGTGAGCCTGTATGCTTCTTTATTCGTGGCTGTGATGAGCTTCAAGAGGTTAAAGCACGTAACAGTGTCGGTGCAATTGACTTGGTAGACATCAGCGAAGCTGAGTTAGTCGAAATCGGTTTGGTTCCGGGATTTATGGGGCCGCTTGATCAGGATAAAATCCGATTTGTGATGGATAATGACACGCG
>JAPLGN010000043.1 GCA_026390135.1 Campylobacterales bacterium | reverse complement strand
CTATCTTCCAATGTTAGGGAGTTTGGTTAATGCTGAGGCAACGCTAGAAAGATTCCCCCATTTACGGCACGGTCAAACAGTGGATTCAAAGGAATATATTTATTATCCAAATCTTACAATGATTAATGGTTCAGGGGGCTATGGATTTGTCCTCGCACCATACTTGGCAAAGCGATTAACAGCATACATTGCAGAGGGAAAAAGTATTGATCCCATTTTATCACCGTCACGTTTTTTCCCGCGATGGGCAAAACGTCAGTCGTAAACCACAACCCCATAATTATCATCAATACGATAAAAGCGCGAATCACTGGTGATACTTAAATCACCTAAACGTCCTAAATGAACATAGCTTTTTTTGTTTAATGCAATTCCATTTTCGGTAAAAAAGCGTTTGAGATTAACGAATTTGATGTCATTAACGTATTTGTATTCAAACTGATTATAGAGACGCATTTTTTTGTAAGCAAAGATATGAGAATCCATATTGAGAGTGGATGCGGCGTAGTTGGTAGGCAGGTATCCGGAGAGATCGCTAAGAGAGGTTTCGATATGCGAATATCTTTCAGGCAAAGTCTGTTTTTCGATAAAAACGTAACGATTAAGCTTGATATGGCGACTTTCATTCCAGTATGTATAAGCCGGTGAACTAAGCTGCAGCTTTGTATTGATTTCTCGCCAAAGCCAATGTTTATCAAGTAGGGAATAGAGGGCTGACATTAGCTAATTATTCATTTTTAGAATCTTGAGTGTTAAGCGCTATACGCTTGGCATACATAAAACGTTGTTTATAATATTGTTTATCAATTGAATCGAATTGAACTTTTCGTCCATTATAGGATGCGTGAATAATTTTTCCATCACCTGCATATATCGCTACATGTGAAGGCTCAGATTTATAGGTATGGTAAAATAATAAATCACCTACCTCTAAGTCCTTGTAATTGACATCTTCCCCGAGTTGTGCTTGTTCAGCTGCACTGTGTGGAAGTGTAATCCCAAACTGACGATAGACTTGCTGTGTAAAACCGGAACAGTCGGTACGATCCCCATCTTTATTTCCAAAGCCATAAGGGGTTCCTAAAAACTCTTTGGCTTTCGCCAAAACACGTTCTTTCGCGGAAGTTAGATTTTCGAAAAGTGATTTTCTCGGTTTTTCTTCTGTTTTAAGCGTGTTGGTTAGTAGCATTGGATCCGGACAGCTATTTGTTACCTCTGCGCGTGGTGATACGGGTTTATTAATGACTAAATAAGGTAAGTCATTATTACCGATAGAAGGTTTTTTAGGAAGTGCTGGAGTGGTTGCTACTGTTGGAGGTGTAATGGTATAGGGTGTTTGAGGTTTTGTTGGAGTAAGAGTAGTAATGATTTTTTTAAAAGGGCTAGGTTCATTTTGAGTGTTGTCTATGGATCGTGATACTTCACGTTCATATTCTAAAAATAATGAAGTTTCATGTTTTGGTATATCAGCAAAAAGATGAGTGGAAAAAAATATAAATGTAATAATTAGATACCTGCTAATCATCCAACCTCCTGTATTCGTCACAATGTAGTTTATTTCGAACCTCAACCATTATAAATCTAAAAAACTTTAGTTTTTATTATAATTTAATATTCTTGTCATGGCGTTATGGTACACTATCATCAAAAACAAACAGTAAATGAGGCATGAATTTAGTGAAAGAAGCAATCGTACTTCTCAATATGGGCGGTCCCAATAATCTGCGTGAAGTAGAGATGTTTTTAACCAATATGTTTAATGATCCTGCGATTATTCGTACAAAAAGTGCGTTACTACGTCGTTTTATTGCTGGGATAATCACTCTTTCGCGTGCTGAAAAATCTCAAGAAATTTATCGACAAATCGGTGGAAAGTCACCCATAGTGGATTTAACAAAATCATTGGTTACTAAACTTCAAACAGCGGTTGGTGATGAAGTAATTGTTGATTTTGTAATGCGTTATACACCTCCGATGGCAAAGGAAGTAATAGAAAAACTAAAAGAAAATGGTGTCCAAAAAGTCTATCTTATCCCTTTGTTTCCTCAGTATTCAACTACCACCACCGCTTCTTCACTCGATGATTTTGAAGAAACTTCGCGACGAATGGGCTGGTTCCCTGTTATGGTGGAAATCAAACATTTTTTTACGAACGATAGATACAATATTCTTCTGCTTACTCTTATTAAAGAAACGCTTGCTGATAATAATCCTAATGATTTTGAATTAATTTTTTCTGCGCATGGCTTACCTCAAAAAATTGTAGATAGCGGGGATCCGTATCAGCGACATGTTAGTGCTCATGTAGAGTTATTAAAAGATAAATTTCATAATGAAGGGATTTATTTCCGAGGGGTTCACTTGGCGTATCAATCTAAAGTGGGGCCTATGAAATGGTTAGATCCATCTCTTGAATCAATGCTGAAGAGTTTGAATACGAAGAAAGTGATTATTGTTCCTATCGCTTTTACGATTGATAATTCTGAAACCAACTATGAACTCTCAATGGAATACGCTGAAATTGCTCATAAACTTGGTTTCAGCGATTATCGTGTTTGTAAATGCCCCAATGATCACACTATGTTTGTAGACGTTCTAAAAGAGCTTTATGAGAAAATGAGATGAAACTATAGATGTCTAAAATTGTCATTTTTGATATGGACGGTACGCTGATAAATTCCAGTTTGGATATTACTCTCTCTATCAATTATGTACGTTTAGTGTGTTACTCTCTTGACCCTTTAACGGAACAATTTGTGGTTGATGCTATCAATGCACATGATCGTAACTTAACCTCTCTTTTCTATCAAACCCAAGAGTATGAAACAAAAGCCAAAGAACTTTTTGAATCCCACTACTACGATCAGTGCATACAAAATGTACATCCTTATCCCCAAATCAAAGAGACACTTGAACATCTACAATCCAGTGGATGTCTCATGAGTGTTGCGACCAATGCCCCTAGTATATTTGCTAAACGGATGTTAACTCATTTGGGTATTTCAGAGTATTTTAGTTGTATTATTGGTGCAGATAATGTGGATCAACCAAAACCACATCCCCAAATGATTGAATTAATTTTAAACCATCATGGCTATGATATACATGGCGACCAAGCCTGGATGATTGGTGATAACAGTAAAGATATGCAAGCTGCCAAGAGTGCCAATATCGGTACAATATTTGCTGCATGGGGATTTAGTGATAGGGGCGAGGGTGATTATATAGCCTATGCACCATCGGAAATCAGATCGATTATTTTATAAGGAGCTTACTATGTTTGAAGTAGATCTTTTGGTGTCAATCGTCATGATGTCGTTACTTTTTTTACGACATATTAGTGTCTATAAAGATCGCAATAAAATAAACTATACGCCTGTGGTGTTGGCGATCGGTTTTATCGGAGGGCTTCTTCATTTTGTGATGCTGGGTGATGGGACAGGATGGCTGTTAGTCTTGCGTGAATCAATGTTGACATTGACGGTTGGAATTATTCTTTCTACGATTATGAGTGTTATGAGTCAAACGCAAAATGCACAAAATCAGTACATCAGTAACCTTCGTATCCAAAGTATTGTGGATGATGTTGAGCAGTTAAAACCTCTTTTTAGCAGTATCAACACATCGCTTTCTCACGTAACACAAATGGAAAGTACGACACATGAACAACTCAAAAATATTTTTAAAGAGGAAATTGAAGCACTGGGCTCAATTTTGAATAATCAAAAGTTCTTTATCCAAAAAGTTGAGTCTGTTTTAGCCCAGCAACAGCTTGCGCAGGAAAAATTTGAAGAGTTTAGTCTCAGCGAGCTTCCGAGTCTGGACAATGTGGTTCACCGTCATATCGATTTATTGCGTATTGCAGAACAAGATCATTTTAATCAGCTTAAAAGTGTTATCAAAGGTTCCAGCGAAGAGAAAGTTGAAATTCATAATGAATTTATTCAAATTAAACATGCTCTCGAAAAACTTCAAAAATCGCATTTAATTGATGGAGTGATGGATGTCATGGAGCATGAGCTTTCACGAATTATTGCTGAATTCGCACGTCATATTCAAACCATTGGTTCAAAGAGTGAGAGCATTGTAACGACCTTGCTGGAAAATGAAACGATACTAAAAGCTTCTCGTGATCAAAGTGAATTGATCATGCAGCAAATGGTTTTGTCTTCCAATCAGATGCGTGAAATGAATCACAGTACCAAGGAACTTAATGATTCTTTGCGACCGCTTGGGTCACTTTTTGGATCGGCGGAGTCGTTGTTTAAAGAGTTTATGATGGCAAAAAGTACTTTGTCTGAGCTTATCGTTACTCTCGAATCGTATGAGAAGCATGAACATCGCGCTCTTCGTGAGCATTTGGAAAACGTTGCCAACAATGCAATTGTACAAATGGAACTCTTTACCCAAAATATAGCAAAATTTGAGGAAACTCAACGTTTTGTTTCTCCCAAAGATGTACAGGAACTTTCCCATAAAGTGAAGCTTCACCAAAGCTACAATGCTGAATGAGGAACATTTGGATAAAATGCTATTCGTAAAATAATAAAATATGGATAAATGATGATTGAATACTATGAACAAGCCGATGAAGAGGGACAAAACTATCGAATAGAGGTAGATTTATCTCTAGTTGATGAGGTTCCTGATCTTGAAAAATCTTGGTTGCTATGGCTTTTTGTCAAAGTGGCTAACAGTGAAGATACTGAGTTTATCGGTTTCAGAGATGACCTTATCGTGACTCTGGATGCACAGGTAGAAGCAGTGTATGCCGGTACTATTGTAAAAGATGGATGGTGTGAACTTTATTTTTATGCATCAACCTCTAAAAAGTTTGAAAATATTACCTCGGATGTCATGGCTCGACATAGTAAATATGCTTATGAGCGTGGTTCTTCACGTGACACAAAATGGGAGATGTATCAGGAGCGTCTCTATCCTGAGCCTTTTGACCTTATCAGTATACAAAGCCGTCATACTCTCGAAGCGCTTTTGGAAGAAGAGGATGATTTGACTATCCCTAGAGAAGTGGAACATTATTTCTTTTTTCAAACTCCTACAGCGTTGCAGCGTTTTGAAGCGTCGATGATTTCAGATGGATTTACTCTCAAAGAACATATTAATGATGAAGAGAGCGATTATGTTTATGGAGTGACTTTGACAAAAATGGAGTCTGTGACTCCGGAGCAAGTCAATGAAACGACATCAACGCTTTATGAATTGGTGATGCAAGAGCATGGTCATTATGAGGGTTGGAGCACGGTGCTTTCTTGAAGCTCTCCCTTTGGAAGATGAAAGGGGTTCTCCCTTATTTAACAGCCCTTTTTCTAAATGCTTTTACCGATTTAGGGCATAAGATACTTATTCAAAACACCCTTTTTAAAATCTATGATAATCAAGAACAAATCATACTCACCGCTATTTTAAATGCCCTTATCCTACTTCCTTTTATCGCGTTGTTTACCCCCGCAGGATTTTTGTCACAGCGTTTTTCACGTTCTCATGTCATGCGCTATGGTGCACTTTCTGCCATATTTATCACATTGGGAATTACACTTGCCTATTATCAAGGATGGTTTTGGTGTGCTTTTGGTTTTACGCTTCTTCTTGGGGTTCAAGCCGCTTTGTATTCACCGGCTAAATATGGATATATCACAGATTTGGTCAAAGAAAATCGACTTAGCGGACTGAACGCTTTGGTTCAATCGGTTACAACCGTGGCGATACTCTCTGGGATAATGGTCTATACCCTGTTGTTTGAAACATCTTTGCATGGCTCTTACACCAACGAGAGTGATATATTAAAACAAATTGCACCGCTTGGATGGCTTTTGGTGGTAGGCTCTATTATTGAGTATCTGCTGACGTTGCGATTACCCTATAAATTACCTGTCTCAAAAGCTCCTTTGAATCTTCGTCGCTATATTCGCGGATTTTATTTTCGAAAAAATTGGCTAGCCATTCGTGGTGATGATAGTATTTTAGAAGCAATTGTCATTTTATCCCTTTTTTGGTCAATTTCTCAAGTTATTTTAGCGTCGTTTGGAGCGTATGCAAAATCTACTTTGCACCAAGACAATACTATTATTGTCCAAGGTTTGATGGCACTGGCTGCGTTTGGGATTATTGCCGGTTCGTTTATCGCCTCACGTGTCTGCCGCTATTACATTCATAATGGTCTTATTCCTATGGGATCGATCATCTTGACGTTTACTCTTTTTGCATTACCGTTTGCTACGTCACTTACTGTTATTGGCGGACTCTTTTTTCTTTTTGGGATAGGTGGAGCTGCCATGATTGTCTCTCTTAACGCACTGATACAGTCCCGTGTTCTACCTGCACGATTGGGATATGTCCTTGCTGGAAACAATTGGATGCAAAATATCTTTATGACAGGCTTTTTGGTACTTACGACACTGGTTGCAATGGCCGGAATGAACAGTCTTTATCTGTTCTGGATGATGTTTGGCGTCTCTTTGCTCCTTTCTCTTTGGCTGATAAAGCATCATGGAGATTATTTACTTTGGTTATTTTTTGAAAAACTTTTGTCCCTTCGCTATGATATTAACCCCATCGGCTTGCATCATATTCCTTCCAAAGGGGCCGTTTTATTACTAGGAAATCATATCAGTTGGATAGATTGGATTGTGGTTCAAATCGGTATACGACGCCGTATTGGATACATGATGGAACGTTCTATTTATGACAATCCTCTCATCCGTCCTATTATGGAGCTGGGCCGCGCAATACCTGTATCGGCTCTGGCCTCTAAAGATGCGTTTAGAATTGCTCAAAAGCGATTGCAAAATAATGAAATCATTGGGATTTTTCCCGAAGGGGGAATTAGTGCTACGGGTAAAATTGAAAAATTTTATTCGGGTTTTGAAATCGTAGCACGAGGAATTGATGGCGTTATTATTCCCTTTTATATTCATGGTATGGAAGGCAGTTTTTTTTCACGTATATCAAAACAACGCACTTGGTCTCGCCGCCGAATCCGTATAATCTATGGTGCACCTATCCCTATGGACAGCGATGCAAAAACAGTATATGATGTTATTACTCAACTAAAGGAAGCTCATGGCTCTAAATAAACCAACCAAACATACACTTTTTAAAAATACCCGTTTTGCCCTTAATGGTCTTCTTGAAGTAACTCAAAATGAGAGATCGTTTCGTCTTCAAATTATTCTCTTTGTTTCAGGTATGGTGACTGCATGGATTTTACCTATTTCATTTATCCATAGTGCTGTTATGTCAGTTGCTCTTTTTATTCCGCTAATCGCGGAGGTCATTAACAGTGCTGTTGAACGCACGGTTGATTTGGTCACCCTTGAGCATCATGAACTTGCTAAACGGGCAAAAGATGCTGGAGCTGCCTTTGTTTTTCTCTCATTGGCAATGTTATCGTTCATTTGGGCACTGACTCTTTACGATGCGTTTTGTTTGTAACATTTTCGTAAGAGACTTTAGCTTATAATTTCAAAAATATTCACCAACTAAAGGGTTTAAATATGGCAACTGTACTCATTATCGGCGCTGGCGGAGTAGGGCGCGTTGTGGCACATAAATGTGTCATGAACAACACGGTATTCGATCGTATTATTTTAGCAAGCCGTACGTTAAAGCGTTGCGAAGAGATTCAAAGCGAACTTCCAGAGGGTGCAATCGAAATAGCGACTGTTGATGCAGACAATACCGATGAGGTTATTGCCCTCATTAACCGCGTTAATGCGGATATTCTTATTAATGTTGCCCTTCCGTACCAAGATTTGACCATCATGGACGCATGTATCGCAACAAAAACACCGTATCTCGATACCGCAAACTATGAGCATCCCGATGAAGCTATGTTTGAATACAAAGAACAATGGGCAAAAGACCAAGCATTTAAAGATGCAGGGATTATGGGATTGCTGGGAAGCGGATTTGATCCGGGGGCGACCAATGTTTTTTGTGCCTACGCTCAAAAACACTATTTTGATGAAATTCATACGATCGATATTCTCGACTGTAATGCGGGCGATCATGGATACGCTTTTGCTACCAACTTCAACCCTGAAATCAACTTACGTGAAGTAAGTGCAAAAGGGCGTTACTGGGAAGAGGGCAAATGGATTGAAACCGAGCCGATGGAGATCATGCAGGTTTGGGATTATCCTGAAGTGGGACCAAAAGATAGCTATCTTCTCTATCACGAAGAGATGGAATCACTCGTTAAGCACATCAAAGGGCTCAAGCGTATCCGTTTCTTTATGACGTTCGGTCAAAGTTACTTAACCCACATGAAATGTTTAGAAAATGTTGGAATGCTAGGGATTAAAGAAGTTGAGCACAAAGGTATGAAAATCGTTCCAATGGAATTTTTGAAAACCTTGCTCCCTGATCCTGCATCACTAGGTCCTAGAACCAAAGGGAAAACCAATATCGGTATCGTAGCCGAGGGTCTAAAAGATGGCAAAAAACGTAAAATTTATATTTACCAGATCAAAGATCACGAAGAGTGCTATGCCGAGGTTAAATCTCAAGGTGTTTCATACACTACGGGTGTCCCTGCGGTTATCGGTGCAAAACTGATGGTTGAGGGTAAATGGAGCGGTAAGGGTGTGTTCAATATGGAACAGCTCGATCCTGATTTCTTTATGGATGAAATGAATACCCAAGGGCTCCCTTGGAATGTCATCGAGATGGACGTTTAACGAAACATCGCACTCGCATACCCGACGACACGGGCGCTATCTCCGCTCGCATCGGCACTGGTCCGATAGTCGAGTAAAACAGCTTCCATCTTTTTTTCTTTTGCAACACTTAGCATAGCTTCTACCCCTATCATCCCACATGCTTCGCAGCCATGATGTAATTCTTGAATATTTTCAGTGCGTATTGCCTCCAGACAAATGGAATCAAGTTGTTTTGCCTTTTCAAGTGAATAATAATGACTCAGGTCAGTACTGATAACAATAGCGGTATCGGGTAGATTCAAAACATACTCGATAATCGGTACAATCTGTGCAGATTCGGCATACGCATAGACGAGTTCGATTATCTTTGACTCAGGAAAATAGTGTTTGATAAATGGCATCTGCACTTCAGTACTGTGTTCGTGATGAGCTTGGGAAAAATAAGAGATGTCTAAGTTCTGCATCAAATCTTTGACGAGTTTATGGTCTATTTCTAAATTTCCAAGAGGTGTTTGATAGGTTTCCATATCAGAAATACTTACCCCTTCAAATCCTACACGGTGTGATGGCCCTATGACGACAATGGTTTTTGGAGTGTTGTTGGAGAGGACACGATACGCAATATTGGCAGTAAAGCCAGAATAGATCCATCCAGCATGGGGGACAATCACTGCAGACCCTGAAAGAGTGTCAAACTTTTTTAATGCTTCAGGATGAGATTCTAAAATCGTATTGAAATGATCTATCATTTGGATAATTTCATTCGATGTTGCAGGGTAAAAGCTCCCTGCGACGCTCATGGTTCGAATACTCATTTTAAGCCTCCTTGATTTTTTCAACTTGATAGGTATATATTTCGGGATGATACGCCAGTGGATCATTTCCGATACCGGCTTTCATCCCTAAATGCGCGAAAAAGCTCTCAAAATCATCGAGTTCTTCCCATACCTGAGGTAAAAATGTAGCTTGATAGTTTCCAGCTCTTAGAATCACGCCATCTATATCTTTGTGAATAAATGATTTTAAATCTGCTTTATCGGTATAGGAAACTAATTTAGGTTCGCTTAACAGTGAAACTTCTATGTTAATTTCAGTAAATTCTGTTGGGGTAAGAGGTGGAAATCGAGGATCATGAAATGCTGCTGATTGGGCATTTGAGATTAAATCATCTAAAAGATTGCGATGTGCGACAAGCGAACCAATACACCCCCGTAATTGTCCGCGTAGTGTTAAGGTAACAAAAGTAGCTTTGGGCTTGGACAGTTCAGGATTAGTAGCAAGTAAAGCCTTTTTATCCATTTCCAGCCCAGAAAATTGTTTCTGAATAGACTCACGTGCTATGGAGAGATAGAGTGCGGGAACCATGTTGGCCTCCTATGAAATAAAATATTCTACAAATAGCTCTTCTGTTGAATATTTTAGGTAAAATCATCTTAAATATTCACAAGTATCTGTAATATACTTGGAAAATAGAATTTTGGAACTTTTTTTGCTAAATATGTCAAAGAAAATATCTGATAGTATTAAAATAGTATTTTTTTATATTACAATAGACATTATAAATGATAAAGGAAAATGAGGAGTGGAGAGAAGAACGTTTTTATCGCTAAGTGCTTTGACCGTTTCAAGTGCTCTTTTTGGAACAAGTGAAGAGATCGATTCAGCAGTAGCAAAAAGAGGTCCGAATTCTCTTGTTACTTCACTTTTAAAGAAACTTATTATTGTACAAAATGAGGTAGGTTATGTTCAGTTTAATATTTTAAGTTTCGATGATTTATTAAAAATAGCATCCCAGTGTAAAAAACCGTTGCAACCCGCTGAAATTGATTTTATTGAATCTATTTTTTATGGTGATCCAAGACAATATGGTTTTTATGGGGAACGAACGGTTCCTGAGCTTACCGTAGTAACACCTAAAAAAGATGTTATCTATATGGATAAAACGGGACATTTTCTGATGAAGGGTGCGGCTACTGAAAAATTTGCTCAAATTAAACGTCTGATTGGTCCCGATCTTGTTCTTACATCAGGCGTACGTGCTCCTGTTAAACAGCTTTATCTTTTTTTGAAAAAAATGGATTATGCTGACGGGGATTTACGACTCACTTCCAATTCGATTGCTCCTCCTGGATTTACCTTCCACAGTGTAGGTGATTTTGATATTGGTAAAGCGGGATATGGTCGGTTTAATTTTTCGGACAAATTCCAAGAAACTGATATTTTTAAAAAGCTTTATGATGGTGGATACATATCTATTCGTTACACATCCGATAATCCCTACGGGGTCCGATTTGAACCGTGGCATATCAAGGTTACGGGCGGTTTTGAAACGGCTTAATGTCCTTTTATGATACAATTACGCCATTAAAATTAAGGATTTTTGGATGTCTGGTATCGATTTTGCTCAACTGCCGCATACCCCTATGTATATTTGCGAAGAAGCTCTTTTAGAAAAAAACTTGGACCTTTTAGGACATATTCAACGTGAATCGGGAGCAAAAGTTATTCTTGCTCTCAAAGGGTTTGCAATGTGGTCAACCTTTTCTCTCGTAGCAAAATATCTACATGGATGTACCGCCAGCGGATTACATGAAGCTAAGCTTGCGCGCGAGAAGATGAATAAAGAGGTACATACCTATTCACCTGCATTCAAAGATGATGAAATCGATGAGATAGCGCGTATCTCTGATGATATTGTATTTAATTCTCCTTCACAGTTTCACCGCTATTATGAGCGTGTCAAGGCAATCAATCCCACCATTTCTATTTCTTTGCGTGTCAACCCTGAATACTCCTCTTCTCCCGTTGATTTGTACAATCCTTGCGGTCTTTACAGCCGTTTAGGAACAACCATAGCTAACTTTGATCCTGAGATTGTTTCGAAACTCGATGGACTCAATTTTCATGCATTGTGCGAACAAAATGTCGATGCACTCGAAGGAGTACTTGAAGCATTTGAAGCAAAATTTGGTGACTACATCGATACAATGAAGTACATCAATTTTGGAGGAGGGCACCATATAACCCGTGTTGATTATGATGTTGATCGACTTATCGAAGTTATTCGTGCGTTTAAGGCTCGTCATAACGGTATTACTGTCTATCTTGAACCAGGAGAAGCCGTTGGATGGCAGACGGGAATACTTGTCGCATCAGTACTCGACATTATGCACAATGGCATGGACATTGCCATTCTAGATACCTCTGCTGAAGCACATATGCCCGATACTTTGGCCATGCCTTATCGAGCGATGATTCGTGGCTCAGGTGAAGCAAATGAGAAGGCATATACCTATCGACTAGGTGGGAACACGTGTCTTGCGGGAGATATTATGGGGGATTACTCGTTTGATGAGCCGCTTAACGTTGGAGATAAAATTATTTTCGAAGATCAAATCCATTATACCTTTGTAAAAAATACCACATTTAATGGAATTAAGCTTCCTTCATTGGCACTGTGGTCAAAAGAGGAAAAGCTAATAATCGTACATGAATTTGGATATGAAGATTACCGGAACCGTCTCTCCTAAATAAGCTCTTCTCTGAGCTTTTTAATAATTTCTTGTTCACGTCGAGATATATATTTACTAAGTTCTGCCTCTTGCTGCACTGTTGGGGTAATTTTGAAATGATATTTATATCCACCTTCATACGCAGATTTGAAGACCAGTTGACCTTGAACTTCACTGTTTTGTCCCATAATTTCTAATGGAAATAGCAGTCTTACATCAACAAAAGGTGAGATTGGGTAAAAATTCTTACTCGTAACCGCAATCCCTCCGATAGAAATATCATACGTATGAGTTTGCAAAGTAAGAGATGGATGAATAATGGTGAATTTGTAGGGTTGATGTGGATGAACGCGAATGTTTTGCCGGTGGAAAAGAGATGTTTGAAGCTGGTCAAAGCGGCTTAGTTCTAAAAGTCGTTCTCCCTGAATCGTTATTGGATTTACAGAAGCATAAACATCGTACATAAAGTGATCATTTTTGAGAAGATAAATACCATTTTGTAAAAGCGCAGCAGTCTCCTGGAGAGGATGAGGGCGAATAATGATACTTTGTTTATCGGTATGGAGTATTTGTGCCGGATATTGGATCGGTACACCGTAATACGTATTGAGTACAGTGATACTTTCTGAATTTTGTCTCAGCATTTCAAGGGCATTGATAAGAGCATCTTCAAATATAAACAAGGATTCATCTTCAAGACGTTCGGCAGTATAAGCAATAAATTGTTCAATTGCAGAAGCAAAAGGGGAAATCTTTTCCCATCCTCCGATCGTGCCATAAAATGATTTGATATAGTGATTCAAAACAATATAAAAGGTATCGGAAAAAAATCGTTCAATTTTACTCTGTTCTACAACTTGCTCGCGTATATCATTAAGAATATTTTTAATGTCTTGATTTGTATTGACAAAAAGAGCGTCAAACAGTTGAGTGAAAAGATTTTGAAAACGGCTTTGTGAGATAGGATTTTGATCGATATCGGTATAGGCTTTCCATGCACCTTTGATAAAGATTTGACGGAATGATTTTAGGTCAAAATTCTGATGTGAAAGAGATTTAAATACCTCAAGAAAGACTTTGCTAGTTGGCATCTGTAGGTTCCCTCATTGCAAATGAAACTGCTGCTTTGACAGCATTGATATAACTTAATATTAATGCTTTATTTTTGTAGGCTATATCAAATGCAGTACCATGATCGACGGAGGTTCGAATAATAGGAAGCCCTAGTGAGACATTGATTCCTTCATCAAAATAGAGTGCTTTGAGTGGAGTGAGTCCTTGGTCGTGGTACATGGCGATGTAGTGGGTAAAATGCTCACGTATTCTTGGGGTAAAGGCAACATCCGGGACAAGTGGACCAATGAATATTTTTTCACCTAGTTGTTCGTTTACATGGGCTATGGCTTTTTCAATTTCACGCTCTTCATTCCCCAATACTCCATTATCTCCTGCATGAGGATTGAGTCCTAACACAGCAACATTTTTAACTCGCATACTCTCATAAAAACGGAGCATAAAATCACTTAGCTCATCAGCATTAATATGATGCATAACCTCTCGAAGCGGAATATGCTCTGTAAAGAGTGCTACGTACATTTTTTCGCATCCGAGCATCATGATCGCTTCTTGGTTGAATAGGTCTCTCAATGCATCAGTATGACCTTTGTACTGTATACCAGCCATCATCCATGCTTCTTTGTGAATAGGGAGGGTCACGATAGCATCCACCGTTTTAGTGCGTGCTAGATTTACAGCACTTTTAAAAGAATCAAAACTGTATTTACCGCTGGATGCCGACACTTCACCTGGTATGATCGTGAATTCACCTGCGACTTTAAACATATTGAAATCATTGGGAAACTGAGTATGAAGTAAAGATGCTGCTTGATGAGCCATGGTGTAATTAATACAATAGAGTGGATCACAGAGTTTTTTAATTTCATTATGCGCTTTGAGAAGTATCTCAAAGCCAACACCATTTAAATCACCAACACTGATGGCGATACGCTTTAGCGCTGACATAGACTTTTCATATCGTTAACGGCATGAGCGAGACCGGTAAAGATTGATCTGGCAATGATACTTTGACCAATATTGAGCTCTTCTATCGTAGTGATGTTGACAATTTCTGTAACATTTTGATAATTTAGTCCATGTCCTGCAGCGACTTTTAATCCTAAACTGCGTGCATAATTTGCGGCTTCTACAACATCGCCGTAGGCACTTTCAAGTCGTTCATCGAGTTGGGCTCGGCTAAGGCGCAATGATTCGATGGCGTGATGAGAATGGGGAAGAGAACTGTGTCGCATTGCATAGAGATTGGCATAGCTTCCTGTATGCAATTCTACCCATTGAGCACCTAGCTTAGATGCAAGCTCTACCGCCGCTCGTGTAGGGTCTATAAAAAGAGAAACTTCAATTTCATGTGCTTTCAATGTGTCAATAGTATTTAATATTGATTCGTAGTGACCCGATAGATCGAGTCCTCCTTCGGTTGTTACTTCTTCTCTCTTTTCAGGGACCAGCGTGGCACGGTGAGGATGCAATGTGCATACGATTTCTATTATTGCAGGATCTATTGCACATTCTAAATTGACAGGAAGTGGAGAGGATGTGATAATACTGCGAGCATCTTCATCGTGGATATGGCGACGATCTTCTCGTAAATGGATAGTTATTTGATCCGCACCCGCTTGTGCACAAATCGCTAATGCCATAAGCGGATCAGGATCATTAATTTTACGTGCTTCACGTAAAACTGCAATATGATCTATATTGACTCCTAGAGTCATTTTAGTCTTGCCGTTTTGCATAAAAATCCTTTTGCGAGTTTAAGTTTTATTATCTCTATTAATGAATTATACCGAACAATTAATGGCAAAGAAATATTACATAGCATTTAGAGATATTGGCAAGAAATCAACCAAAAAAGCTGCTCCTGAAGATGTGAGAAGTACTGCTGAAAGAACATCGTCACATCATAAGCTCCAAAAAAGACATTGTTAGTGAATAGCAGAGCCGAGTGAGATTGTAAACTCTGTAGCTATCGAAGACTTGAGTGTTGGTACTCGTTTAATCATGTCGGTAGAATCGCTTCGCTCGGTTTATTAGGATAAATTTCCCTTTTGGCAAAAAGTTTATCCGTTACTTTTGTAATTCTAGGATTGATTACGTCTCCATTTGTATTGACGTATCGGACATCATTACCGTCGCCTCCATCGGGGCTGTCTTTTAAAATCACATCCGCAAAGAATCGAGTATGTCCGTCATAATGGGTATCCATCTCCGCTGGATCAACCGCAGAATGATGACGGAATGTATCATTGAATGTTTCGATATTGTTAAATGACATTGCATCCGTACGATTAGCTTTTGTATAGGCATCAAACTCACGCATCTCTTTGGGGATTTGATGCACCGAGTCCTGAGGTATAGGATTAAAGGGGACTCCGTTTTCCAATGCGATTTCATGCATACGATGTAGAGTTATGGTTGTCAATGCATTGGAAATCTTTCGATCCCAATGAGCGACTACTTTGTGCTGTTCGTTCTCACGTGAGCCTGTTGAGTAACTTTTTACTTCCCAATAATGCGGAAGTTTTTTTTGTTCTGTATCTGCCGCCATTTTTGCATCAAAGTAAGAACCATATACTCCTACATCATAACTGTGTGGTTCGGTTTCGCTAGGTAAGTATCCCCCTCCGATATCCGAATGTACCCCCGGATACATCATATCTTCATGAGCTCCACCGAGATTGATGGCACTGAGGGGAAAGTTTTTACGTACTTCATCTTGCGCCACCATATGGACGATCTTTTTTGCCGATTCGCCCGCGAGATTAAAATTGTAGGGTTCATACAAAACCTCTTCTCTTTCGCATGTGATGTGATAAAAAGAACTGGCTACAGGTTCTGAGGTATGGACTTTCCACCCTTGGCTCTCGTATTGCTGTACGATCCTGTCACGCTCTGCCTCACTGGTTGCCGTAAAATTTTGAATCACCTTCTGCGGACCCTCATGCTCTACGATACCGTAGAATCCATTGTTAAACTCGCCGGATTTCGTGTCGGCTTCACTCTGTTTGGTGGGGTCTTTCGGTTTTAGATTAATATTATTCCCTGCGATTCCGAACGATCCGACGGTATCGTAAACACCAACAAAATTGAAGATTACATTTTCTTCTTTCCATAATTTATTATTGTAGTAAAAAGTATTAATAAAATCACGAGCTTCAGCCGCTCCACGGCTAAATCCGAAGACATCGATACGGCGTTCTTTATATTGTCCGGGATCGGTCCCCGCCGGATGATCATTTAAAAACTGATTTACTTTTTTAAGTGCTTGATTGATACGCAGTGCACCTCCGCCTCCACCACCCTTGTCGTATTTGTCCTGTACGATATGACGCTCTCCGTCTGTCGTGCCGACACCATTTTTATAGATCATGACACTTTTATGCTCAAATTCAGAATCATTCCACATATCACCGTTTTTGTAGATATCACTCAGCTTGAACAATTTGTTTGTATTTCGGATCACGATCAAAGTTAAGCCCGATACGTGCACACAGCTCTACAAGTTGATTACTTTCTCTGAGACTTTTGTTATATCCATATTTATCCGCTTTAACCATAGCAAGCCGTATCCATCGATGGCGTACTTTTTTCGGTGTATCTTTCCAGAATCCCGGAAACTCTTTTTCCAAATCTGCTTCCATCTCTTTGATGAAATTTTTACGTCTCACACTCTCAAAAAATGCTTCATCCTTTTCAGTTACCGTGTAGTGTCCCATTTGTTTCTCCAAATCATCGTATTTTTTCATCAGTTCGTTACGATGTTTGGTATCGTAATCGGTTACCTCATATTGTTCCATCTCATGTGCATCACTTTCACCTTGCCAGCTCACATCGATACTCTCAGGCAGACATTCGAACTTTACGTCTGTACACGGTCTACCTTTCGTAAATTGGGTTTTGTCATGAAATACACTGGTAGATGGATGAACTTTGACCGTTGGCGTCTGCGGTGTGTTTGCGCATGCACTAAAAAGCAGTAGCGGCAAGAGCAGTAAAAATTGGTTCATGAATTCTTTCCTTTAATGGATAAATCAAACATCTCTTTGTGGAGTTGTTTTTCTGACAAGGCGTAGCGATACAATTGATTTGGATCATACTCATCTTCACAGTAATAGCACTCAATGTCATGAAAAAAATGGTGTTGTTGTATAAAAGGGCTGTGTTTAATCACTTCGGCAAAAATACTCGGTCGATAAAATCGCAAGTATCCTTTTCCAGCTTCAGGAGAATGGATGACAAACAACTCGCGCATTTTTTGCAATGTTTCCGAATAGGTCAGATGTGTACAGAAAAATATACATCCATCGTGTCCATAGTAGTTTAGAAGTTTGTCTGCATGGAGATTATTCGATGCTATATGAACTAAATAAGGGGCGACGTTATTCATTGATATGGCTAATGTTTCATCTTCGAATAATGAGGTATGGGTAAAGTTCCATTCACACTCCAGATTGACCCATAGTTTATCATAGGCAACTCCGTCAAAAATACCGTAGACATACAGTGGCTTATCCGGTGATGGTGTATCGTAGTTTTCCAAATACCAACGCAATATTTTAGTCATGCTGATGCACCTTTCATTGCGTTCAGTAGGCATTCCCAACAAATAGCATCTTTATTCATCCATGCTTTCGGTGCGGCCTGATCGATATAAACTTTTGCTCCTGATATTTCAATATGCTCTGTACCTGTAATATCGATACCATTGCCATCAATAATAATCGTTCCGTTGGCATACATTGTGATGGAACTGCCACCTACGGTGATCTCGTACTTCTCTCCAACAATCACATGCTTGAGAACTCCAACTTCTTCGGTAAAGGTCACCCCCACCGTCTCATTCTTACTAGCCCCGACAGAGACTTGATACCCGGCACCTATTGTTAGAGCTTTAGCGATATCTATTGTTTCGGTTTTGCTTTTGTTGACTCTCTCTTGTCTGTAGCCGTGGATGGTGACGTCTT
>JAPLGN010000003.1 GCA_026390135.1 Campylobacterales bacterium | reverse complement strand
TAAAACGATCCGATCAGAAGGTCAAGGAAACGGTCCGATAGATGCATGCAAAAATGCTCTGATGGTCGAATATTCACATGATTTTAAAATTCTTTCTTACAGCGAGCATTCACGCGGTGAACTTTCCAGTGCGGAAGCGGTCGCTTACATCGAGATTCAGACAGAGAGTTTAGAGAAAATTTTCGGTGTCGGGTGTGATAATGATATCACCGTTGCGTCGATCAAGGCGATGTTTAGTGCGCTTAATAGAGCGTTTTCGTAATTGTCATTCCCGCGAAGGCGGGAATCCAGCTTCTCTTTTCCTTCTAATTTCTTTTATTAAACCCATCTTCGCTATAATCGCGACAATTTTACCCAAATGAGAGTAACCCATGATGGACGTACGCGAAGCTTTTTTAGCCTTTTTTGAATCAAAAAACCATACCCGTGTGGCGAGTTCGCCTCTTGTTCCTGATGATGCAACGTTGTTGTTTACTAATGCTGGGATGGTTCCGTTTAAATCTATTTTTACGGGCGATATTCCTGCCCCTTCTAACCCACGAGCGACCAGTTCACAGACGTGTCTGCGTGCGGGCGGTAAGCACAATGATTTGGAAAACGTCGGTCATACGGCGCGTCACCATACCTTTTTCGAGATGCTTGGGAACTTTAGTTTCGGGGATTATTTCAAAGAAGAGGCGATTGCCCATGCTTGGGAATTTATTACCGAAGTGATGAAACTTCCCGTCGATAAACTCTGGGTAACGGTGCATGAGTCTGACGATGAAGCGGAAGAGATGTGGAAGAAGCATATTTCTGCGGATCGTATCATGCGCTTGGGGGATAAAGACAATTTTTGGCAAATGGGTGATACGGGCCCATGCGGTCCGTGTTCAGAAATTTTTGTCGATCAGGGTGCGGAACATTTTAATGGACCTGAGGATTATATGGGAGGCGATGGAGATCGTTTCTTGGAAATTTGGAATCTCGTATTTATGCAGTATGAGCGCAATGCGAAGGGAGAGTTAAAGCCGTTACCAAAACCTTCCATCGATACAGGTATGGGATTGGAGCGTGCGGTTGCGGTGCTTGAGGGTGTCCGAAGCAATTATGATTCAACCTTGTTTATGCCGATTATTCGTAAAGTCGAAGCCCTTATCGGTAAGCCGTATGATTATGCAGGCGGTGCCTCGTACCGTGTTATCGCCGATCATATCCGTACGGTTACTTTTCTGTTGGCGCAAGGGACAAATTTCTCGAATGAGGGCAGAGGATATGTTCTTCGCCGTATTTTACGCCGTGCGGTACGTCACGGGTATTTACTCGGATTTACCAAACCGTTTATGTTTGAAATAGCGGACACCGTAGCGGAACTTATGGGGCAGCAGTATCCGTATATCGTGGAAAAACTACCTATTTTAAAAGAGCAAATCATGCTCGAAGAAGAGCGTTTTTTCAAAACTATCGCTTCTGGGATTGAGCTGTTCAATGAAGAGCTAAAAAATACCAAAGAGACGTTTAGCGGTGAAGTAGCGTTTAAACTTTACGATACGTTTGGATTCCCGCTGGATTTGACCGAAGATATGCTCAAAGAGAAAAATCTCGCACTCGATACCGATACGTTTGAAGCCCTTATGAAAGAGCAGCGAGTTCGTGCAAAAGCGGCATGGAAAGGTTCGGGAGATACGGCGGTCGAGGGTGATTTTAAAACTCTTTTGGAAACTTTCGGTGTGAACACCTTTATCGGATACAGATATACCAAAGCGCCTGTCAAAATTCAAGCGTTATTAGGTGAAAATTTTGAGCGTGTAGAGCAACTTCACGCGCACCAAAAAGGGTGGGTACTTCTCGAACAAACTCCTTTTTATGCAGAAAGCGGCGGACAATGCGGCGATAATGGAATGCTCTCGGATAAAGCCATTGTCACGCAAACGAAAAAATTTCACGGATTAAATCTTTCGCATGTTGAGGTCAAAGAGACGCTGGAAGTCGGTGAAACAGTAGAAGCAATTATAGATGTGTCACGTAATGAGATTGCGAAGCACCACTCTGCAACCCACCTCCTTCATGCAGCATTGTATGAGCTATTAGGAGAACATATTTCACAAGCGGGATCTTTGGTCGAGCACAACCGATTGCGTTTTGATTTCTCTCATCCTAAGGCGATGAGTCATGACGAGATTGCCCAAATCGAAGAGAAGGTCAATTATCATATCCTTCATGCCCTAGAGGGTGTGACCAAAGAGATGAGTATTGATGAAGCCAAAAAAAGCGGGGCTAAAGCGCAGTTTGGTGAAAAATACGGAGACGTTGTTCGTGTTGTGAACTTTGGGACGGCATCAGTGGAGTTTTGCGGCGGTACTCATGTCGATAATACGGTAACCATCGGGACATTTATCATCACCAAAGAAAGCGGTGTAAGCGCGGGTGTGCGACGTATCGAAGCGGTCTGCGGAAATGCGGCATACAATGCGTTTAAAGCCAATCGCCATCTTCTCGAAGAGGTGGAAGCATCGGTCAAAAACCGTGATATTCTTGCAGGAATTGAGCGACTTAAAGAGCAAGTAAAAAGCCTTAAAACCGAAATAACGGCGTTGGCTTCTTCTTCGAAAGAGGAGATCACGGTCATGATGATGGGAACTACGGCAGTGGTTGTGGCGGAACTTGGATTGGGTGATATCAAAGAGCGTATCGATGAGCTTAAGAATGCACATGAGTCGATTTGTGTAATGTTGTTCCAAGTCAAAGACGATAAAGTTCTACTTGCCAGCGGGGTCAAAAATTCGTCCGTAAAAGCGGGAGACTGGGTTAAAGCTATCGCGCCAATCGTTGGCGGCGGTGGCGGAGGACGTCCGGATTTCGCTCAAGCGGGCGGAAAAGATCCCTCGAAGATAAATGAAGCACTTGAAGCTGCATTGGCGTATATTACTAAGGAATTACATTGAAAGAATTTTTAGTCCAACTGTTTGCTGATTATCGTCTAACGATTATCTTTTTACACGTTATCAGTGCGGTGATTTGGGTCGGCGGGATGATTGCTATCCGTTTTGCCGTCCATCAATCGTGTGCTATGATTACTGATCCAAAAATTAAAATGGAGCGGGCAGCACATACCCTTAAACGTCTTTTTACCATCGTAACACCGTTTGCAGTTATTCTTATTATTACTGCGGTCACAATGGCAGTAGGACTTGGTTTTCGTGCTGCGGCAATGGATGCAATGGGAAATGTGATCGATGATTATGCGATGAGTTTGTATCAAACCGTTCATATCAAAGAGGCAATTTGGATGGTTATGAGCATCAATTTGGCTGTTATGATCTATCGACGTAATCAAGCACAAAAAGCACTTGCCAACAATGATCTAGGTCGTGCAAAAGCAATGCTAGAGATGATTTCTAAATATATGGTTCCTTTGAATATTGTTCTTGGAGTAATTGCTATTTTTATCGGTGTCGTTTTACGAAACGCTTATTAATTAAATGCTCCGTCTTTGTTCTTCTTCCATCACCCGTGCTGAACTTCTTCGAGCAGCGGGTATCCCCTTTTTTCAAGAGTCCATCGATTTTGATGAGGACTCGATTATTGCCCCAACACCTAAAAATTTTGTCTACCAAGCAACACTGGGAAAATACCGTGTCAATTATGAGCGTTTCGGATGCAAAGATTATCCGCTTCTTGTTGCCGATACGGTCGTTACAGCTCAGGGTAAAATTCTTCGTAAAGCCAAAGATGAATCGGATGCAAGAGCCATTTTAGCCACTCAAAGCGGTTGTGAAGTTGCCATCATCACGTGCATGATTTACAAAACACCTCGTTTGGAATTAATCGATATATCTTCTACTCATTATTTCTTCGATATTTTTAATGCTGATGATGTGGAGCGTTATATTCAAAGCGGTGATTGGCAAGGAAAAGCGGGTGCCTGTATGGTTGAAGGTTTTTGTAAACCGTATATCCGTGAGACCAGAGGATATGAGAGTACCGCTATGGGGCTTTGCGTTGAAGTGCTTAAGCCATTTTTATGAATAATCACCCTTATGCCAATGAGCTCAAAGCCCTAAAACGTTCCGGACGTTATCGAACACGTAACGTTGTCGATGAGACTTTGATTGATATGAGTTCGAACGATTATTTAGGATTAGCGCATCTGAGTGAGCTGCATGATAAAGCGTGTAAAACTCTCACTCATTATGATTACCATGCTCCAAAAGCTTCTATGCTGGTCAATGGTTATCACCCTATACATCAAAA
>JAPLGN010000004.1 GCA_026390135.1 Campylobacterales bacterium | reverse complement strand
ATTTTATCTTCCCAGCTGAAACCCCAGTTGGAGATGGTTTGAGCTGCAAGTTGGGCATTAAGACGATATTGGACCGTCATATCGATGGATACCGGAAGTCCCCGTTTATCTAAAACGGTGATAGCAGGTTTGAGTAAAATCCCATCTCCTGCGGTTGACGCACGATCGATTTTATCAGCATAGTTGATAATACGTACTTTTGTATCAACAATATAAACAGTTTGAATAACAGGAAGGAGAAAATGAAGCCCCGGCATTAATGCGTTATCGCTATATTTACCGTTGGTGGAAAGAATCCCGCGTTCGCCTTCATTGATGATAATAAAAGGTTTTGCCAAAAATAAGAGGACAATAAATCCTCCTATGAGCCAAAGGATACCTGCTTTTTGGGGATTCATATTGAAATCGATTTTAGGAGGTTTTGGTGGAGTGAATCCTCCCTCACTCTTTTTTTCTTCATGTTTTTTCTTATTAAAATAATCGTTCATATCGGTTGCCATAAAATTTCCTTTAAAATTCTCAAAAACTAAAGTTTTTCTGAAGAAACATTTTTGCTTTGCAAAAAGCGCTTCACTTGTTTTGTAGCTTTAGGGGGTTGTAGGGACATTTGTCCCTGCCACTAAAGCGGACTTGTTCGTTTTAGTGTGTATCATCAATATAAGTCAAGTAGTGATCGTAATCAGGATTACGTCCGTATACGATGTCAAAATAGCTGCTTTGTAGTTTTTCAGTGATTGGACCACGTCCGCCTGCACCCAATACCCGTGCATCTACTTCGCGAACAGGGGTTAGCTCTGCTGCAGTACCTGTGAGAAATGCTTCATCCGCAACGTAAATTTCTTCACGGGTGATTTTTCGGCGAGTTACTTTCATCCCCATTTTTTCTGCCATTTCAATGACCGTTTTTTGGGTGATGGATGCGAGAGAGTTATCATTTGGAGGAGTGATGATTTCACCGTCTTTTATCATGAAAAACGACGCTCCGCTAGCTTCTGCGACATAACCTTCATCATCCAGAAGAAGTGCTTCATCGTAACCGGCTTCTACTGCTTCAAATTTTGCCATTTGAGAGTTAAGATAGTTAGCGACTGCTTTTGCTTTACCCATATTGGATTTGTTGTTTGGACGGCTGAATGAAGAGATTTTGAGGCGAATACCACGCTTCATCCCCTCTTCACCCAAATAGGCACCCCATTCCCATGCAGCTACCGCAACTTCAACAGGAGCTTCTTTATGATAAATCCCCATAACGCCATATCCTAAATAGACAATAGGACGAAGATAGACATTTTCACCCGTAAAATCGTTGGATTTAATGAGATCAATTTGTGCTTGGTTGAGTTCTTCAAGAGTATATGGAACCGTTATGAGCGTCATCTTTGCCGATTCAATCAAACGTTTTGTATGATCGTTTAGACGAAAAATAGCATACCCTTTTGAAGTTTTATAGACTTTTGTCCCCTCGATGGCACCGTTACCGTAGTGGAGCGTATGAGAAAGGACGTGAATTTTTGCGTCATTCCAAGGTACTAGTTTTCCGTTCATCCAAATATTTTTGGCTTCGTTCATAGTGAAAATCTCCAAAATAAAAATTAGGTGATTCTAGCGCAGATGCCATTTAACATTGATTAAGCGGTATAATTCTCTAAAAAAAAGGTGCTCTAATTATGTTACGAATACTTTTATTGGCTGTTTTATTGAGTGTGTCTGGTATGGCTGAAGCTTCTTCTATGGATAACTTTCGTTCCAAGCTTATGACGTCTGCGGTATCCATGTATTTTAGTTCAAAAGGATACGGAAAAGTTGAAAATGTAACCGTTGATACGACAAAAAGAACCCTTAATTTTATTTTGCTTCCTGAGGGCGAGGCACAAAAGCTTACAATTGCGATTGGCTATTATCATACAGAAGTGATTGATAAAGAAGATACTTTGGTATTGCAGAAAATTCAAACCAACCGTATTTGGTTGACCCGATTTTTTGCAGATCACATGGAGGAGGGAATCAAAATTCCCCTCGGAGTTACTTCCAAGGGATTTGGCGGGTTGTTACTTAATTTATAATATTTCTGTCATCCTCGGGCTTGACCCGGGGATCCACCCCTATCAGCGTATAGCTGGATTCCCGCCTTCGCGGGAATGACGAGTTAATGCACTGGTGTATTGACCATCCAGACTGAAAAAACATCAAGGTAATCCCAAAACGACTGAATGTATTCTGGATTGATTCCCTCTGCTTCGAGTGCCGGAAGCAAGACAGCATAAAACTCGAGCCAGCGACGACGTGCATTCTCATCGATGCGAAACGGTGCATGACGTCCAACCATACGAGGCTCACCACGTGTTTGTGCAAAATAATCAGGTCCTCCGCAAATTTGAATCAAAAAATCGGCAGCATGTTTTTTGGCAGTACTGAAATCTTCTTCATCATTCACTGGAAACAAAAAGGCAATGTCGCTGGTACGGATCATTTCATAGTGATCATCAACCAGTTTTCGAAAACGCTCTTCTCCTACTTGGAAAAAAAATCCTGGATGAGGTTTCGTAACGGGGGGGCGTACGCCTATGACACCATCGGTTATGGTCAAATTCATTATGCTTCCTTTATAAAATATGGGGACATTCTAAAACTTTCACAACAAAAAACTCCTTAAAGTGAGTGCTTCTTTCTCCTTTTAGGTGATGATTTGTATAATAAAAGAATAATTTATCGATGAGGCTGATGTATGAATGCACATATTTGGATGGGATCAGAAGAAATCAAACGCGATAAAGTGGCGGAACGGTTAAGTCCATACGATGGGCGTGTAGTGTCACGCTCACCGGAGTGCAGTGCGGATGATGCTCGCCAAGCACTTAATGTTGCACAAAATGCGGCTAAGATGGCAAAAAAAGTTCCGCTTCATCAACGATGTTCATGGTTATTGGATGTCGCAAGTAAATTGCTAGAACAGCGTGAAGAGTTTGCCCGTATTTTGTGTGATGAGGTAGGTAAGCCGATTGCCTATGCACGTATTGAAGTCGATCGTTGTGTCGAAACCATTACTCTTTCTGCTGAAACAATGCGTACATTGCATGGCGAGACGATCAATACCGATGCAATGCCAAGCGGTCGTCGTGCGCATGCGTATTGGCAGAGAGTTCCTTGCGGTGTTGTTGTAGCAATTACCCCGTTTAATTTTCCGCTCAATCTTGTCGCTCATAAACTAGCACCTGCCTTGGTAGCGGGGAATGCTGTTGTTCTTAAACCCACTCCCGAAGCTCCTCTTTGTGCGTACAAACTGGCAAAACTGTTTATCGAAAGCCCCTATGCAACCAAAGATGCGTTGAGTGTCGTTTACGGTGATGCTGAGGTCGGAAGTGCGTTGGTGGGGAGTGATATTCCCAGAGTCATTAGTTTTACAGGCTCTGTTGGAGTAGGAAACATCATTACCAAAAGCGCAGGGATTAAAAAAGTCTCTTTGGAACTTGGGGGCAATGCAGCGACCTACATCGATGACAGTGCTGATTTGGATTATGCCGCGTCACGCTGTGCTATCGGAGCGTTTGTAAACTCAGGGCAGGTGTGTATCTCGCTTCAACGTATTTATGTAGATAGTGTTGTGTACGATGAATTTTCTACTAAAATAGCAGAAGCAACAGCCAAGCTAATCGTGGGTTCTCCCTATGATGAAGATACTTTTTTAGGACCGCTTATCAATGATGAAGCGTCAACACGGGCGATGAGTTGGGTAGAAAGCGCTATTGCAGAGGGGGCGCGGGCATTGACTCCGCCACGTTGTGAGGGACGAGTTTTTTATCCGTGTGTAATGGCAGATGTCACAGAGTCAATGAAAATTGTATGCGAAGAGGTGTTTGCCCCAATTGTTAGTTTGGTTCGCGTAGATGGAATCGATGATGCAATACAGCGGATGAATAACTCTCCTTATGGATTGCAGTTTTCCATATTTACAAACAACCTTGCCCATGCGACACAAGCGATAGAAGACCTCGATGCAGGCGGTGTTGTGATTAACGATATGCCTACGCTTCGTTTTGATATTCAGCCTTATGGCGGTGTGAAGCTCAGCGGTGTAGGGCGAGAAGGTCCACGCTTTGCCATCGAAGAGTTTACGGAAATTAAGTCAATCGTAATTTTATAACCACTCGTCATTCCCGCGAAGGCGGGGATCCAGCTAGATTCACCCGAGGGTACTTCGCCCGTCTTCACGGGAATGACGGGATAGAGATACTAAAACAAGGAAATTAAAAATGTTAGAACTAGAAAGCACCGCCCCCGATTTTTGTTTAAGTAACCAAGACGACGTAGAGATTTGTCTACGCGACTTACGTGGTAAATGGATTGTCCTTTATTTTTATCCGAAAGATTCCACTCCCGGTTGTACGACGGAAGCGTGTGAATTTACGGCATCTGTGGATGAGTATGATGATATGGGAGCGATTATATTAGGTGTGAGTGCCGACAGTACCAAAGCGCATCGTAACTTTATCGAGAAACAAAATCTCGGTATTACACTGCTTAGTGATCCAACTACGCAAATGATGCAAGAATATGGCGTGTGGGCGATGAAAAAAAACTATGGCAAAGAGTACATGGGAATCGCTCGCTCAACGTACATCATCGACCCAAAAGGGGTTGTAAAAGCGATGTGGACAAACGTAAAAGTAAAAGATCATGTCTTGAAAGTGAAAGAAGAGTTGGTGAAGTTACAAAGCTAGCTGGATCCCCGTTTTCACGGGGATGACGAAAGGTTTAGAATTTATAACGGATATAAGCGCGAATGTCTTGTGCTTTATCAACAACCATTCCGCTCATTGGAGCACCCATTGCTCTCACTTGATCCATACTTAATGGCATTCCACTAGTACTTCCAAAGAAACCATTACTTCCACTGTAATCATAATTGATATAGGTATAACGGAGTTGGAAGGTCAAAATATCATCAACCAACGGCTCAGTAAAGTAAAGTTCGTATGCATCTCCACGTGCAGCGATTTTTGAACCGATCAGAGTGTCTTCTGCATAGGTGATCGGACGCCAAAATTCAGAACCATGATTAAATTCAACTCCCCAACGCCCTTCATCGCTGATAAGGGATGGAAACTGTGTCCCGATCCAGTAGCTATAGCCCGTTTTGTTTTCATAAGAACCTAGCATACCTCCATTACCGTTACTATATGGATCAGTCTTGGACATTGCACCGCTGACAAAGAACATTGTGTTATCTAAGAATTCACTCCATCCATCACCGATGCCGTTAACCATGGCAAAGGCTGTAGCAGTGTGAAGACCGCCTACTGTTTGCAAACCTTGGGTTGGATCATTAGGATTAACCATATCAATTAGATTATTAGCGTAGGTGTATTGTAATCCTGTGCTGTATTGTTTATCATCATAAGGGACAATAATAATTCCAGCCATGTCAATATTACTTGTGTTTGCATCACTACTTGTGGCATAAGGTGCTGAATTAAATCGTGGTTCTGCATTGCTCATACCGCGTCCGGCACAAAGCTTGAAATACGAACCAGTTAAGCCGGTAAGTTCATCCATTCCAAATTTCGCACTTGCACCGTCAAACTCTACGTTGATAGTATGTGCAAGAGGAGAGGACGCATGGTCATCATCACGAAGATTGATGAGGTGTCCCTCGGTAGATGGGCGACGACCGATACTTATGGTCCAAGGGATGTCTAATCCTGCAAGTTCATCGTTAGTATAGAAGAAATAGGCGGAGCGAACACGAAGGGTATCATCATGAGCAGATTCACCACTAACCCAGTCGAAACCATCAAATATCCCTCCATCTGGAGTTTTAGCACGTTCTCCAAAAGTTTTATTGTAAGCAAGTTGACCTACGAAACTGAGGTTTTTGGTTGCAGCATAGCTCATCCCAAGCCATAGACGGTTGCTTAATAGAGCATCATTTTTGACTTTATCTCCATTGGCCATGGTGTACTGAAGATTATCAAAACTACTGCGGAAATCAACATCCCATTTGAGGTGATTGCCGTTTGTTTTTTTATTAAGACCGCTTATTTGATCTTTAATATCATCAATCTCTTTACTTATATCGTCATTGGAAACAATGGTTGTTTTATCTGTTATTGGAGCTGAAACAACCGCTGTTTTTTGCGTAGATACAGCTTTTTCAGCTTTGAGAGAGCTAATCTCGGCCTTAAGAGCCGCCATCTCTTTTTCCATTTTATCAAACCGCTGCATGAGAGTATCATCAGCGATTACAGTGGTAGAGAGGAGCGTTGCAGCGACGATCGATCCTAAAAACTTTTGTTTCATATTTGACTCCTTAAGTCTTTGGTGGTGTAATAATTGATTCAATGCACTCGCATTGCTTTTAATGATATTAGCAAAAATTATATAAAAGCAATTTGAAAGCATTAATATTTAGTGATAAAGATGTGATTAAGCTTGAAATAGTGGTAAATACAGCTAATATTAAGAGGATTCCAAGTAAAATTCGCCCGATTTTCTCTCCTCTTATGACGTGAGTAAAAATTCGCAAGCGAATAAATTGTTCTCGTGCATCCGATGTTTCGTCGGCTCTGTTGATAATCGCCCAAGTAAACGAAGAACAAATATTTTAATACAGGAGTTACTTATGGTAACTATGAAAGACCTTTTAGAGTGCGGTGTACATTTCGGTCACCAAACACGTCGTTGGAATCCAAAAATGAAAAAATACATTTTTGGCGTTCGTAAAAACATCTATATCATCGATCTACAAAAAACATTGCGTTTTTTCCGTAGCGCATATCAGCAAGTTCTTGATGCTGCGGCTGAGGGACAAACAGTTCTTTTCGTAGGAACTAAAAAACAAGCACGTGTTGCTATCCGTGATGCAGCTATTTCATGTGGTATGCCATACGTTGACAACCGCTGGTTGGGTGGAATGTTGACAAACTTCCCAACAATCCAAAAATCAATCCGTAAACTTGAAATCATCGAAGAGATGCAAGCAAACGGTCAAATGGGTCTTTTAACTAAAAAAGAAGCGTTGATGATGGGTCGTCAAAAAGACAAATTGATCGCATACCTTGGCGGTATCCGTAACATGAAAACTTTGCCTGACATGATGTTCGTTATCGATGCAGTAAAAGAAAACATTGCAGTTCTTGAAGCGCGTCACCTCGGTATCCGTGTTGTTGCACCTCTTGATACTAACTGTGATCCAGACGTAATCGACATTCCAATCCCTGGAAATGATGATGCTATCCGTTCTATCCAACTTTTCTGTAAAGAAATGGCTGAAGCGATCAATGAAGGTAAAGCACTTCGTAACGGCGGAAACGAAGAAGTAACTGAAGAAGAAATGGCTCCGGAAGCAGCAGCTGTTGAAGCACCTGCTACAGCAGTAGCAGAAGAAGCGTAATCATGGCAGACGTAACAGCAGCAATGGTCAAAGACCTTCGTACGGCGACTGATGCGCCTATGATGGATTGTAAAAAAGCACTCACTGAGTGTGATGGCGACATGGAAAAAGCGAAAGAGTTTTTACGTGACCGCGGTATGGCTCAAACTGCTAAAAAAGCGGATCGTGTTGCAGCTGAAGGACTTTTGGGTCTTAAGATTTCTGAAACATTTACGTCTGCTTCTTTGGTAGAAATTAACTCTGAAACTGATTTCGTTGCAAAAAATGATGGCTTTATCGCTCTTGTTGGCAACACTGCAGCACACGTATTTACTACAGGTGTCAGTTCAGTAGAAGAGTTAAACGAAACGTCATACGAAACAGGAACTTTTTCAGAGTACTTTACGTCTCAAGTAGCTCGTATCGGTGAAAAAATCGTAACTCGTCGTTTTGTAACACTTAATGCAGGCGAGCACGGATGTGTAAATGGTTACGTTCACACAAACGGCCGTGTTGGTGTTTTGGTAGCAATCACATGTGATTCTCAAAAAACAGCAGACGCATTGGCTCCAATGGTACGTAATATTGCAATGCACGCATCTGCAATGAAACCTACTACTATGAGTTACAATGATTTTGATCCTGCATTCGTAGAAGCAGAAACGATTGGTCGTATTGAAGCGATCAAAACTGAGAATGAAGAACTTGCACGTTTGAAAAAAACAGTTAAGAATGTTCCTCAGTATATTTCTATGTCACAATTGACTCCGGAAGTTATGGCTGAAGCTGAAGAAGCGATCAAAGCAAAATTACTAGCAGATGGCAAACCTGAAAAAATTTGGGCAAACATCATCCCTGGACAATTGGCTCGTTTCGTAGCAGACAATACAACTTTGGATAAAGAACTTGCATTGTTGGATCAAAACTACGTTATGGATGATTCTATGACTGTAGCGCAAGCACTGACAAAAGAAGCTGCCGCTCACGGCGGAACAGCAAGCATCGTTGAATTCGTTAAATACGAAGTAGGCGAAGGCTTAGAGAAAAAAGTAGACAACTTCGCAGAAGAAGTCGCTGCTCAAATGGCGTAAACAAACCTTTTGGTTTAGCTTTTCTTCGTCATTCCCGCGAAGGCGGGAATCCAGCTTTTTAAGAGATGGATCCCCTGATCAAGTCAGAGGATGACGAAATAGTCATTTACTCTCTTTTTTTAATTTAATTCTCCTATAATTCCCCCATGATACTTTTAAAAGCAACCTCACTTTCTCATCGTTTTGATTATCCTCTTTTTAATGATATTTCATTGGAATTGCATTCACGCGAATCAATAGCCATTGTTGGTGTCAGCGGCAGCGGAAAATCGACGCTTTTGCACATACTCTCTTCACTTTTAAAACCCAACAGTGGCAATGTCGAACTTTTTGAAAAAAATATTTATACCTTGGATGATAAACAATTAGTACAGCTTCGTCGCCATGATTTGGGGCTTATTTATCAAAGCCATTATCTTTTCAAAGGATTTAGTGCCTATGAAAATCTTGAAGTTGCGGCAATTTTAGCGGGTGAGACCATTGATCCTGCGTTGTTGGTCAATCTTGGAATACAGCAGGTGATAGGGCAAAAAGTGACGGAACTCTCCGGTGGTCAGCAGCAGCGTGTCTCTATTGCTCGGATTCTCTCCAAAAAACCGCGTCTTATTTTCGCCGATGAACCGACGGGAAATCTCGATCATGCTACCGCTACAGAAGTGATGGATCTTTTTATGGACTACTTAGTTCAACACGAAGCTGGATTAGTGCTCGTAACCCATGATGAAGCATTGGCTGCACGTTGTGACCATATCTATCGAATGGTTGATGGCTCTTTGGTGAGCGGTAAATAGCGCGTGGAATGGGCACAGATTTTTAGTGAAGGGCGAACGGCTGCTTTTATTCTTTTATATGTTCGCTTTAGTGCACTTTTTATGGCAGTCCCCATTTTTTCGCATGCCAATATCCCAATGTCTGTTAAAGCTGCCATGGCCTTCTTTTTTACCGTTTTCTTTTTTGGTGCATTACCTCCGTTACAAATCCATTTGGATGCTGCCAGTTTAACCGTAGCAATTTTGGGGGAGATGCTCTTTGGATTAACGGTAGGGATCATTCTACAGCTCGCGTATCATGTTATTACGTTTGCAGGGGGACAAATATCCTTTATGATGGGATTTACTCTTGCTTCTGCTATTGATCCGCAATCGGGTGTCTCAATGCCGATTATTGGGCAGTTTTTGGCGTTGGTCTCATTGATGGTACTGCTTTCCCTTGATATGCATCATTGGATTTTATTGTTTGCTTCTGAATCCATCGCTTCGGTTCCATTGGGTGGTTTTATGGTGACTCCTGAGCTTTTTAAATACATTATGCACGCTATGCTCAATATGTTTGTTGTGGGCTTTATGATTGCATTTCCTATTACGGCACTTTCGATGCTTGCGGATGTTATTTTTGGAATGTTGATGAAAAGTATGCCGCAATTTAATTTGCTGGTCATTGGTATGCCGATTAAAATTGGTGTGGCATTTGTGGTTTTAATTGCAACGCTTGCTGAGACTATGATGATCGTAAGTTCACAGATGCAAAGTGCATTTCAAGTTTTGGGAAAATTATTTTAAATAGGGTTTTGAGCGTGTCAAAATTCGGTTCGCATTTTGGTGAAGGGAAAGTATAAAGTCACTATCATCGCTACACAGTGCATTTTGACTTTTTTGCGACAGTTCCTCATCATTGAATCCGCCTGAGACATGGCAGACTATCTCATCATCTATTAAAATCAACGTATCACTTAGAGAACGAGCGCGGTAAAGATAAAGTTCAACTCCGCTGTAAGCAACAAGCTGTAATGGATCAGCAGAAGGGTTTTGAGTAATCAAGGTGAGCTTGACGCCCTTAGAAACGGATTGAATAAGTTGCCGACGTAATGCAGGATGATTTAGCGATGGAGTGAGCAAAATAATTTGGGTATGTGCTTTTTTGAGATGACTCATTAGTTCATGTTCAAAGCCGCTTTTTTCATCAGGGAGAAGAAAGGTTAGTGTTTGAGCATTTACAATACTTAATGTCAAAAATAAGGTGAGAAGTTTTATCATTTTATTCTTTTTTGGTTACAATGATACCATTTAGCTGACACAACATCAAGAAGGCAGTATTTGTTATGAGAATCTTATTACTAAATGATAATCCAGTTGTACGAAAATTGGTTGCCCTAAGTGCGCAAAAAACGAAAGATGATTTGAATGTTGTTTGGTCTGTTGATGAGATAGAGCATGATGAGTACGATTTACTAATTGTAGATGATGCGTATTATAGTGATGAGATAATGACTGCATTAGGTGAAAGAATCATCTATAAAACAAGCCTTCTTATGGCCACTCGGGGAAATGATGTTCCTGCGGGCTTTGATAAAGTGATTAATAAACCTTTTTTACCAACCGATTTAGTTGAACTTTTTGCCAATATTGAAAAATCATTGCAAACGGCAGTTAAGCCAGAAAAAGAAAAATCGATTGATTTGTTAAGTATTGAATCGGATGATGAGTTGTTTGGGCTTGATGATGAGCTAGATTTTAATGATGAAAAAGAAGAGGATTTAGTTAACAGTGCGGCACTGGACAGCTTTGATGATGAATTGCTTCAGGGGATGAAGACAAACGTTCTAGATCACGAAGAAGTGCAAGAACTTCAAGATCTTTTGGAAGACACTGATACGTTTAATGAGGATGAAGAATTTAGTATTGAAAATTTAGATCTGGATGAGGAAGAAACAGAAATAATAATTCCTTCTTCTATCGAAAAATTGGAAGATCTGGAAGATCTGGATGAAGACGAATTCGATGATATTTTCAATGGACTGGGTTTAGATGAGAATGAAGAAGCCCTTAAAGTAGAAGATGAAGAGCTTGACAATGCATTACTCGATGATTTAATGATGGGTGAAATGGACGTTCTTGAATCAGAAGAAGAGCTGGAAAGTTTGGAAGATTTACCGCGCATAGAAGAAGATGAAAGTTCTCGTGAGCCGATAAGTGATTTATTAAGTGATGATGAGTTTGATGATCTTGAACAACAAATTCAAGATGCAGTGGGTGAATTGGATCTGGAAGATTTGGAATCTACACTGAATGATACGAATTTGGATGAATTTGGATTAGATGATTTAGGCTCTTTTGATGAGATTGATGACTTAGACGGTATTGATGAGCGAGAGATGAAGCTCGCAATCGGAGAGAGTGTAGAAGAAGAGTTGAGTGTTCGAGTAGGCACAGGAGAACATTCTTCATTAGATGCTGAAGCCCTAAGTGAAGCCATGGGCAAGCCATCAAAAGATCTAGAGATTAATGATAAATCTGAGGCCCCTGTTTTGGCTTCAGCAACAGAGAAAAAAAGCTCTCCATCTGAAGGGATGGAAGCATTACAAGCTCTTTTAAAAGCACTTTCCAATGATGATGTTGCTGCATCGCTAAAAGGGCTCAATATTAGTATTAATATCAACTTTGGGGATGAGAAGTGAATCGAACCAGTGGTGCAATTTTAGTCCTTTCCGGTCCTAGCGGGGCAGGAAAGAGCTCATTAATCAATAAAATATTTAATGATATTGGTTCTACTTACTTTTCCATATCAACCACTACCCGTAGTAAACGAGAGGGCGAAATTGATGGTGTTCACTACCATTTTGTCTCTCAAGAAGAATTCAAACGTGAAATAGACGAAGAGATGTTTTTAGAATATGCGCTTGTACATGGAAACTATTATGGAACATCATTAGGACCTGTTAAAAAAGCATTAAAAGAGGGGAAATTAGTAATTTTTGACATTGATGTTCAAGGTCACGATGCGGTACAAAATCGTTTAGCGGATATTACAACATCAGTATTTATTACAACTCCTACTTTAGAAGAACTCAAAAAGCGCCTTTTAAGTCGCTCTACCGATAGTGCGGAAATTATCGCTAAGCGTCTTGACATGGCAACACGTGAAGTACAGCGTATCAGCGAATACGATTATTTAATTGTTAATGATGATTTGGATGCTGCTGCTGATGTACTCATCACGATCGCTAAAGCAGCCCGAATGAAAATTCCAACACAGCAAATAAATGAATTCGTCCAAATGTGGGCACTATAAGAGTAAAAAAAGTATAAGGGTCATTACAGCAATGAGCCGTTATACTGCTCGAATGTATTTTATATAAAAGGAAATGTATCTATGGGTAGTTTTAGCACAAGTCATTGGTTAATAGTTCTTGCAATTGTTGTTTTACTGTTTGGAGCAAAAAAGATTCCAGAGCTTGCAAAAGGTCTTGGTCAAGGGATCAAAAATTTCAAAAAAGAGATGAAAGAAGATCAAGCTGAAGAATCAGAAGCTACTATCGTCGAAGCTCCTAAGCACGTAGAAACGCCTACAACCACAAGTGTTGAAGCTCCAAAAACTACAGCACAAGTATAATTTTGAAACAACGAGTCAGCGCGCTTTTGCGCGATAAATTCAACTGCGATATAATCCTTGAAAAGCCGAAGGATCGTTCCTTCGGACATTTCTCTACTCCTATTGCCTTTTCACTTTCTAAAGAATTACGCAAATCACCTATGATTATTGCTGAAGAGATTGCGAGTTCTTTTGGAGAGCATGAGATGTTTGGTGCGGTCGAATCGGTCAAGGGCTACATTAACTTTCGTCTCTCGGAGGCGTTTTTGGATGAGTATGCTTCTTGGGCGCTTTCAAATGATAAGCAATTTGGCAGCGATGATAAAAAAGGGACAATACTACTCGAATTTGTAAGTGCAAACCCGACAGGACCTCTTCATATCGGGCATGCGCGTGGTGCCGTATATGGCGATACACTGCTTCGTCTTGGTCGACATTTGGGATATGACATGACAGCTGAATATTATGTCAATGATGCGGGCAATCAAATTGATTTACTGGGAACATCGTTACAGCTCGAAGGGCGCAGCACATTGCTTGGTGAAGAAGTCCAATGGCCTGAAAAATATTATCGCGGCGAGTATTTGAGTGATTTAGCGAAAGAAGTTCAGTCTCAATTTGGAGATGATGCCTTGCGTGATGAAAGTCGTCAAAAAGAGTTGGCACTTTGGGCTAAAGATAAAATCTTAGAACTTATTATCAATGATTTAAAAGCAATTAACGTTCATTTTGATACCTTTGTAGGCGAAGCATCTCTGTATGATGAATGGGATCGCGTTATGGCAAAGATGGGTGATGGTGTTTATGTCGATGAGGGAAAAACTCTTATTCGTTCTTCAGGCTTAGGTGATGACCATGATCGTGTTGTCGTTCGAGATGATGGACGTCCGACGTATCTTGCAGGTGATATTATCTACCACAACCAAAAGTTTGAGCGTGGATTTCAAAACTACATCAATATTTGGGGAGCGGATCACCATGGCTATATTGCTCGCGTCAAAGCGGCAATTAGTTTCTTAGGATACGATCCTGAAAAACTCGAAGTACAGCTCTCTCAAATGGTAAGCCTTCTAAAAGATGGCGAACCTTATAAGATGTCTAAGCGTGCTGGAACTGTTATTCAAATGAGTGACGTAGTTGAAGAGATCGGTGCAGATGCGTTGCGTTTTATGTTTGCAAGCAAAAAATGCGACACGGCACTCGAGTTTGACATTGAAGAACTAAAGCGTCAAGACAGCTCCAATCCAGTTTACTATGTACAGTATGCGCATGCCCGTATTCAAACGCTTATTGCGAAAAGTGAAATGAGCTTAGACGATATAATGAAGTCATCATTGATCGGATTAAGCGCAGATGCGGATGGATTGTTATTTGAAGCGCTGTTATTACCAGAGATTATTGAGGATGCTTTTGAATCACGTCAAGTGCAAAAACTTCCTGATTATCTCAAAGCACTTGCAGCTAAGTTGCATAAATTCTATTATGATACTCGTATTATTGGGAATGAAGATGAAGGAAAATTACTCAAACTTCTTTTGGTTGTTGCACTTTCTATCAAAACAGGACTTTCCCTTTTAGGAATCGAAGCTAAAGATCGAATGTAATCCTACTCGTCATTCCCGAGAAGTCGGGAATCCAGCTTTTAAGGAGATGGATCCCCGGGTCAAGCCCGAGGATGACGAAAAAAAATCACCCCAATAATTGTGCAATATTTTGACGTAATACGTTACTTTGATGAGCTATTGCGATTTGGGAAACGTCAAGTTTTAGGGTGCTTTGCTGAAATTCTTGGATTGCTTTTGCTATATCGGTATCGGCAATTTGACTTCGTGCAGCAGAGGCAGTACTTATTTGTCCAAGTAAATTATTCGTAGTACTGATAAGTCCATTCGTCGTAGAACCTACATCACTTTGTGTTTGAGATACACTTTGAGCATATCTGGAAATACTTTCCTGATTATCAATAGAAAGTGTATTTGTTGACATATCTCCCAATGAAATACTTGATGAACCAAACGTATGGGTTGTATTAAATAAGCCTTGCCCATTGTAGCTCGTACTTTGAATGGATTGGTTCATTGATTCTAAGGTTCGATTAAATTCTCCCGCGAGTCCTTGTTTTTGACTTTCGTTGAGTGAAGCGCTATTGTATCGAACGCTTAAATCACTGAGAGTTTGAGTTTGTTCACTTAGTGAATTTAGTGTGCCGTCGGCAACTTGCATCATAGAGATAGAATCATTGGTATTCATCAGTTCTTGCGTAGAAGTACTAATATTACTTTGCATCATGGAAGCAATGGAAGCTAAAGCACTGTCATCGATCTTAATTTCAGCACCGGTTGCAATTTTTTCGAGAGTTTTATCCCGCTTATTACTTTCTGTACTCATTTGAGGGAACAATTGGTATTGTGTATTGAGTTGCATAATAAACCCCTTTTCTGACATGTTCTGTATTTATATAGAATACCACGTAATGTTTTAATATTTTATAAGTGCTGCGTTATAATTTTAGCACGAAGTAACAGGAGTTGACCATGGTTAAAGTAGCCGCAATACAAATGCAAATGGGTGAAGATAAAACGGCTAATATTGTTAAAGCCGAAATGATGGTTCGAGAAGCTTTTAAAAATGGTGCACAAATTATTTTATTACCTGAATTATTTGAAGGGTATTATTTTTGCAAAGATATGGACAAAAAGTATTTTTCGTGGGCACAGGAACTTGAAGGGCATCCAATGATTGGACGTTTTAGTGCATTGGCCCGCGAGCTTGGTGTCGTATTGCCCATCAGCTATTTTGAACGAGACGGGGAACGTTATTTTAACTCACTTGTAATGATTAATAGCGATGGTACGGTGATGGAAAACTACCGTAAAACCCATATCCCTGATGGTCCTGGATACGAAGAGAAGTTTTATTTTAAGCCGGGAGATACCGGATTTAAAGTATGGGAAACCCGTTATGGAAATATCGGTGTCGGTATTTGCTGGGACCAGTGGTTTCCGGAGACGGCACGCTGCTTGACGCTCATGGGAGCTGATATGATTTTCTATCCTACTGCGATTGGAAGCGAGCCTGAAATCGGTGTGGACTCCGCATCGCACTGGCAACGAGTACAGATGGGACACTCAGCGGCAAATATCATCCCCGTTATCGCGGCTAACCGTATCGGAGAAGAGGTCGGTGAGAGTTGTACTCTCACGTTTTACGGCAGCTCTTTTATCACAGATCATACGGGTACCAAAGTCTCCGAAGCTTCTCGTGATAAAGAAGAGATCTTGTACAGTGAATTTGATCCTGTTTCTATCCGTGAGCACCGTCACTATTGGGGGCTGATTCGTGACCGCCGACCGGAGTGTTATAAGAAAATGGTGGAATAATTTTTGCTTAGTTTGATGTAATACTATCGAATCGGGGGTATCCGTGAGAGTCGTTTTACGCAACAATGCTATTTTCGTTCACGGGAGTTCTAGTACCCTCGAAGAGCCGTGGATGGAAGAGTTTTTTGATCATCATATTCACAATACCCTCTTTTTAGACAATGGGGTTTTGGTTCTTAACAATGAAAACTCATCGGAACAAAAAAAAGATTTTCTCGATTCTCTAACCGATCGCTATACTAAAGACAATGACCTCACTAGCTCATTTTATCGACGATCGCTTCGCAAATGTAAAAGTGCTGCTGTACGTATCGAGGTGCCGTATCGAAAAGCTGAAAAAGTTGATGTTGAACTTTATGCCTTTGGCCAAAGCCGTGTAAAAATAACTTTTTTGAGCGATAATCGCTGGGTGATGCGCTATCTCAAGCAACAGCTCTCCTCTTTAGTCATGAGCAGTACCTCCAACCAAATTTATATTGATGTCACAACATTGAGTGCAAAATCACGTTTAGAAAAAGCCCTTAACCGACGTGAAGTGCTTCATTATGTGATTAATTACAGTTACGATGATGAATTTATGAGTAAGCTTTACGGACACTATCAAGGTTGGGGTAAAGGGAGCGATGCGATCGATAAGATGATCCGATACCATGCGCTTTTTGAGCTTCCCATCGGCAGTAAGCCAGTAGATCTAAAGCAGCGTTATCGGCAGTTGGCAAAGCGATATCATCCTGACCGAGTTCACACGAAAAGTCCTGAAGTGATCAACAAATATACGGAAAAATTTAAACTTCTACAAGAAGCGTATGATGCATTAAAGGCAGCAAGTTAGTTCTCGTTAAAGAGTTGTTAGTGAGGCTGCTATTTTTTGGAGTGTTTCATTAACCATGGTTGCGTAGTTAGTTAGTTTTTCACGGTAAATTTGCGTGAAAGGTGCCCCCTCTTCGAGTTCTTCTATGACAACTATCATACCCTGTAAAAAATCGCGATGTTCAGCACACTGGTGACATACGGTAGTATTAACACACATCCCTTCGTTCATGGCAATATAAGCATCTTGAGTTGCTTCACTGAGTTGTTCAAAATAAGTATGATCGGTTGATGTTGTATTACCTAGCAAGGTTTGTACTTTTTGAAATTTCGAGTGTGTGTCACTAATGATATTCAACATTGTGTTCTCCTGTTTAAATTATCTGACACTAATTGTAGCTCAAAAATGATAGAATACAATTACAAATTGATTACATAAATATAAGAAAAGAGAACAAATGCAATATCGTTATATCGGACGCAGTGGTTTACGCGTTTCCCCAATTTGTTTGGGAACAATGACATTTGGCAGTCAATGCGATGAGAAAAATGCGTTTGCCATCATGGATAAAGCATACGATGCAGGGGTTAATTTCTTTGATACTGCAGAACTCTATCCAGTGCCTCCATCTGAACCATTGGCGGGCTTGACAGAAGAAATGGTCGGTAGATGGCTAAAAACAAAACCGCGAGATAGTCTGATTTTGGCAACGAAAGTAGCCGGCGCTGCTTCTGGATGGTTCGTTCCTCCGATTCGCCACGGATACACTGCATGCGATCGATTTCATATCGAGCGGGCTATCGAGGGCTCACTCAAACGTCTTGGGACGGATTATATTGATTTGTATCAGATGCACTGGCCTGACCCGATTGTTCCTATCGAAGAGACATTACGAGCGTTTGATTCACTGGTGCAAAGCGGAAAAGTTCGCTACATCGGAACCTCAAACGATACATCACATGGGGTGATGAAAGCCACAATGACCTCAAAATATGAGAAATTAGCCCGCTTTGAATCGGTACAAAATAATTTCTCTCTCCTAAATCGTCGTGATTTGGACGGGATTAGTGGTGTGTGTAAAAGTGAAAATATTTCTTTGTTACCGTATTCACCTCTCGGTGGTGGAGTTCTGAGCGGAAAATACAATCAAGCTACCCATGTACATGGACGTTTTAGTGATTATGTAAATTCAACGAATAAGCGTCAAAGATTGATGGCAGCACGTTTTTTAAATGATAAAACACTCGCTTCGACTCAAGAGTATCTTCGTATTGCGCATGAGGCAGGGATGGATATTGTCACGATGGCGATTGCGTGGAGCAAACAGTTTGACTTTGTCGCTTCCACCATCATCGGAGCAACTACCCCTCAACAACTCGATGCGAGTTTGGCAGCGATGAATGTCACCCTTTCTCCTGAAATAAATCACGCATTGGATGCGGTACATGCAAAAATACTTTATCCTATGGGTTAGTTTTTTCGCCCTCTTAATAGGAGGATGCGCAACGAAACACTACTCTATAAGTACCCCTAAAATGATTGTTATCAAAAGCCCAAAGCTGAAATATGCGGATATGGGATACCTCCGTTACGAAGGTGATGCAGTCGAGATGGAACTTTTTACCGCAGGCATAGCAGTGGAGAAAATATCCATTGATAAACAAGTATGCGTGAGTGCCGGATGCATGAGTGAAGAGGCGTTTGTAAAAGAATATCTTTATAAAGATTATCCGCGTGATACGATGCGCAGGGTATTGCAAAGTGAACCTGTTTTCGATGGCAATGGGACAAGTGAGTCATGTGGAGGGGTAAAAATCCAAAACATACGAAATGACGAGATGGACATAGTCTATCGCCACTCAGTAAAAGAGACCTATTTTAAAGATAGGCTCAATGGGCTGATGATTAAAATTAGTGATGTTTTGGAGAGTAATGCTTCGGAGTGAGTGAATTGAATTCTGATTTTATTGATCTATACCTCTTGATGTATGGCAGAGAGAATTCGGCGACTGTGATATAATCTTTTGAAAACAAATAGTTTCTTCCCGTCATTCCCGACTTGATTGGGAACCCATCATAAATTAAAGCAAGGTATATCTTTGGCAATTGTAAATCAACATATCAATGATTTTTTAGATTACTACCTAAATTTAAATGAGCCTCAGTATGCCGTTTTGCTTTCTGGAAAATGGGGAAGTGGGAAGACTTTTTTCATTAATCAGATGACTGTAGAATATCAAAATACAAAAAATATCGTCAAAGTTAGTTTATTTGGATTGAAATCTAAAGAGGACATTCACAAAAAAGTTCTATTAAAACTATTTAACATAGATGATACACATGACGTAAGTATGACAGCAAAATTAGTGGGGCAAGTTTTAAAAAAATTCACAGGCATTAATTTATCTGATATGCCAATGGGTTGGGCTTTAAAACAAGAAGGCAATCAAAACATAATTTTCATTTTTGATGATTTGGAACGAGCAGGTATAGAATTATTAGAACTGCATGGTTATATTAATGGATTGACAGAGACACACAAACAAAAGGTTATTCTCCTTGCGGATGAAGGCAAATTAAAAGAAGATGAAAAATACCTTCTTTTTAAAGAAAAAACAATCGGGAAAACATTTCAAGTAGAACAAGATTTTGAAACTGCATTTAAAACATTTACGGATGAGTTGAAAAATGCAAAAGAGGTATTGAATAGTAATCAATCAATTATCAAATCTGTTTTTGATACAGCAGGTTACCAAAACTTGCGAAGTCTACGACAAGGTATATTAGATTTTGATCGGTTGATAAATTCGTTTGAGGATAAGTTTAAAAATCATTCTGAACTTATAACAGAGTTTATACAGGTATTTTTTGCGTTATTGTTTGAAATAAAGAGTTCAAGTTTGGATATACAACTACTGCATAGAATTATAGAGTTGAAAACAGGAAAACTACAAGAAGAAGAAGAACGCAATAATGTTCTAAATGAAATTAAACGTATTTCTGAAAAATATAATTTTTTATTTGAAGAATTATTTTTATCGAATCAAAATTGGATTGATCTTTTTACAAAGGGAAGTGTATCTGCAACTGAAATTTCACTAGATTTAAATCGAAGCAGATATTTTTTTAGAGAGCAGAAAGAAGAATGGGTGATGCTTTGGCACTATATGTTGATAGAAGAAGATGAGTTTCAAACTGCATTGAATCAAACACTATTAAAGCTTAAAAAAAATGAATATTTAGAACCTACCGTTATTATGCACATTTTAGGAATTCTTTTGGAGCTGATAGATAAAAAAATTTATAACCATGAGAAAGATCAAGTTGTTAATGATATAAAAAAATATGTGGATATAAATATAAGAGAACTAAAAGGTATAGACACTCTCAACGATTATGAATTAGATGGGAATTATACTTACTATGGTTATAGAAGTGAGGAATCGGATGAGTTTAAGCTGCTTAAGGAATATTTACTAAAACAAGCCGATAATTTGAGAAACGAGGGATTGTCCGAGAAAGGTAGTCTTTTAATTCAATATCTTAGTGAAAACAATATTCAAGAATTTACAAATATGTTATCCGCAGAAAAAAATAAAGAGTTACTTTATCGATTACCTGTTTTTAATGCAATTAGATCTCAAAACTTTTTTGATGCTTTGCTTCAGGTTGAAAATAAAAATATGCGTGATGTACTTGATATTTTAAAAAATAGGTATCAATCTATTTCTGCCTATGAGAAAGAGAGCGTATTAGAAGAGTTGCCTTTTTGGAAATTACTTATTGAAATTGTAAATTCATATGAAGTAGAGCTTCCTTACAAAATCAAAGATGTTTGGATAAAAAAACATTGTTATGATGTTATAGCAAAAGAGATTATTAAAAAAATAGAAAATGAAATAGAACGAAAAAGTAAAATCAAACAGTTAGAGGTAACAGCAATTGAACAATCTAACAATTAAAGACTCCCTCACCGAATTTTTACTCTACACAACACCCAACAGCGATGTGAAGGTCGAAATATTTCTCCATAATGAAAGCGTTTGGCTTCCGCAAAAGCGGATGGCGGAGCTTTTTGGAGTCGATAGAACCGTTATAACGAAACATTTGAAAAATATTTTTGATAGTGCTGAACTCGATGAAGATTCAGTAAGTGCAAAAATTGCACATACTGCTCAAGATGGAAAAAACTATCAAACAAAATTCTACAACCTCGATGCGATCCTCTCTGTCGGCTATCGTGTCAATTCGAGCCAAGCGACCCAGTTTAGAATATGGGCTACTAAAATCCTCAAAGAGTACATCATCAAAGGTTTTGCGATGGATGATGAGCGGCTTAAAAACGGTCGCTATTTTGGTAAAGATTATTTTGACGAACTGCTTGAGAGAGTTCGTTCCATCCGTGCGAGCGAGCGGAGAATTTACCAAAAAATTACCGATATTTTTGCTGAGTGCAGTATCGATTATGATAAAAATTCGGAAACGACTAAGAATTTTTATGCTACGGTTCAAAATAAATTTCATTATGCGATAAGTGGTCAAACGGCGGCAGAAATTATTTATGAAAAAGCAGATATTTCTCAACCTTTTATGGGATTGCAAACATGGAAAAATTCACCTCACGGGCGGATTTTGAAATCCGATACGGTGATTGCTAAAAATTATCTCACCGAGGATGAGATCAAAAAGCTTGAACGGGCAATATCTGGCTATTTCGACTATATAGAGCGGTTGATCGAAAACCGTACTGAGTTGAGTATGGTACAGATCAAAGAATCGGTGGATAAGTTTTTGGCGTTCAATGAGTACAACGTTCTTGAAGGCAAGGGGACGATTACTAAAAATCAGGCGGAAGAAAAAGCGTTAGCCATTTACGAAGAGTTTAATAAAATTCAAAAAATCGAATCGGATTTTGATAGAGAAATCAAAAAACTTTTAAAAAATACACAAGGAAATTAATATGTCTAAATACGTAGGAGCACACGTCTCCGCTTCGGGTGGAGTCTTTAATGCCCCCCTTAATGCAATGAAAATCGGGGCGAAAGCGTTTGCTCTTTTTACCAAAAATCAAAAACAATGGGCGGCAAAACCGCTCGAAGATGAGACAATTGGATTGTTCAAAGATAATCTTGCTAAAAGCGGTATACAACCCTGCCATATTTTGCCTCACGATTCGTATCTTATCAATCTTGGACATCCCGAAGAGGAGAAGCGTGAAAAATCACTGGAAGCATTTATTGATGAATTACAGCGTTGTTCACAGCTTGGGCTTGATCGCCTGAACTTTCACCCCGGAAGTCACCTCAAACAAATTAGCGAAGAAGAGTGTATTGACCGTATTGCTGCGAGTATGAATGAGGCAATTAAAATGGTAGAAGGTGTTAATCTTACCATCGAAAACACCGCTGGTCAGGGGTCTAATCTTGGGTGGAGATTCGAGCATATTGCAGCTATTATTGAGCGGATTGAAGATAAATCGCGGGTTGGGGTGTGTATTGATACCTGTCACATGTTCACAGCCGGATATGATATTCGTACCCGTAAGGCGTATGATGCTACGTGGGCCGAGTTCGAGAGTGTTATTGGATTTCAATATCTCAAAGGGATGCATATCAACGACTCAAAACCAGATTTAGGAAGCCATGTAGATCGACATGATTCGTTAGGACATGGGAAAATCGGGTTGGATGCGTTTCATTTTCTCATGAATGACGCTCGAATGGACGATATACCGTTAGTGCTTGAGACAATTGATGAGACAATTTGGGCTCAAGAGATAGAACTTTTATATTCAATGCAGGAGTAAAGTATGAAAATTATCGTAATTTCAGCGGTTGCAGCAGCGACACTTATGGCAGGGGGATACGCTATTCCTGAAAGTTCCATCAATGCAACAGCACTAAGTGCAGCATACATAGCCAATGCGCACGGTGCCGATGCGGCGTATTACAATCCTGCGGCGATGGTGTATAACGAAGATGCCAATTTACTCGAAGTGGATGCGACTTACATTGGATTGAGTGCGATTGATTTTTCGGGGACAACCGGAAATTACAGTTCTAAGAAGGAAAACTTCTTAGTCCCATCGTTTCATTATACGTCTAAAAAATTAGGGGATAACGGTGCACGCGTTGGATTTAGCATTGTTGCTCCAGCGGGATTATCGAAGCGCTGGGACGCTACAGTTCCGAAAGCAACTGCTGAAGAATTTACGCTTCAAACGATTGAGTTTAATCCCTCTATGGCGATACCGCTTAGTGATACGGTAAGTATGGGGGTTGGTTTTCGGGTTATTTCTACTAGCGGCATAGTTAAAGCAAAAGGTACTGTGCCATTTAATTATTCTCAAAATCTGACAGGTGACTCGATTGATTATGGCTATAACCTTGCATTGAACTATCGACCAGTATCCAATATTTCATTAGCAGCAACCTATCGTTCAAAAATTGATTTAAATGTTGAGGGAAGTGCTGATTTGGTATCTCCAGTGGTTAATGGAAATCATACTGTATCTGTTACTGTGCCTCTTCCAGCAACTTTTAATTTAGCTGCTGCTTATTCATTTGGTAGCGGTACAACAGTTGAAGCCATATATGAACGTACATTTTGGTCAGCTTATAAACAATTGAATTTTGAATATACAAATCCTACAGCAGATGCGGTATTTGGAACAATAAAACCAAAAAACTGGAAAGACACCAACACCTATCGTTTAGGACTTACTCAAAAATACGATAAATGGACAGCAATGGCAGGGGTTGCATACGATGAGAGCCCGACCCCTGAATCAACTCTCGGATATGAACTTCCTGATTCGGATGCATGGATTGCTTCTGTGGGTGGTCGTTATCAAATCGACAAATCATGGAACATTGGTCTTGCTGGACTTGTTGATATGAAAGAGTCACGTGATGTCTATCAAGCCGGTGCGACAGGAATTAAAGGCGAGTTTTCCAACGCCCGCGCATATCTCGTTACTGCAGGAATCGAGTATCACTTTTGATTCGTTACCCGTTTAAAAACTTTTATGAAATGCTTACCTCTGTCGTGGAGGAGAAGGCGGATAAAAAAGCAATATTTATCAATAATGAGAGCTATACCTACTCGCAATTGCTCAATAAGGTAGATGATCTTGCGCAATCGCTTCATACTTTGAGAGTAGGGCGCGGAGATAAGGTAGCGTTGATTTGTCCTAACAGTGTAGAGTTTGTCGTAAGTATTTTTGCAGCCAATAAAATTGGAGCGGTGGTCATTCCTATCAATACGATGCTTAAAAATGAAGAGTATCGCTATATTTTGCAAGACTGCTGTGCCAAAGTGTTGATTACGGGATACAAGCTAAAAGCAGAAACGCAAAGCCTGGAAAAAGATGTCCCAAGTCTCAAAGCAACTATTTGGATAGATCAGTCTCCACCCAACACATCTGACCATTACAGTATGAATGCACTTCCTAAAAATGATAAAATCCTAGAGGCTGAGCCGCTTTCTTTAGATGAGACAGCGGTGATTTTTTATACCTCAGGGACCACGGGTAATCCTAAGGGAGCAATGATTAGCAATCGTAATTTGTTTTCCAATCTTATTGGGGCTCAGGAACGATTTGATTTGAATCATCGGGATCGTTTTATTGTCTATCTCCCTATGTTTCATTCTTTTACGTTTTCGATAATGGTGGTGCTGCCGTTGTTTTTACAAGCCTCTTCCGTGATTGTCCCCTCGATTTTACCTTTTAGCAATATTCTAAAACAAACACTGCTCAAGCAAGTAACAGTATTTATGGGGGTTCCGGATATTTACAATGCATTGCTTCGCGCCAAGCTCCCATGGTATTTTCTATGGTTCAATCGTATTCGCTGTTTTATATCTGGTGGTTCAGCGTTGAACGAAGATACCATAAACCGTTTTCATGCTACATTTAAACGCGCCATGATGCTTGAAGGATATGGGCTTAGTGAATGTTCTCCTGCCGTTGCGATTAATCCCATTGAAAAACAAAAACTTCTTTCAGTCGGATTACCTTTGGCGGGGTATGAAGTGAAGATCGTTGATGAAGAAATGCTTGAGTTGCCGTATGGTGAGGTAGGTGAACTGATTGTACGTGGGGATTGTGTGATGAGCGGATACTTGAATGATCCGGTTGAAAGCGATAAAGCGATTCAAAATGGCTGGCTTCGCACCGGAGATATGGCAAAAGTGGACGAGGAAGGGTATATTTACATCGTTGATCGGATCAAAGATTTGATAATTTCCAAAGGGCTCAATATCTATCCGCGTCAGATAGAAGAGTGTCTTATGCTGTTGCCAAGTGTAAAGCTTGCTGCCGTGATTGCGCAAAGCGATCCTCATAGTGGCGAAGTTCCCATAGCTTTTATTGAACTTGAAGAGGGCTTCGAACACATCAGCCCCTCTCAGCTTAAATCTGAACTTAAAGAGCATTTAGCCTCGTTTAAAATACCTAAAACCATTACTGTGGTAAAATCCCTACCGAAAACCGCTACAGGCAAAGTACTTAAACGTTTATTGAAAGACAAATCTGCCTCGTAAACGAGGCAAGCTTTAGTGCCATAGCGGCAAGCGTAGCTAATGGGATTTCATTCCTTTAGCGTTCAAATGAATAAGCCAAGGAAGTTATTGAAATATTTAATCGATTTTTTAGAAAATAAAACCATAGAAATGAGTCATGTTTTTGCTCAGTTAAAATGTACCGTTGAAGAGGCAAAAATTTTACAGCTTTTAACTCAGAAATTTTTGCAGTCCCAAGAAGATGTTCCTGTATTTGAATTGCTGCAAGAGATTTATGGAGCAGAAAATTATGAGTATTTGACTCATTTTGGAGAAGTGAAAACCCTTTTGGAGCTTGGATGGATTACTCATCACTCTTTTACTCCGATCAAAATCAGTGAACTTTCTGTATTGGAGCTTTTTAATACTCCTGTCGCGCTGACATCAATTTTTATGAAACTTCTCGAAGAGGGATCGTTAGAAATGACGCTTCCTGAGATCAAGCCGTATGCCGATCATTTGGAATATCTGCAAGATCAGTTTTTTCGCATTGAGTTGTATCAAAAAATGTCGATTGTTCGCAACAGCGGTAATGATCATTCATTGGGGATAAATCGGATTCAAAACAAGCTTGATTTGTTAGAAAAACGAATCGATGAACGAATTGCCCAAACCTCTCAAGATGTTGTACTGGATCGTTTTTTCAAACAAAAAAAGCTGGAACAAAAAGAACAGGTGATCTTTTTAGCGTTGCTAAAAGAGGAATACAGCGCGACTGAGGGAAATCTGCGTGAGATGAATACCTTGATCGATCTTATTAGTTTCGACGATTATGAACGGATCAAAAATCGTGCACTGCTCGAAGACGGGGCACGATTGATTAACGATGATGTGATCGACTACGAAGAGATGCTCAATCCTTTTGGGGGGATAAGCCGTGCTTTTTACATCGTTGATGAGGTACTTCAAAGTATTATGCACCCGCAAAAAAAGAAAAAAGCAAGCAAACTCAAGCTCGATATGCTTATCAAAGAGCAAGAAATCTTTGAACTTATCGAGCCTGTTACTTCTTTAGAGAATGTTGTTCTGAATACCTCTACGGAAAAAACGCTCCAAAGCCTCATGCGTCAATTGGACAAAGAGGTTATTACGCGCTTGCATCAATGGGGAGTTAAAGATAAAAAAGCGGGGATCGATGCACGGATTATTTTCTACGGCCCTCCAGGTACGGGTAAAACGCTCACAGCTCATTCGCTCTCACGTTCACTAAAACGCCAAGTGCTGAGTTTCGATTGTTCTAAAATTCTATCAATGTACATCGGCGAGTCGGAAAAAAATGTTCGTAAAATATTCGATACTTATGCAGATTTGACCAAACAGACGAAAACGGAGCCGATTTTGCTGCTCAACGAAGCCGATCAGTTTTTGGCATCACGTTCAAGCGGTGTCGGTTCATCCGCCGATCAAATGCACAATCAGATGCAAAATATCTTTTTAGAGCAAATCGAAAAATTTCAAGGGATTTTGATTGCCACGACAAACTTACTCGAAAATATTGACAAAGCTTTTTCGCGACGATTCAATTATAAAATTGAGTTCAAAAAACCGGATCAGGCACAGCGATTGGATCTTTGGAAGATGATGCTTCCTAAGCACGCTCCATTCGAAGAGGGTTTTAACATTGAAAAGCTTATCCATCATCCATTAACGGGGGGACAGATTAATCTGATCGTAAAAAATACCGCTTATAATGTCGCCGCTCGCGATAACGCCGTTTTCATGTTGAGTGATTTTGAAGATGAAATCCTCAAGGAGAAGCAAGGAAGTTTTGACAGTGAAAAATCGGTAGGTTTTTTGAACAACTAACTGATGCTACGCACTAAAACGAACTCGTCCGTTTTAGTGGCAGGGACAAATGTCCCTTGCAGCCCCCTAAAGCTACGAAAACTTTCGTTTTCAAGTATAATAGTGTATTTTTCATTTTTTGCGCTTTTAGCTCAGATGGATAGAGCATCGGCTTCCTAAGCTGAGGGTCACAGGTTCGAGTCCTGTAAGGCGCACCACCACCATTGTTTTAAAGTTACTTTTTGTAACGAGATCTTTATGCTTCTGCCCATCTGCTAGACACCACCACTAACTTTTTCTTATTATCCTTCATATATGTATCAAAACTAGTATAAAAAGCAAGAAAAAATATTTTTTGTTACAGAATTTAACAAATTGCTATAGCTATAAAACGGATGTGTTTACAAAAGTAACAGAGTCAAAATAAGTTCTTTTGTATAAGGGTTTGTTTAATTCACTTTTGGTTATAGTGCAATAATTGTTTATTTCAGGCATGTAAAAATGCAGGTATACCATAATACAAAAAGGTCGGACTCATGGAGCACTACAACGTAGCAAATCCTTATTTTGGGGTATTTGTGCTGTTTGTACTTACGTTTGGGGCATTTTATGCGACAACGGTACTTGCACGCTTAGCCAGTCGCGCGTTAGCGGCTAAAGACACGGAAAAAATAAAACTCTCTCCGTACGAATGCGGACCAGAGGTGAGTAAACAGCCAAACCGTATCTCAACGCAGTTTTATCTGTTTGCGTTGTTGTTTTTATTGTTTGATGTTGAGATTGTTTTTATGTTTCCGTGGGCGATTGATTTTAAATTGCTTGGCTGGTTTGGTTTTGCGGAGATGATGATGTTTATTGTCCTCTTGGCTATCGGATTTGTTTATGCATGGAAGAAAGGAGCCCTCGAATGGCACAACATCAAGTAAATTATTTAAAAGACGGCGGTCTCCCCGTTGCATTGACAACGATTGACAAAGTCGTTAACTGGGGTCGCTCCAACTCGTTGTGGGCGCTCACATACGGATTGGCATGTTGCGGTATCGAGATGATGGCTTCGGGTGCATCACGCTATGATTTTGACCGTTTTGGTACGATTTTTCGTGCTTCTCCGCGTCAAGCAGAGTTGATGGTAGTTGCAGGAACATTGACCAAAAAACATGCGGAATTTATTCGCCGTTTATACGACCAAATGACAGAGCCAAAATGGGTTATTTCTATGGGTTCATGCGCGAATACGGGCGGGATGTTCAACACGTATGCAACCGTGCAGGGCGTAGACCGTGTTATCCCGGTTGATTTATATCTTCCAGGGTGCGCACCGCGGCCTGAGACGTTGCAATATGGCGTTATGATGCTTCAACAAAAAATTCGTCGTGAGAGTGCTTCTCGTGCTCAAAAGCCAAAAAGGTTGATGTAATGAGAGCGTATACTCCAAAAGACAACGTACAAAAGAAACCGTATTACACGGATCGTTATTGGGTTGCTCCACAAGTTGCGAAACATGACGTGAGCAGTGATGAGGTATTTGCTCACGATCTTGATGCAATTAAAGCAAAATTTGAGGTTTTGGATGCATATATCCAAGTCGATCAAATGGTGGTCATCATCAATGCTGCCGATAATTTTGCCGTCATTGAAATGCTCAAAAATGAGCGTGAATACAATCAGCTTTCCGAAATGAGCGCGATTGATTGGCTTGCAACTGAGGGAAAATTTGAGGTTTTCTATCAAATGTTGAGTATGAGTAAACGTAAACGTCTCCGTATCAAATGTAAAATCGATGAAAAAGAGTCACTCCAAAGCGTTGAAAAACTTTTCCGCAGTGCTGATTGGTCTGAGCGTGAGATGTACGATATGTTCGGTGTGGTCGTTAATAACCATCCGTTTATGAAACGTATTTTGATGCCAGATGATTGGGAAGGATTCCCATTGCGTAAAACCTATCCGCTTCAAGGCGATGAGTTCGCAGCATGGTACGAAGTTGATAAAATATTCGGTAAAGAAGCACGTGAGATTATTGGACCTGAGAATCGTGATCCTGCACGTATCGACCGTTATGATACCGAGCGTTTTTCACGTTTAGGACATGAAGTGCCACGCGGTACAGATATTACCAATGGTGAGCCGGATACTCCGCTTGTGTATCAAGAGCCAGAAGGTGTATTTTTAATCGAAAAATTTGATGCAGAGCAATCCGTTGTGATCTCTGATCGCCACCGTTAAGGAGCTATGAATGCAACAATCCAATCGCCTTAGACCCTTTTTTGAAAACATTACGTTTGATCGAGTCGATAATGAGATGATCCTTAACTTCGGTCCTCAACATCCATCGGCACACGGACAGTTACGTCTGATGTTGCACATGCAGCAAGAACAGATTACCAAAGCGCATCCGGACATCGGATACCTTCACCGTGGTATGGAGAAGATGGCGGAGAACATGATCTACAATGAGTTCATGCCGACAACGGATCGTATGGACTACATCGCGTCAAGCTCGAACAACTATGGCTTTGCTCTTGCAGTCGAGCGTTTGATCGGTCTTGAAGTTCCGCGTCGTGCGAAAGTCATTCGTATGATGTTGCTCGAAACCAACCGTCTTATGTCCCACCTTTTTTGGTTGGCGACGACGGCTTTGGATATTGGAGCCATGACCGTATTTTTGTTCGCTTTCCGTGAACGAGAATATTTGATGGATTTGATCGAAGATTATTGTGGTGCACGTTTGACACATTCAGCCGTTCGTATCGGTGGTGTTCCATTGGATTTACCGGATAACTTTATCGGTGATTTACGCAAGTTTTTGGATAAATTACCTGAAAATATCAAAGATTACGAAGACTTACTCGATACGAATCGTATTTGGTTGATGCGTATGGAAAATGTAGGAGTTATTTCTAAGGAAATGGCTCTTAGCTGGGGATGTTCTGGCGTAATGTTACGTGCATCAGGCGTTGAGTGGGATATTCGTAAGGAAGAACCATACGAATTGTACGATGAAGTAGAGTTTAACGTTCCTGTTTCCGATAAAGGGGACAACTATGCCCGTTATAAACTCTACATGGCAGAGATGCGTGAGTCGGCAAAAATCTTGTATCAAGTACTCGATATGTATGAAGGAACTGAACCTGCATTGATGGCGCATGCTCCGCAATACATCTCAGCTCCAAAACTGGACATTATGACTCAAAACTACTCATTGATGCAGCACTTTGTCCTCGTGACACAGGGGATGCGTCCGCCAGTGGGAGAAGTGTATATTCCGACTGAGTCACCCAAAGGGGAGCTTGGATATTACATCAATAGCCAAGGTGGAGCCTATCCGTACCGTCTCAAACTTCGTGCTCCATCGTTTTGGCACACAGGTATTTTGACCGATTTGTTACCTGGGCACTATATCCCAGACGTAGTATCCATCATCGGGACGACTAATATCGTCTTCGGTGAAGTTGACCGTTAAAAAGGACCTTTATGAAACGTTATGACCTTCGTCACCTCAAAGGTGCTTTTGAAAACCGTATGGTTGAGATTATGAAAGAAGAACAAGACCCGAAAGAGGTTTTGATTTTCTTGTTTGAGATTGGTGATTTTTCACCCATACAGCGTAGTGCTGACGTCGTTAAAGAAAGCGGATATGAGATGACAAATTCATTGAAATTTAATGAAGCGGACTGGACCATCGTGGTCAAGCGTAAGGACTAAAAGTGAGCAAAGTCTATTTCTCCACATGGCGCGGAGAGCAGATCAACAACATCGGTAAGCCTGAAGAAGAATGGGAAATCTCTGCGTACAATCTGCCCGAGCAGTACAATGAGCATGCCCATTCTAAAGCGTTTATCGGATGGGATGGTTTGGCGCTTTTTAATCCTGATGTCGATGTCGTTCGTTTGGCTACGGAATATGCTGCCCAATATCAAGTTTATTCAGAAGCGTGCGGTCGTTGCGCACCGGGGCGATGGGGTGGACGTATTTTGTACGATTTGCTTGATAAAATCGCTCGTGGTGAAGGTGCACTGAGTGATATGGAGCATCTCAAAGAAGTTTCCCGCACGATGCAAGAGACATCCAAATGCGAGATTGGTAAAACAGTTCCGACTCCGTTGTTGGACTTGATGAACCATTTTGAAGCTGAATTTGTAGCATGTATCGAGAGTCAAAAACCTTCCAAGCATTATCACATGGAAGACACCAATTACATTGCCAAAATTACAGCACCCTGTATGGATGCGTGTCCTGCGCATGTCGATATTCCGGCTTACATAGAGGGCGTTCGCGATTTACGTTTTGATGATTCTCTTATGGCAACGCGTCAAACCATGCCACTTGCCCATACGTGTGGACGGGTTTGTCCTCATCCATGCGAGACCGAGTGTCGCCGCAGCAATCTTGATGAGCCCATTTCAATCATGGAGCTCAAACGTTTAGGTGCTGATTACGAAACCGATCACGGTTTTGGATTTTTTCATCCATATGCGCAGAAACCTTCAACGGGTAAAAAAGTTGCGATCATCGGATCAGGACCTGCTGGACTTACGGGTGCGTATTACCTCGCACTTGATGGTGTAGAGGTTGATGTATACGAAGAACTTCCGGTTCTTGGCGGTGAAGTCGCTGTTGGAGTACCTGAATACCGAATGCCTGTGGATAAATACAATCAAGACATCGAAGCAGTACGTGATTTAGGGGTGAATTTTATCACCAATACCAAAGTCACCGCAGAGATGATGCGTCAATATGAAAATGATTACGATGGTATTTTGATAGCAACGGGAACGCGTATCTCGAAAAAAGTATATTGTGAAAACGAACGTGCTGAGATACAAGGGTATTGGGGCGCGATTGATTTTCTGGATAAAGTAAATCTCGAAGTGAAATACGGCATTATGGTCCCCCAAGCCGATCAAAAACAACATATGTTGGACAAAGATTATGTGGATTTGACAGGTAAAACCGTTGTCTGTGTCGGGGGTGGATTTACCTCTATGGACGTTGTTCGTTGTTCGATTCGTGCGAATGCCGCCAAAGTCGTGATGATCTATCGTCGTGATGAGAGAACAATTATCAATAACACCACATATGAAGAGTATCACGAAGCGGTTGAAGAGGGTGTTGAATTTATTTTCCACTCGGCGGTTGCTGAGATGCGCGATGAAAATAACGTTCTAAAATCGTTATTGATTGACCGTTTTGAACTGGTTCCTGACCCCAATGGCGGTCGTGCTACGTTGGAAAAAATCGAAGGTGCATCGTTTGAAATGGCATGTGATTATCTCATCCCTGCGGTTTCTCAAAGTGCCGATTTAAAGCTTATACCGCAAGAATGGGAAATTGAACGAACCTCATGGGGAACGATCAAAACCAATGGTAAAGATTACATGACCTCACGCAAGGGTATTTTTGCCGCAGGTGACTGTGAATACGGACCGATGACGATTGTCAATGCGGTAGGGCAAGCCAAGCGTGCCGCATCCGTTATGTCACGTTATGTAATCAACGGTGAGATCACGCTTAAAGACGATGAGATTATGGAAGATCACCTTCGTAAGCTCAAAGTCTATGACAAAAAAGAAAAAATTCAAGGTTGGCTTCCGGGACTACCGCGCCAACACAGTGAAGTTTTGACCGTAGAAGAACGTCGCGATAATAATCGTGAAGTTAAATATGCATTGACACAAGAAGAAGCGATGAGTGAAGCGGATCGTTGTATGCGCTGTTATTACATTGCCATGGTAGCACACTAATGGAGGTCGGGATGATTAATTTTACGATAAACAACCAACCCGTAACGGCGCTCAAGGGGGAAACCATTCTTCAAGCGGCACGAAAAGCAGGGTTTTATATCCCTACGATGTGTTATCTTGAGAAAACTACTCCATGTGCATCGTGTCGTTTATGTGTCGTTGAAACCGATAAAACGGATGGTTTGATTTTAAGCTGTCAAACTCCTCCGACCCAAGGGCTTGCTGTATCGATTGATTCTGAGCGCTTGCAAACAGAGCGGACGAACATTATGCGAATGTATGATGTCAATCACCCCTTAGAATGCGGTGTGTGTGATAAATCGGGTGCGTGTGATCTTCAAAATAAGACGCTGGAATTTGGTGTTTCAAGCCAACATTTCAGCGCCAAAGAACAGCATCGTAAAATCGAACATTGGGGATTGATTAACTACGATCCATCCTTGTGTATTCTATGCGAAAAATGTGTTCACGTTTGCAATGAAATTATCGGTGATGATGCGATTGAACTCCAGTTTGGCGGATACAAATCAGCGGTTATTCCTAAAAACAGTGATGTCCTTGATTGTACTTTCTGTGGCGAGTGTATTGCCGTGTGTCCAGTGGGTGCATTGGTGAGTTCGAAATTTCAGTACAGCGCCAATGCGTGGGAATTGACACAAATTCCTGCTACGTGTGCGCATTGTTCTGCCGGATGTTCACTGACGTATGAAGTACGTCATACCTCGAATTCTCTTGGAGCAAAGCCGAAAATTTACCGTGTTACGAATAATTTTGAAGTAGCGACTCTCTGTGGTGCGGGACGTTTTGGGTTTGATTTTGATATTCAAGCAGCCAAAGATGAAGCATTATTCGAAAAAGCAGTCTTGGCATTTCAAAATGCAACAGCCATTCGATTTAGCTCCCTGATTACGAATGAAGAGGCATTGATTTTACAGCGTCTCAAAGAAAAATTGGGTGTTAAACTCTTCAATGAAGAAGCAAGAGCCTATCAATCCTTTATGCACGCATACAGCTCAATAAGCGGAAAAAGTGCCTTTAGCGGTTCACTTGACGCAATTGCACAAAGCGATGCAATTATCGTAATGGGCGGACGTGTGAGTACGGATAACCCTGCGGTTCGTTACGCAATGACCACTGCTGCACGTCATAACGGAGCGAAAATTGTTTACATGCATCCACTCGAAGATGCACTGCTGCAAAACGTTGTAACGCAGAATATCCGCTATGAAGCAGGTTCTGAAGAGGGTGTTATTGCAATGCTGGCAAAAACACTTTTAGAAGGGTGTGATGTAGACGATGCAATAAAAGCCTTTTTGGAAAACTTGGATGAGGGTTATTTATGCGCTGAATCGAATGTTGGGGATGAAGAGTTCGCTCAGATTTCAAAATCATTACGCCGAGCAAAGCGTAAAACACTTATTGTCGGTTCGGATGTTTTGAGTCATAATCGCGCAGCAAACATTGCTCGTTTGTGTGCTTTGATTGAAACACATACCGATTTTTCACTTATCGTGATTCCTCAAACGGTTAATACGGTAGGGGTATCCCTTATTTGTGATCTGGATAAAGATGAAAAAATCGCCAATGTTGTGGGATATAACGCGCAGGGAGATTTTGTAATCGGCTCTATGGGTGAATGTGTGATGGCGATGCCGTCATTAAACAGCCAAGAAGGGACATTCGTCAGTATCAATTATCAACTTCTAGCCACGAATGTTGCGGTTGCCTTTGAGGGGCATTGCCTGAACGATATTGCGCAAGCTTTAGGGCTGAAAGCACTGAATACGATTGACTATACAGCACAATTACCAGTAGAAAAAGGGTTTAAAGCGGTAGAATTTGATATGCTAGGTAACTTTTACGGAGCACTGGGTGAAGATTATCGCGGATACCAATTAGAGACCATGGACGGTGAGCTTGAGGGCGTATTGGAAGAGATTGATGATTTGCCTGAGTTTAACGGAACCGTTATTTATCAATGCAATCCTGTCAATCAGTTCAATGCTTATACCGCGCGAACCTCTCAATTGGAAGCGGATACATCGCTTCGCGGTTCCGTACAGTTTGCGACGGCAGCTCGTATTAGTGATGGAGACAGTATCAGCATTGAGGGACGTGAGGGAACCAGAGTCTTTATCATTGATGAAACACTCAAAGGGACCATTGCTCTTTTACCTACCTATGACACTGCCTTTAGCGGAGCGCATGAGGGTTACCGATTTGAGAAAATTAAACTACAAAGGATGGGGAGTTAAATCATGAATGAAATAACGATAACCATAGACGGCAAGCAAGTACGGACGCAAGAGGGTGAATACATTCTCAATGCGGCACGTGCCAATGGGATATTTATCCCTGCCATTTGTTATCTAACACGCTGTTCACCAACCTTGGCATGCCGTATTTGTTTGGTAGAAGCGGATGGGAAACAAGTTTATGCGTGTAATGCAAAAGCTAAGATGGGAATGGAAATTAACACAAAAACTCCT
>JAPLGN010000048.1 GCA_026390135.1 Campylobacterales bacterium | reverse complement strand
CATTTAGATTAATAACGATAATGCTTATAGTTTAATCAATCAATACGAATGCAACTTGCTACAATGGTAAAAATTAAAATTTTAAAGAGTCTTTATGAGTGAAATATCCAATATATGCGACGTTATTATTTTCGGAGGGCATGGTGATTTAGCGTTTCGAAAACTAATGCCTGCGTTGTACCATCTTTGCAATGACGGATACATTGGTGAGCAAAGTCGTATTTTTTCCACAACCCGAGCCAATATGACGCAAGAAGAGCACCTTGAACTGGTCAAAAGAAAATTAAAAGAATTTTTAGCCCAAGGGCAATTTGATGAGACAAAATTTGAAAATTTTAAAGCACGCCTGCATCTGGTTAAAGTAGATCTGGGTAATGTTGAAAGTTACGAGGAGCTCAGCCATCTGCTTGGAGAAAATCCGCAACGAGAACGAATCAGTTATCTCTCTACCTCTCCCGATTTTTTCGGAACGATTTGTAAGGCATTAAGCACATGGAGACTTGTCAGCCCTCAAAGCCGTGTCGTTTTGGAAAAACCGATTGGTCGAGATCTTGTCTCTTCTCGTGCTATCAACGTGGAAGTACTCAAATATTTTGAAGAGTCCCAAGTCTATCGTATCGACCACTATTTAGGAAAAGACACTGTTCAAAATATTATGGCGTTACGTTTTTCCAACCGAATTTTCACCCCTTTATGGGATGCAAGCAACATTGACCATGTCGAAATCACGGTCTCTGAAAGTGTCGGAGTTGAAGGGCGTTGGGGCTATTACGATGAGTATGGTGCAATGCGTGACATGATTCAAAATCATCTGATGCAGCTGCTGTGCCTCATCGCTATGGAGCCTCCTTGTTCTTTGGATGCGGACAGTGTACGGGATGAAAAAGTAAAAGTGCTCAAATCCCTGCGCCCTATGAGTGCTGCGGATATCCAGCAAAAAACCGTTCGCGCCCAATACACAAAAGGCTCCAGCAACGGTCAAATCGTCCCCGGATACAAAGAGGGCGAAGGAGTTGCAAACAGTACCACTGAAACATATGCCGCTGTTCGTGTCGACATCGACAACTGGCGCTGGAACGGCGTGCCGTTTTATCTGCGAAGCGGTAAACGCCTGCGCAACAGAAACTCTGAAATCATTATTCAGTTTAAATCGATCCCCTACTCTATTTTTGCCAACAAAGGGAGCTGTATTTCGCAAAACAAACTGGTCATCTCTTTACAGCCCAAAGAGAGTATTCAGCTCAAACTCATGAATAAGATCCCAGGACTCAGTGAACAAATGCGTCTGCAACAAGTCGATTTAGAACTCAACTCCCCTATGAATGATGAAAGAAAACCTGAAGCATACGAACGCCTGATGCTCGATGTTATCCGCAGTAATCCGACACTGTTTATGCGTCTGGATGAAGTGGAAACGGCGTGGAAATGGGCGGATATTATTTTGCAAGGATGGGCAGAAAATATTGTTCCGATGAAGAGCTACAGTGCGGGAACCGATGGACCCACTGCCGCAGTTGAACTGATCGCACGTGATGGCAGAAGCTGGCATGATGAATAATCTAAATTTTCACCGTTTTGATAATGAAGAGAAGCTTGCTTTTTCTCTTGCACAAAGCATCGTGAATCATCTCAATAACGCCATCGCCGAAAAAGGGTCTGCTTCACTGATCGTCTCAGGTGGAAGCACCCCTAAAAAGCTTTTTAAAGCCCTAAGTGAAATGAACATCGATTGGGATAAAATTAAAATCGGTCTGTGTGATGAGCGTCTCGTTGAACCAACTCACAATGACAGCAATGAAAAACTGGTTCGAGAAACACTTATGACAGGTTATGCCCAACAAGCGACGTTTATTGACATGGCAAGCGAGGATGAGACTGCGTGTTCAAAGCATGTTAAAGAGTTGCTTATGCCCTTTGATGTGATTGTTTTAGGAATGGGAGAGGATGCCCATACCGCGTCACTTTTCCCTAATCATCCAAGGCTTGGTGAAGCGTATGACCAAACAAAAGAAAATGTCTGCATTAAGATTGTCCCGCAACATACTCCTCATACGCGTATAAGTCTCACACTGGGAGCTATTTTGAGCGCTCGCCATGTCTATCTTCATTTTCAAGGCGAGAGCAAACTGAATGTTTATAAAGAAGCACTAAGGGGGGCGGATCCATTCGCTATGCCCATTCGTGCTATCATTAACCAAACGGATAAAAAGATTGAGGTATACAGCGCATGAATGAAATACTCCTCCGCGTTACTAAAAACATACAAGAACGCTCCCGCATCAGCAGAGAACATTATCTCCAACGGATCAACGAAGCAAAAATTCATGGCGTCAATCGGCAAAAACTCGGATGCAGTAATCTAGCCCATGCCATGGCACCGATGGATGCACACGATAAAGCCTCACTAAGTGCACTACAAAATCCCAATATTGCCATTGTCACGGCGTATAATGATATGCTCTCCGCCCATGAACCCTACAAACTCTACCCGGCTCTCATCAAACGAACCCTAAGCGACATGGGTGCCACGTGTCAGGTTGCAGGAGGAGTTCCCGCCATGTGTGATGGAGTGACTCAATCGCAAATCGGGATGGAGCTAAGCCTCTTTAGCCGTGACAACATCGCCATGGGAACCGCCATCGCCCTCTCGCACAATGTCTTTGACGGGGCTTTGTATCTGGGAATATGCGATAAAATCGTCCCGGGTCTTGTCATCGGTGCATTGGCGTTTGGTCATCTCCCCGGACTCTTCGTCCCAGGTGGACCAATGCCATCAGGAATCAGCAACGCCGAAAAAGGGAGAATCCGACAAGAGTATGCCAAAGGCAACGTCACCGAAGCCGATCTCCTAAAAGCCGAAGCAGCCTCCTATCACAGCAGTGGGACATGTACCTTTTACGGCACCGCAAACTCGAATCAAATGCTCTTGGAGATGATGGGGCTGCAACTTCCCAACAGCTCGTTTGTCAACACCAACACCCCGCTTCGTGAAGCACTCACCATAGAAGCTTCTCGCACTATCCTTGGTCTGACCGAGAGTTTTGGAAACTATCTCCCCATAGCCGACATCATCGATGAACGCAGTTTTGTTAATGCGATTGTAGGACTCATGGCAACCGGCGGATCGACCAACCACACCATCCACCTCATCGCCATGGCACGCGCCGCAGGGATACTGCTGACATGGGATGATTTTGATGCCCTTTCGAAAATCACACCACTTCTATGCCATATGTATCCTAACGGAAGTGCCGATGTCAACGCATTTCGAGACGCAGGCGGAATGTCGGTCGTGATCCATCAGCTTCTCAATGCAGGTCTGGTGCATAACGATGTCCAAACCATCATAGGCAAAGGGCTTGATCGCTACATCGTTGAACCTACACTTAAGGAACATACATTCCGTTTTGAAACCGGAGCCACAATCTCTCGTGATACTTCAGTCATTTCCAGTGCAGAGACTCCCTACAGACACGAGGGGGGAATTAAACTGCTTCGCGGAAATATCGGTCGAAGCATCATAAAAACCTCAGCGCTTAAAGATCCCGATATCATTATCGAAGCCGAAGCGATTATTTTTGATTCTCAAGAAGCATTACAAAGTGCCTTTAAACGCGGCGAACTGGAGAGAGATTTTATCGCCGTTGTCCGCTTCCAAGGTCCACGCGCCAACGGTATGCCCGAACTTCACGGTCTTATGCCTCCGCTTGGTGTTCTTCAAGAGCGAGGGTTCAATGTTGCAATCGTGACCGATGGTCGAATGTCAGGTGCATCAGGAAAAGTTCCCTCAGCAATCCACATCACACCCGAAGCCGCTGAGGGAGGAATATTGGCAAAACTCCAAAATGGTGATAGAATCCGTTTTGATGTCAAAACGGGGGAAGTCATGGTATTGGTAGACGATGCAATAGTATCAGCCCGTCCGATTTATACACCCGATTTGAGCCACAACCGATACGGCTTTGGACGAGAACTCTTTGCCTCGATCCGAGCCAGTGTCGGATGCGCTGAAGAGGGTGCAAGTATTTTCGATATTACTGCCAAGGAGCGTGCATGACTGCTTATGATGTGATGAAAATTTCCCCCATTGTCCCCGTTATCGCCATCGAAGATGCCAAGGATGCACTGCCTCTTGCCGAAGCGTTGTTAGCAGGGGGAATTGCTCTTATGGAAATTACCTTGCGCACTCCCGCAGGGATAAAAGCAATCGAGATCATTGCCAAAAACTTACCCCAAATGGCAGTAGGTGCAGGAACAGTCCTAAATGCAAATGATTTCAAAAAAGTAGTCGATCACGGTGCGCAGTTTGTCTTTAGCCCCGGCATCAGCCTCGAACTGATGGAAACATCAAAATCACTCAATATCCCTTTTATTCCGGGAGTAGCCACGGCATCGGAAGTGATGTTCGCTTTGAACAACGGGTTTGAACATTGTAAACTTTTTCCCGCCACTGCCGTGGGAGGAATCGAAACACTCAATGGCTTTTACGGTCCATTTCCCTCCATGCGTTTTTGTCCGACCGGAGGGATCAATCTCCACAACCTCAACAATTTTCTAAAACTCCCCAATGTTTTATGCGCCGGAGGGAGCTGGATTGTCCCAAAAATGGTACTCAAAAATAAAGAATTTAGTTCAATAACCAAATTGTGCCACGAAGCACTTATCCATATAGATTAAAATTATTTCACTTAGGTCATCAATGAATTTGGATCATATCAACGCATTACTCGAAAAACACTACAGCTCTATTGATAAAATCATTCTCTCGCGTCAAGACCCCATCACCGGTCTCTTGCCTGCTAGTACCGCGATAACGGCTCATGGCGATTATACTGATGCGTGGGTTCGGGATAATGTTTACAGTATCCTTTGTGTCTGGGGTCTTGCCCTTGCGTACAAAAAACATAATCCTGACCATTATCGAAACTACCTCTTGAGCCAAAGCGTGGTCAAACTGATGCGCGGACTATTAGTGGCAATGATGCGCCAAGCCAATCGTGTCGAAACGTTCAAAAAAACCCTCAACCCGACCGATGCCCTCCACGCTAAATACGCAACGGCAACGGCATTGGCGGTTGTCGGGGATGATGAGTGGGGACATTTACAGCTGGATGCTACTTCTTTGTATCTTTTGATGAGCGCACAGATGATTGGCTCGGGATTACAGCTGATCTATACGATTGATGAGGTTGATTTCGTTCAAAATCTCGTCCACTATATCAGTCACACCTACTGCATCGCCGATTATGGGATTTGGGAACGTGGCAATAAAATCAATCACGGCACAACGGAGATCAATTGCAGTTCTGTCGGGATGGCAAAAGCGGCACTGGAAGCACTCAATGGCTTTAATCTGTTTGGAAACGTCATGAGCCAAGAGGCAGTTATCCATGTCATCCCAAGCGACATTGCAAGGTCACGTTTTACCCTCCACGGATTGCTTCCGCGAGAATCTGCCTCCAAAGAGACCGATGCGGCATTGCTAAGCATCATCGGATACCCTGCTTACGCAATCGAAGATGAGGCTCTTGTAGAGCGTACACGAACTAAAATCCTTAAAAAACTCGGTGGTCGTTATGGATGCAAACGCTTTCTTCTCGATGGGCATCAAAGTGCTCTTGAGGATTCTTCCCGCTTGCACTACGAACCCTTTGAATTGCGTGAGTTTGAACACATCGAATCACAATGGCCCCTCTTTTTTACCTATCTTTTACTCGATGCACTGATGCGCCAAGACCATGAAGGGGTGCGTCATTGGAGAGAGAAACTCCAACCGCTATTTGTCGATCAAGAGGGGGAAAAACTGCTGCCGGAACTTTATCTCGTCCCCAAAGAGTCTATCGAAGCCGAAAAAGAACATCCAAATTCTCAAACCCGCGTCCCTAATGAAAATATACCCCTCGTCTGGGCGCAAAGTCTTTTTATTCTCAGTGATATGATTATGGACGACATCCTCTCTCCACAGGACATTGATCCGCTTTCACGCAGGGAACGTATCGGCTTTAAACGCACTAACCGTCCTCTCGTCTGTGCCCTCGCAGAAAATGAATCCGTCAAACAGCGTCTTCTTGAGCATGGCATCCACAGTGAGACTCTCGATGAACTTTATCCCATCAAGGTAATGCACGCGTCACAACTTTCCAAAATCCATACTCTTTTAGGGAAAAATGAAAAATTAGGATTAAGCGGACGCCCGCACGTTGCAGCAAGAACCATTACAACCGCACGGCTGCACCTTTTGATGGATCAGGAAATCATTTTTCTCCCCTATTATTTTAATCCTAAAGGATTCTATTTTAGTTATGACACCACTCTTTTGGTAAAACGTTTTCGCTCATCCTTGAAATTTCTCTCTGCCAACTGGGACCAGCAGGCTCACCCGATACTGCCGTTTCTGATCCGTGAAGACATGCTTGAAAGCCCTCAAAAAGAGGTGATTTTAGAGCTTCTCCATGAGTTGGAAAAAGGGTCTTGCAATTCGATAACCATTACAAAAGCCCCACTGCGAGAGCTTTTAAAAACCGCCAGTGTTGAACAAATCGATAATATCAACCCATTGGACCTCAACGCACTGGAACTTCATTCTCTCAATCATAGCCATACTGCCGTTACCTCAGAAACCGACTACGAATCGGCAGCTCTCAATCAAGATTGGGCGAGCATCCGTCGGATTGCTGAAGCCATGGGCAAATACGATGAGCGTCTTGAAGATGTACTGCTGGATATTATCATTCACCAAAAACATCTGGCCGTTGGACGTGCCTACAGTGAACGTGCGACCTTTTCCAAGCCGTTAAAAAATACCAGTATTGTCACGATTATTCGAGAATCATGCGGGAACAATGCCGCAGAAAGCGTTTTAACCCAAGAAGTGATGATCCATCTCGGAGCACTTATCCAAGCAGAACCGGAACTTTTTAACAACATGATTACCCTGCGCACTTGGTATTTTGTCCAACTCTTAGTCGGTCATATCAGCCGTGAGAACAATCTCCCCATAGGTGATTCCTATGAGTACCTGTTAGGTTTGTCTCCCCATGAGATCTACGAGAGAATCCGAGCGATTTTAAACTCCTTTTCCAACGAAGTCTCCCAGTTCAACCACCAAGAAAATCTTAATGCCTCAGGAATACCCGTCGTTAATTCCATCCCGATTAACGTATTTGCAGACCCCTGCCTGCAAAGTGATAATTGGGCTCAATGGCGCCAGCATGAGGGGATGATTAGCAGATTGACTCAAAAATTTTATAAAAATGTGTGGTATCTGCTACGCCAATGCAACGGGCTTGTCATAGGCGACAAGTACAATCTGCACAGCCGCATAGGAAGTGAACTCACCTTGGACTCAACCGCAGGAGAACAAAGCTTCGCCCATAAAATTGAAGACCTCTTGCAAAGCATTGAAGCACCTGAGTATCGCCAGCTCAATATTGAAGCGATTGAAAGCCTCTCTAAACTCTTTAAACACTCGCCGGAACTTCATGTTGATGATGATTTGGTCTTGGATGTACTCATCGGGCATGCTGTGAGGATTGGGTGGACACACCATCATCCTTATGAAGAAAATTATGATGAAGTACGCGCTCAGGCGTGGGATAGGATATACCAGTGTTCACCCGAAAAAACGGCAGAGCTCTTTGTTGAAGCGTTTATCTATTTATTAGCTCCACAGTCAAAGGAAAAATGATGATACTAGCCGGCGATATAGGGGGGACAAAAACGATTTTAGCCCTCTTTGAGATTCATGAAAATACCCTAACGCTCCACTCCAAACATCAGTTTGCGAGTAAAGATTACGATAGTTTTAACAATGTACTGTTGGAATTCATCCGATTAAATACCAATCCTGCGATTGATGCAGCGTGTTTTGGCATAGCAGGACCGATTATCGATGAAAAATGTCACACCACTAATCTCCCATGGGAAATCGCAGCAATGGATCTTAGAGCGCTTCTTAACACCTCTCATGTGCGCCTTTTAAACGATCTTGAAGCCACAGCTTACGGAATGCTGTATTTGAATGAAAATGAATTTGTCGATCTAAATCCTGATGCTCATGAATCCCATGGCAATCGTGCTGTTATCGCTGCTGGTACAGGCTTGGGTGAGGCAATGCTTTTTTTTGATGGAACGTCCTATCACCCCAGTGGTTCAGAGGGAGGACATTGTGACTTTGCCCCTTTAACCTCCCAACAAGATGCCCTTTTGCAGTGGTTGAGACAGCACTTCAGCGATCATGTAAGCTATGAGCGTATTTTATCCGGTCCGGGGATTGCAACCTTGTATGACTTTTTGCTTGAGAGTAATTTTGCCCCTCCTCCCCATCAGATGAGCAATCTTATCGAGACCGATGATCGAAGCGCCCATATCAGTCAATGCGCACTCGAACACCATAATCCGCTGTGCATCGAAACACTTCGTTTATTTACCGAAATATACGCGGCAGAAGCTGGAAATTTAGCCCTAAAAACGATGTCGCTTGGAGGAGTCTATATCGGTGGAGGCATTGCTCCTAAGATTTTGCCTTTTATTCAAAGTGATATCTTTATGAACGCCTTTAAAGCAAAAGGACGATTTGAACCGATGCTGCGAAAGATGAAAATCAAGGTCTCTTTAAATCCCGAAACAGCCCTTTTGGGAGCTGCCCATTTTGCACAGGATCAGGCTATGATAACTTCGTAAGAATTATCCAATACACAAATTTTTCGTTCCAATCTGAGCTGTTTATCTGCCTCTAACCCGATCCAATATAAAAAGAATCAACGCAAGAAAAACTAACCCGATTCCGACAACCGAAAACAGATGCTGTACACCAATGACACGTGCAATAGGCTGTGTCAAAAGCGGAGAGCAAAACTGTCCGAAAAAAAGAGCCGATGTCAGTGCCCCGGCAGCCTTTCCACGTCTTGACTGGTGAGCCCGCGATAAAAGCCACGCATTGGTAGTAGTCATCATAAGTCCGCTACCTAGCCCCATCATGGCAGCCGTAGCGAACAGATACATAAAAGATGGGACGATCCCGATTCCGCTAAATCCGATTCCTATCAACGTAAAAAGTAAAATATACATCTGACGAAAACTCAAATACTTTTTCAATCGACCGAAATTAAATGCCATCAGAGCATTAAAAGCCATAGCAGTTGAAATGACTGCACCGACATAGACCCCTTTAGCATGAAAATGATCAATCATCAAAAATGGCATTTGCGTCGGCAGCATATAAAAAACAACCATAAGACCAAAGGCACTCAGATAGATAGGATATAAACGGGGAGAAATCTCACGCTCATCAGCATCACTGAGATATACATGACGTTCAGGCTCGTTGAGATAAAAATAGGCGAGTACAAAAACAGCCAAACCGATCAAATAAATCAAAAAAGGTTTATGCCAGTCAAAATCCGCCAGATAACTCCCGCCGCTGATAAAAACGATTCCCCCTAATGCGCTAAATGCTCCTTGAAAACTCATGAAACGATGACGATCCTGCTCCTGATAATAATCAGCAACCAAAGCCGTAGCAACCGTCATCATCATCGCAACTGCCAAACCAAGAAATGCCCTTCCAACCAGAATCATCCCTAAATGATCAAAAAAATAGCCGCTTGTTCCACCCACAGCAAACAACACCAATGAAAAAAGAAGCAAAGGTCTTCGCCCGATCCGATCGGACAATATCCCGAAATACGGCGCAGTTATAGCTATCACAAGAGAAGGGAGGGTCAAAATCAAGCGGGAAATAATATCAATATGTGCTGTATCGGAAAATACCTTGCTGATAGTTGGAAGCGATGCTACGATGACAGTTCCTGAGAGCATGGTGAGCATACTGACAAGCAACAACGTGAGCGTGCGCATCGGTGTAGATAAAGGCGAAATGGAAGCTCCCTTAGATGACACATTTATAATGTCTAATTGTACTCTAAAGAGTGGATGAATATTACTAAGAGTGATTACGAAAAAAGCCGTGCTGTATCAATCTGATAAAAATCTGCAAACTCTGCATAAAGCTCTGGAAAGTGATGTTTCAATGATGCTGGTGATTCAAAAAATCGTTCCGTAACAACCGCAAAAAACTCTGCTTCATTTTCGTATGGATAAAAAAGACAATAGAGCGCTGAAGTTTTAATTTATCCTCAGCATCGAGTCTATGATAATGCGGTGTTTTTTCCAGTATTACTTCATACTGCTTTGTGAAGGGAAAAAAGACAATAGAGCGCTGAAGTTTTAATTTATCCTCAGCATCGAGTCTATGATAATGCGGTGTTTTTTCCAGTATTACTTCATACTGCTTTGTGAAGGGAAGTTTTTTTATTTTCTCAAAAAGACTTTTTTTATACAGTTTACGATTTACTGCGTGGAGTAATCGCCATGTAATAGTTTTCATTCATAATTATGATAGTTAATGGCGTAAAACCATACCTAAGGAGCAACTATGCTAGATCAATTTGTGATGGAATCCGCACTCGGAGACATCGAAATCCTCCGAAAATATCTACTGGCAGCACGCGATGAAGTTGATAGTGAGTACCCAAGGTCACAGAGCTTATTGAATCTGAATCAGTATATGCTTTTACGAAAAAAAGATCAAACTCAACTGCAGGAAAAACTTTTTTCACTCTCACTCTCATCACTTGGGAGATCGTTTGCCCATGTCGCAGCAAGTGTTGATAGCCTTTATGATCAACTCAGCAGTTCACTTGGACGTGAACAAATCAGTGCAGAACTCATGGCAGAGTTTCATCATCTTTCAATCACAGAGGCGATCTCAATCGCATCAAAAAATAGCAAGGCCATTTTTGGAGGAAAAGCAAGTTCCAAGCTAAGCCACCAAATTACCACGGTAATGGTAACACTTCCATCCAATGCGGCCGAAAATAACGGACTTTTAATCCATCAACTCGCGGAGGCTGGAGTGAGTGTATTTCGGATTAATACGGCCCATGATTCGATTCAGGTATGGAAAGCGATGGCGGATGTGATCATCTCAATTAACGATAATCTTCAATCTTCTGATAAGATCAAAATTTTTGTCGATCTCGCCGGTCCAAAAATTAGAACCGGAAAAATAGGCGAAGTTGAAATCCCTCTTAAGCTCGGGAGCAACAAACAAGAAAAAGAAATTTTGATTTATCACGGCAATGGTGCTACAAAGGGAGAATATACTGATGAAGTTACAATGGAAAATATTTCCGCTCAAATAGCAGTCAATAGAAAATTTTTCAAAAAACTCCGGCTTAAACAGTCGATAAAAATTGTCGATGTGAACCATAAAAAAGCGATAATTTCGTTGACTCATATCGATGAAAAGTATGCACGCGGAATCATTAATAAAAAAGTTTTTATCAATAAAAAAACCAAACTCAAATGCGACGATCATGAGGGTAAACTGTACAATATTCAGAATCAAAAAGATACTATACGCCTATTTATCGGTGATCTTCTCACCCTCACTGAAAATGAGATCGAAGGTAAATCTGCACAGCTGGATAAAACCAACAAAAATGTTGTTCCAGCCCTTATCGGCTGTACCATCAAAGGGGTAATCGGCACGATTAAACTGGCAGAAAAGGTCTTCATTGATGATGGAAAAATTGGCTTAAGTGTTATCGAGAATCAAGGTGACGCAATACTCTGCCGTGTCCATATTTCAAAAGCGGGAGGGACCTTGCTAAAAGAAGAAAAAGGGATTAATTTTCCTGATACCAATATTCAGATTCCGGCACTAACCGAAGTCGACAGAGCCAATGTGCTTGCAGTTCTTGATTTTGCCGATAGCTTGAGTCTCTCCTTTTGCCAAGGCAGTGCAGATATTCGTGATCTTCAAATGCTTCTTGTGGAAAACAATCGAACCGATATCGGTATAATTGCCAAAATCGAAACCCGACAAGCAGTCTCTAATATACCCGAAATTCTCAAACAACTCCTCACCTGGGAAAAAAGTGGTGTGATGCTTGCTCGTGGGGATTTGGCAATCGAGGTTGGGTTTGAGAATATGGCTTATATTCAAGAAGCCCTTCTCGATATTTGTGATGCGGCTCACTTACCTGTTATTTGGGCTACACAGGTGTTGGAAAGTAAAATGAAGAACAATCTTCCCAGTCGTGCCGAAGTGACAGACGCAGCGATGGCAGGCCGAGCGGAATGCGTGATGCTGAACAAGGGTGCTTTTGCAATCGATACAATCGATGTACTTAAGCGGATTCTCCATGATATGCACACAGTATCTAAAAAAAATCGACAACTTCTAAAAAAAGAGACTCTATGGAATTAAAACTTGAAATGATAGCTTGGAAGAACCTTCACTTTTAAAAAAGTAGTCGGTTGTGATTTAATTCATCTGCCACGTCAAAGCTATACGTCCAAAACTGTTCGACTCAAAACTGCTTTTTGTCGGACCAAAAGGGAAAAGTTCTACAGAAAGACGTAAATCTCTCGTATAAAAATCAATACCAAGTTGCCCTCGGGGAATAATCCGTAAACGATCGAACTCATATCCACGCCGTTTTGCTTCATCGTAGAGATATGAATATCCTACACCATCCACCGCAACACCTGCATTTAAACTCCAGCCCCAGTTTTTGTCATACGTATCGAGATTTAACTGGTCGTTTTGTGAACTGTTTAGCAAACTGCCCGTTTGAGTAAAATTTTTCGGCATATTGTAACCATAACGAACAGTACTCCCGAACCCTGCTCCAGTATAAATATTTCCTATATCAAGGAAGTAGTTATTGAACCATTCGAAACCCATTCCGTCAGTGAAGCTCTTTTCAAATTGCCGAATACCTTTTATATACCCTGCTTGCAGAAGTACCCTATCGCCGATTTGATTATCCCATCCATTTGCACCTGAATTACCAACAATTTTATGAGCTGCATCTTGCAATTGTTGTCCACCGGAATGGGAACCAACAGCTCCTATTGAGAATTTGTATTCCTCAAACATTGATGTTTCCCATAAAAAAAGTGAAAAATTAGCCGCCAAAATACCTACGTAAGGTACATCATTATAAAGTGGTTTATGCGCAGCAAGATTTTTGGGCGTTATAATTATTTCCTGAAGATTTATTGATGCATTTTGATGCTTTCCATCAAAATCGGCTATCTTTAGTAATGAGGCCATATTACTCATAGATGAAACATACCAATTTGAAATATTATAATCATAGGTATCTGACATCCACCCCACTTGCATGCCACCAGTGTAATGATCATCTGAGTGAAACACGTAATCATTGTCGATTGCTACAGAAAATATTTGAGAATATAACGGTAATAAGGAAAGTAAAAATAAAAATAAAAATCTCAAAACACACCCCCATTTAAAAAGCTCACTTTATGATTATACTGTTTTATCCAAAGCATACTGCCACTAAAAAAGAGCTAGGTTTTATGTGCGAAAGTTGAGATATGATAATAAGACAGTTTATAATTACAGTTGGTATTACTTCAATATTTTTCTAAATGCATCGATTTTCATCGGCTTATGATAATAATATCCTTGAATTAAATCAATGCCATTCTCTTTTAAAAGTCCAAGCTCATCTTCTGTTTCAACTCCCTCAGCAAGCACGCTCATTCCAAGCCCTTTTGCCAAAGAGATGATCGTTTTTACAATCGTTTGATTTTTATGTTCATGCGTTATATTTCGAATAAAAGACTGATCGATTTTGAGTTTATCAATAGGAAGATTTTTAAGATATGAGAGTGATGAATACCCTGTACCGAAATCATCGATGGAAATATTAAATCCTTTAGATTTAATTACGCTTAATAATGCAATCATTTTTTCTGGATTTTCAAGGATGGAGCTTTCAGTAATTTCAAGTTCAATGTACTGCGGATTACATTGTGTTAGAGCAATAATATCGTCAAGAGTCGCAAGAAAATCGAGATGTGTCAGTTGACGTGCCGAAACGTTAATGGCAATTCGACCGTGTAAGATTTCTTCTTTTGATAAAGATACTGCAACACGGCACCCTTGTATCAGAGCAAATCTTCCGACTTCGAGAATCAGTCCACTCTCTTCAGCAATCGGAATAAATAGTGATGGAGGAATCATTCCATCAGGTGTTGACCATCGCATGAGTGCTTCAGCACCGATGATATGACCCGTATAAACATCGACTTGAGGCTGAAAATAAAGTTCCAGTTCATTGTTTTGGATTGCTTTTTTTAACTGAGTGGTGAGCGTAGTGCGTTGGCGCGCTTTTTCAGTAAATTTGGTATTGTAAAAGCTGTAAGTATTTTTACCAATATTTTTGGCATTGTACATTGCAGCATCTGCTTTTTGCAAGAGCTCTTCGTGATTAGAAGAATCATGAGGATAGAGTGCAATCCCAATACTTGCCGTGATGTAAACATCAACTTGATCAACATTAAACGAGTCATTTAGCTTTTGAATAAGGCGCTGCATCAGTTGTTGGATTTGGTCTTTATTCTCTTTACACATTAATAAGATAACGAACTCATCACCCCCCGTACGGACGATAAAAGTATCCTCAGGGAGAATGTTTTGTAAAAGTTGTGCAAACAAGATGAGCAGCTGATCCCCAAAACGGTGACCGAAAGAATCATTGATCTCTTTAAAACCATCCAAGTCAAGAAACATAAGTGCAAAGGGATGATCACTGTAATGTAAAATTTTATCTTCCAGTTTTTCGATCAGACTAAGACGATTGGGCAGACCGGTGAGCGGATCGTGATGGGCGAGATGATCAAAACGATTTTTTTCTTCAAGAAGACGATTTTGATCTTCTTTTTGCTGGGTAATATCCCTTGCCGAAGCAAAAACATAGGGCTTACCATCAAGAATCATCCCTTTGGAATAAATCTCTACATCCAATTCTGTTCCATTTTTACGGAGATGTTTGGTTTCAAATTTGAGTGTTTTATCTCGTATAGATTCCATCATGTCGGTAATCTTTTTAGGATCAAAATGTTTATCCCAATCGTATACGCTAAGTTCTGCTGTCTCATCTCTGCTGTATCCGAGCATCTGGGCAAAGGAGTCGCTAAAGAGAATCAATTTGCCTTTTGTATCATGCACGTGAATTCCATCGGATGCAGTGGCGAGAATCAATTCTATTTGCTTGGCTTGTTTGAATACCCTTCGTTTTGATAAAA
>JAPLGN010000040.1 GCA_026390135.1 Campylobacterales bacterium | reverse complement strand
CTTGCCATGGAAAGCTCAGGCTGAATTGTATTGTTCGGATGATCAGCAAATCATTCAAAACGGCATTGTAAAAATCAATTATGAAGAGCCTCAGGAAAGAGGTAAAGAAGATGCAAGCTGGGTAAGCACGTCCAAAGTACCTCTTCGAGATAAAATCAACGGGTCTATTGTCGGTGTTGTTGGTGCTTATATTGACATTACCGATATTCGGCAAACACAAATGAAGCTCAAAGAGAGCGAAAAATTTTATCGAACGGTTTTTGCCTCGGTTCATGAAGCAATTTTAATTTTGGAAAATCATATTGTTGTGGACTGTAATGATTTGGCACTATCACTTTTTGATATGGGTAGAGCAGAATTAATGGGTAAAGACATTCTTAGTTTGCCGTATGAGATTGAATGTAAAGAAGAGCACTTTCCTTACTATCTTGATTTAGCGTATCAGGGTGAATATATCTCTATCCAGTGCTCACTGCATCTAAAGAACGTACCTGAAGAAATTAAAATCGTCGAATTTACCCTCTCAGGATTTGAAGAAAAAGATGAAAATAAATTGGTGATGGTTGCACGAGATATTACAGCACGAGTAGAAGAAGAAAGAACATATCGAATGCAGGTGCGTCAAGCACAGATGGGAGAAATGATTTCCATGATCGCTCATCAATGGCGTCAACCGCTGGCCATTATAAACGCCATTATTTCGCAAATGCGATTAGATGAGATGTTGTCAGGAGAAGAAGATGGAAAAATTACGGATAATTTAATCAAGATTGAGCAGCAAAGCATCCATCTTTCGCAAACCATTTCTGCTTACAGAGATTTTTTCCGTCCCGATAAACCTAAAGAATGTTTTGACATTTCTGTTCTCATTCATAATGCGATAAATTTGATTGATCATACGTTAAAAAATCATGGAATTATGATTGAAACAGTATTGAGACATGATTCGAATCTTTTAACGTACCGTAATGAGATTCTTCAAGTCTTGATTGCATTATTGAAAAACTCGTTGGATGCGTTTGTAGAAAATGAGATTGTAAATGGTGAAATTTCGATTATGCTTGATCGTGATGCTGATTACTGTATTCTCAAAATTCGTGACAACGCCGGAGGAATTGCTGCTGAAGTTATTCATAAGCTTTTTATTCCTTATTTTACGACCAAGTCAAAAAATAATGGTACAGGTCTTGGTCTTTATATGAGCAGGATGATTATTCAAGACCACTGTAATGGATTTTTAGAAGTAGAAAGTGAAAATAGTGAAGCCATTTTCACGATTAAATTACCATTGAAAAAGGATGAATTATGAGTCTAAAAGATACATTAAACCAGCTTACGCACTACGCTGAAGGGATGACGGTATTGTATGTGGAAGATGAAATCCAAATCCGTGAAAACACCCACTTGCTTCTTAAGAAAATTTTTTCCGATGTGCAAACAGCTGCCAATGGAAATCAAGGGCTGGCTCTTTACGAAAATGGTTCGTTTGATTTAGTTATTACTGACATTTTGATGCCGGAAATGAATGGCGTCAGTATGATTCAAAAAATAAAAGAGTTGACCCCATCTCAGCCTTTTATTGTTACGTCTGCTTGTGAAGATAGTAGTTATCTGTTAGATCTGATTAATTTAGGCGTGGTACAGTTTCTTCTGAAACCCATGAAAACAGATCAAATTATCAGAATTCTTCATGAAGTCGTTCGGAACATTTATAACGAACGAAAAGTGGAAGAGTTTACATCGAATCTCAAACAAGAATTGCTTCATCAAACAACCTTATTAGAGCAGTATAAAGAGATTGTTGACATCTCGATGATTGTGACAAAAACGGATTCAAGAGGAAAAATCATCTACGCGAATGAATCATTTTGCAAAACGTCTGGCTATGGTTATGATGAAATAAAATTTAAAGGTCATAATGTCTTACGGCATCCAGATATGTCTACAGAGTTTTACGAAGATCTATGGAATACTATTCTTAGTAAAAATACGTGGCATGGAACAATCAAGAATTTAAAAAAAGACGGTAGTCATTATATTACTGATACAACCATCAAACCGATTTTGGATGAGTTTGGCGAGATTATTGATTTTATCAGTATCAGTTATAATGTGACCGAACTGTATGACCTCAATGAAGAGATTTGGCAAACTCAGCATGAAATGCTCTCATTGTTGGGTGAAGTTGGGGAGACGCGTTCGGAAGAGACGGGAAATCATGTACGAAGAGTTGCCAAGTATTCACGATTACTAGGGCAGTTTTATGGTCTTAATGAGGAAGAAAGCAAGCTTATTTACAGTGCTTCGCCCATGCATGACATTGGTAAAATCGGAATTCCTGACCGAATTTTACTCAAACCTGGAAAGCTCGAAATCGACGAGTATACGATTATGAAAACGCATGCCAAAGTCGGTTATGAGATTCTTAAACATTCAAAACGGCCATTACTCCAAGCGGCTTCCGTTATCGCTCACGAACACCATGAAAAATGGGATGGCTCTGGTTATCCCAGAGCTCTTAGCGGAGAGAATATTCATATCTATGGGCGCATTACTGCTCTTGCCGATGTTTTTGATGCTTTAAGCTGTGAACGAGTTTATAAATCTGCATGGCCCATAGAAAAAATCATTGAATTTATCCTAAGTGAGAGTGGAAAGCATTTTGATCCGACATTGGTTGATTTGCTGATGGATAATATCGATAGTTTTATCGCTATTTCACGAGAATATAAAGATTGAGATGATTGAAATGAATAAAATTATTGAAGAATTAATGACATTGGGCAAAGAGGTAAAAATTCTCTATGTTGAGGATAATAAAGGGCTTCGAGAGGGTATAGTCAGTATATTGACAAAATTTTTCCCTCATCTGGATTACGCTGAAAATGGTGAGATAGGGTATGAGCGTTATCGTGAGTATGCTCCTGATCTTGTGTTGACGGATATTAAAATGCCAGGGATGAGCGGGTTTGATTTGGCGAAAATGATTAAAGCGGATAACAGTGATGTTCGGATTGTTTTTCTCTCTGCTTTTGATGAAAAAGAGTATTTGTACGAAGCTATTGAAATAGGAGCCTTTCGTTACCTTTCCAAACCTACAAAAGTTCCTGTGCTTATTACAGCACTGCATGCTGCTGTTGTTGTAATTAACAATGAACGACACAAGCGAATTTTTGAAAAACAGATGAACGATATTTTCAACTATCAAAACAACCTCCTTGTAATGTTAGATCAAGATAAGCCTATCCTTGTCAATCGGCAATTTCTTGATTTTTTCGGAGTGAAGAGTCTTGAGGAATTTATGCAGTTGCAGGGTGGACTGACAGAATTGCTTTTAGAACATCAAGGATTTTTATATCCTACTTCAGAATCTGGCTGGTTTGAAACAGCCCTCCAAAATCCAGGGAAACTCTTTCATACTAAAATACTTAATCGGGATGGAGAAGCTCGACATTTGATAATGAAGCTTAGGATAATCCCTAACAAAGAGGGGTTTGTGATACTCTCGTTTGATGATATTTCCGATTTAAATTTGATGATGATTTTTGATGGAAATGCCGTTAAAAAGGACCAAAAATTCAAAGACAGCACCACTATTATGAAGCTTATGAATGTTATACAAGAAAATGCCTCCGAGGTGAAACTTCATAATTTTTATCGCGGTTTGACGATTGTAAACAGCGCTGTATTAATTTCAATGGATGATAAAAAGATTGTTCTAAAAACGGCTTACTCACAACTCAAAGCCATTAAGATTGCAAAAAACATAACGATTACTTCTGAGCTTTTCCCCTACAGCGTTTTGTGCAGAGTAGCTAATAGTATCGATTTTGATCAACAAACTGTCACCTTTTCGGATATGCAATTTATTCATGAAAGCTCGGATCAGCGTGTTAATATTCGTCTCGAGCTTGATGAACAACGCCACAGTGCTACACTGTTTCGTAATGAGATTAAATTTCTTGGCACAACACGGATTGTCGATATTTCGATTTGTTCAGTTAAGATCGAATTAGATGCCATGCCTGCCGGTTTTGCTGTAGGTGAGATGGCTAAACTGACGATGGTATTGGAAAGTGCTAAAGAGCCGCTCAGTCTTTCCATTAGCGGTAGTGTTTATCGGATTGATACTTTTTCTAAAAGTTTTCATGTTGTATTACTTTTTGAACTCTCGTCGGTATATCACGATAAATTACTCGATTACATTGCCAAACGCCAGATGGAACTTATTCGTGAATTCAAAGCTTTTTAATATGTTATCCTATCGAACAATTATGGTCATATTCCGATCTACTATGATTGCATGGATCGGCTTTTTTATTGCTCTTGGAATAACATTTTTGTTGTGGTTGAATGCACGAAACAATGCCATGGATGACGTAAAAACCCGTTTTGAGAGATCTAACATTGAAACGATTTATAAAATCAATAATAGGATGGAGACCTATGCAAATACACTGCAAAGCGGTACTGCATTATTAAATACTGTTGAGAAAATGAATCGTCAAAAATGGAACATTTATTTTTCGAGCTTAGAAATTGAGCAGCATTATCCCGGATTTCAGGGAATTGGATTTTCAAAAGTCATCGCTCACAATCAACTTTCTGAACATATTGCTCAAATGCGGAGAGATGGACTCTCAGACTATGGGATTCAACCCTTTGGAAAACGGGCGGAATATCATTCGATTATCTATCTTGAACCACTGAATGAGAGGAATAAACGGGCTATCGGATACGATATGTTTACCGACCCTATTCGTCAAAGTGCCATGATACGTGCACGGGATACGGGAGAGGTTACTCTTTCGGGTAAAGTGACGCTGGTTCAAGAAAATGAGACCAATATTCAAGCCGGTTTTTTAATGTACGTACCGTTTTATGATACTCAAGCGGCATCTCTAACGCAAGCAGAGAGAAATAAATATTTACAAGGGTTTGTATATGCACCTTTTCGTGCACATGATTTGATGAGTGAAATTCTTGCTAATCAAGACCCGAATATAGCGGTGAAGCTCTATGACGGGATATCGGTTAATGAGGAGAATCTCCTTTATAAGAGTGATAATTTTACTAAGGATAAACCGCTCTTTACGGCAACTATTCCTATTGAGATGTATGGACGGACTTGGACAGTAGTTTTTCAGTCACAGCCATCCTTTAATGCAACGATTGATAGCGAGCATTATCGATTGATAATACTGGCTGGTTTGCCCATATCATTGCTTTTATTGCTTACTGGACTCTCTTTTTCACAAACGGTGGAACGTGCAAAAATTATTGCTCGTAAAATGACCTTTGAAATCACAGCCCTCAATAATGAACTCGAAACCATCATAGATACTGCGCCCAATCCCATAATTTTACATACTCAAGACGGTACGATTGTTAAAATCAATAAAGCATGGAAAAACAACTCTGGATATAGCTTGGAAGAAACCCCCACCACGGATATTTGGGTTGATAAATCGTACAAAGAAAATCATGAAAAAGTTAAAGAACATATCCGTTCTTTGTTTACGATTACCGAAAAAGTAGATGAAGGGGAGTTTTCATTTTACAGTAAATCGGGAGCAAAGATTACGTGGCAGTTTAGTTCAGCTCCTTTTGGTGTAATCGATGGAAAAAAAGCCGTTATTACTTCCGCGATGGATGTGACGGAGCTTAAAAATAAAGACGATCTGATGATGATGCAGTCACGCCATGCAGCGATGGGCGAGATGATCAATATGATCGCCCATCAGTGGCGGCAACCACTTGCTTCTGTCTCGGCGATTTCAGGATTGTTAAGTCTGGAAGTGATGATGGATCAATACGAGAAAAATCATTTTACACAAAAACTTGATCTTATCAGTGACCTTGCATTGGAACTTTCCAATACTATCAATGATTTCAGGAACTTTTTCAAAGAAGATAAAACGAAAGAATCAACAACGTGGAGAGAACTGGTTGAAGGGAGTCTTACGATGATTAGACCAATTTTGATTACAAAATTAATTACGATAGAGACCAGCTTTAATGAAGACACTTCTTTTATGACGTATCCGCGTGAAATGAGGCAGGTTATTCTTAATTTACTCAAAAATTCAGAAGATGCTTTGACTGATAATATGACATCTGAACCAACAATATGGATTCGAACAATGCGTGAAGGAACGATGAGCTGCTTGGAGATAGAAGACAATGGCGGTGGAATACCGGAACAGATTATAAAGCACATTTTTGATCCTTATTTCAGTACAAAAAAGGAAAAAAATGGGACTGGTATTGGACTGTATATGTCTAAAATAATGGTAGAAAAGCATACCCAAGGATACTTGAGCGTTTATAATACAGTGCACGGAGCCTGTTTTAAAATCGCTTTTCCAATGGATAGCTAATGTTTTTTTCCATTAGCTCGATGGAGTATCAACTGCCGTATAGAATGTATTGGTTTTAGTAGTAGCACGAGGTGCAGGTTGTGCAAGTGCTGTTTCGTCTTTTTCTCCGGTTCGGATACGTTCAACTTCTATTACAGGCGTGATCCACATTTTACCGGCACCGTGACCTAAGTCTTGAGTGTGTGCTCGAATGCATTCCATCGCAGTTTCTTTATGTTCATCATCAGAGACAACGATTAAAAGCATCACTTTTGGGAACAAGTCGGGTGCGTTGTTTTTCTCTGCAATTCCCAATGATCCTTTTCCGATAACATCCATTACGGTGACCCCTTCGATCTCATTATCAAAAAGTTCACGAAGAACATCGTTCAAGCAGTGGCGATTAAATACAGCAGTAATTTGAAACATAATAAATCCTTTTAACCTAAGATAGTTTATCTCCTGCATATTTTGTTCTCAATATTTTGTACGACAAAAATGTAATCCTCTAACGAGAACGTCTCTTGCATCTTTTGAAGCAATATCATCCATCAAGGAGCAATCAATGGCACGAGACACATTAATCGGCGGAGCATTATGGGAAGAGTATTCACTCGAGGTTCAACGACGCATGAACGATCCTATCAATATGGGAGAGATCACACAAGAAGAGGCGGATGCGGCTCAAAAGCAACTTATTATCGCTGATTTCGGTGCGGAGAGCTGTGGGGATGCAGTACGCCTGTATTGGATGATTGATCCTAAAAACGATGTTATTGTAAAAAGCCGTTTTAAAAGTTTCGGATGCGGTACAGCGATTGCCAGTTCAGACATGATGGCGGAATTGTGTATGGAAAAAACGGTTGATGAGGCATTGAAAATCACCAACATCGATGTGGAAAAAGCGCTTCGGGATGAGGAAAATATTCCCGCCGTTCCAGGGCAAAAAATGCACTGTTCAGTTATGGCTTACGACGTGATCAAAAAAGCGGCGTCAATCTATAAAGGGGTTGATATGTCAGAGTTTGAGACAGAATTCATCGTTTGCGAATGCGCACGTGTCAGTCTTGATACCCTCAAAGAGGTGATTAAACTCAACAAACTTGATTCCATTGAAGCGATTACCGACTATACGAAAGCGGGTGGCTTTTGTAAATCATGTATCAAACCGGGTGGTCATGAGAAAAAAGATGTTTATCTCGTAGATATGCTTGCAGAAATTCAAGGTGAACTCACCAAAGAGGCAATCAGCAAGAAAATCAAAGAGGCAAAAGGGGACGGTAATTTCAATGCGATGAGTTTGGTCCAAAAACTCCGTAGTATTGAGTCGATTCTCGAAGAGTATATCCGTCCGACCCTCAAAGCCGATCATGGTGATGTCGAAGTAATCGATCTCAAAGAAGTTGAAGACGGTCATGAACTCTATATTCAGTACAAAGGCGAGTGTATGAGTTGTTCTATGAACACGACAACGACTCTTGCCGGTATGCAGGATATGCTGAACTTCAAGCTAAAATCCAATTTGCGAGTGATGGTGGTCTAATGACACACGCAACCAAAGAGGGAACGTTTAAGTATCTTAAAAAATTCGGTAACTATTCAAAAGATTTTTACCGCTTTAATGGAGAACTCTTTTTCCCTTCGCTTGGGATTGGAACCTATAAACCGGAGCCATACAAAGAAGAAAATTACATTATCAATTATTCTGAAGCCATCAAAACGGCACTACGTAATGGTATCCATTTCATCGATACGGCGATTAATTACCGCTATCAAATGAGCGAGCGAGAAATCGGTGAAGCGTTGCAGGAGATGATAGATGCAGGTGAGATAAAGCGTGAAGAGGTGATAATTGCCTCCAAAGCAGGATTTATACCCCTTGATTTCCCCTTTCCTGATAATCCGTATGGTTGGATTCAAGCGAATATGATTGAACCAAAATTAGCAACGAAAGAAGAGATCATCATCGATCAGCATTGTATGACCCCTGCGTATTTGCGTTGGAGTTGTGAAGAGTCGTTGAAAAATCTTTCTCTTGAAACCATAGATATTTTTTTACTGCATAATCCCGAGACACAACTTGGTTATGTTGAGCAGGAAGAGTTTTATGCTCGGATTGAAGCGGCATTTGAGCTATTCGAAACCTTGCGTAGTGAAGGAAAAATTGTTGCTTACGGTATCGCGGCATGGAACGGATTTTTGTACGAAGAGGAACATATGGAATACATTTCACTTACCAAAGTGATGAGTATTGCACGACGCGTCGGAGGACTGAATCATGGATTTAAATACCTCCAAAGTCCATTTAATATGGCAAAACCTCACGCGTACAGTTACACCAATCAACAGGGTGAAGACGGGATGTACTATTCTCTTATGGATGCTTGTGCTGGATTTGGATTGAGTTATTTAGGCTCATCTCCGCTGTTGCAAAAAAATCTTTTCAAACGTTCTTTTGCTCCTAAAATAGGTGAACTGATGAATACGAGTGAGCTTACGGATGTGGCGAGTGCCTTGCAGTTTGCCCGAAGTGCGGGAGCCATTACCGCAATTTTCGGTGCAGTTACCCCTTCTCATATCATTGATAATACTATTTTGGCGTATGTTCCCAATGCCTCCAGTGAAGCCATGGCAAGTTTGATTCGAGAATCCTATGCTGTATGATGTAGTCGTTGTAGGAAGTGGTATATCAGGATTGTATGCGGCACTCTATGCTCGTAAAGCAGGTCTAAAAGTTGCCCTGATTTCAAAAAGTACACCGCTTCGTTCCAACTCCGCTGTCGCATCGGGAGGGATTAATGCGGTGCTTAAAACCACTCGTCATGACAGTTGTCGCGATCATATAGCCGATACTCTAAACGGAGCCGATCATTTAGGACGTTTTTCTGCGATAAGCTCGATGGTTGTGGGTGCCGAAGAGATTATAGACGAGTTGCAAAAAATGGGGGTTGTGTTTGATACTGAGGATAATGGCTCAATCTCGCAACGCCCATTTGGAGGAACCAAAGCAAAGCGTACGTGCTACATTGCTGATAAAACCGGAGCATCGATTACGCAAACCCTTCTGACACAATGTCGTAAAGAGGGAG
>JAPLGN010000044.1 GCA_026390135.1 Campylobacterales bacterium | reverse complement strand
TGCAAACGGAATGGTAAAATTGCCCGCACCACAATAGAGTTCGAGCAAATCTCCGCCAATATTTTTTAGCTGTTCAAGTGACCATGACACCATTTTTTCATTGACAAGTGCATTGGGTTGGGTAAAACTGTTTTCGATATGAATATACTGATAATCGCGGTTTTCTATATGAAGTGTTTCAGTGACATAATCTTGACTTAGTACAACTTTTTGTTTACGGCTTCGACCAATGATATAAATCCCCAACTCTTTTTCAATAAGACGCGCACTCGTACTCCACGAATCATCTAACGCTTTGTGATAGATTAAACTCGCCACTACTTCACCGCTGCTGCTGGTCAAAAAATCAATCCCGAACAGCTTATGTCCTAATTCATATTTTTTAATTTCAGATAAAAGAGGTTGCATAATAAACGCTATTTGCTCATGTACAATAGAACAATTTATTATTTTAACAACTCCTTGTTTGTCTGCACGGTTCATGGCATAGAAAGAGCCTTCATCATCATGATAAATTTTAAATTCACAACGGGAACGATAATGCTCTTCTTTGGACTCAAATATATCAATTTTTTCACTGAAATAAGGGCTAAATTGTGCTTCAATTACTTGGCTTTTTGATACTAACTGCCCCGCGTATCCTTCTTCATATATCCTACAGCTGCCACAAAGACCAAAATACTCGCACTGCATTAAAACCCTTTATTTAACACTGGCAATCAAATTGCCAATAAGAAGATTCCACCCATCAACCATGATAAAAACAAGTATTTTAAACGGCATCGAAATCATAACCGGAGGCAGCATCATCATACCCATACTCATCAAAATGGAAGCAACAACCATATCGATAACAAGAAAGGGCAAAAAGAGTAAAAATCCGATTTCAAAGGCAGTTTTGAGTTCACTGATTACAAAAGCAGGAATAACAATCGTCAATGGAACTTCTTTGATGGATTGAGGATTTTCCATGTGACGAATACGCAAAAATAGCGCCAAGTCTTTTTCACGGGTATTACGAACCATAAAGTTTTTGAACGGATCAGTCGTTTTTTCAAATGCTTCATCGTAGGATATTTTATTTTCCGTATAAGGTTTTATCCCCTCATCATACGATTTCTGAGCAACAGGTTCCATAACAAATACGGTCAGAATAAGAGCAAGCATTACAAGTAACTGCGTTGGAGGAACCTGCTGAGTCCCCAATGCCTGACGCAAAAATCCAAATACGATAACAAAACGGGTAAAGGTAGTCATGACAAGAATAAGACTAGGTGCGAGAAAGAGCACCGTGAGCATCATCAAAATATTGAGAGAGCTTACAATCTCTTTGGGAGACTCAGGAGCAGCGAGGTTAAAACTCATTGTCGGCATCTGAGTATTAGCACCCCAAAGAGCAAAAGGGATTAAAAGAAATAAGAAGAAAAAACGACCCAAACCAACACTCCCAAAATAAAGAGATGATAATACCATAGACTAAGGGCTATTCTCGATTAATTCTGATAAAATCACATGATTATTTATTACCAAGGAGCATCTATGTCCAGCCCTCTTTCCATCGTTATTCTCGCTGCCGGAAAAGGGAGCCGGATGAAATCTCCCAAGGCGAAAGTACTCCATAAGATTTGTGGACGGGAGATGCTCTACTACAGTATCAAGGCTGCGCGTGAGATTACCGATGATGTTATCGTCGTCGTCGCGCACCAAAAAGATGCCGTCATCCGTGCTATGGAAAAACATTTCTACGGACTGACTTTCGTCACCCAAGATACCGAAAATTTCCCCGGTACTGGCGGAGCGATGATGGGAGTAGAGCCAAAATACGATGATGTTTTAGTCCTAAATGGAGATATGCCACTGATTACCAAAGCGTCTATCGATGCATTTATGAACAGTCCAAGTGACATCGTTATGTCGGTTATCGCTCTCAAAAATCCAAGCGGTTATGGTCGTGTAATCATCGAAGGCGGCAATGTTATCCGTATTGTCGAAGAAAAAGATGCTACACATGAAGAAAAAAGTGTTCAAAGTGTTAATGCAGGCGTTTATGCCTTTAAACATCACGTTTTACAGACTTATCTTCCCGCTCTATCCAATGCCAATGCACAAAATGAATATTACCTTACCGACATTATCGCTCTTGCTCAAGTAAACAATCTCACTATCACTCCGCTTTTTGTTCATGAAACAGAATTCAAAGGGGTTAATTCCAAAAATGACCTTAGCTCTTCTGAGATGATTATGATGGATCGTATTCGCCGTGACTGGATGGATAGTGGAATTATTATGCAACTGCCTCATACCATCTATATCGAAGAGGGAGTCAAGTTTGAGGGAGAATGTATTATCGAAAATGGTGTACGTCTGTGCGGAGATACCCTTATCTCAAATTCTCATATCAAAGCCCACAGTGTTATTGAAGAGAGTATTATTCGTAACTCTGACATAGGACCAATGGCGCATATTCGTCCACTAAGTGTCATTGAAGGAACACATATAGGCAATTTTGTTGAGGTAAAAAAATCGACTCTCACAGGGGTAAAAGCGGGACATTTGAGCTATCTCGGAGACGCAACTATCGATGAGGGGAGCAATATCGGTGCGGGAACCATCACCTGCAACTACGATGGTGTTAACAAATATCAAACCATCATCGGTAAAAACGTTTTCGTGGGAAGCGATACGCAACTCGTTGCTCCTGTGGACATTGCAGATAATGTAATGATCGCGGCAGGAACAACCGTAACCTCAGGAAAATATGAAAGTGACATTCTCATTCTAAGTCGCACACCCATCCGAAAAATAGCCGGCTTTTTCACTAAATTTTTCGGCAAAGACTTATCATGCTAATTCCCACAAATTTGCTTGCGGGTAAAAAAATTCTCCTTGGTGTCACTGGTTCCATCGCAGCATACAAATCACTCGAGTTACTGCGCCTTTACATCAAAGCCGGAGCTGAAGTCAGCGTCGTTATGAGTCCAGCTGCAAAAAAGTTTATCGCACCGCTATCTTTCGAAGCACTCAGTCGTAACCGTGTCCTTGATGATACCAACGAATCATGGGCTGGAGATGATTTTAACCATATCAAACTCTCTCAAAGCTCTCACATAATGGTCATCGCTCCTGCAACTGCCAACACCATCGCCAAACTCGCCAACGGAATTGCGGACACCATCCTCACCCAGTGCGCCCTCGCCTTTAGCGGGGTAAAATTACTCGCCCCCTCTGCTAATACCCACATGATTCAAAATCCGATGATTCAAGCGTCCATGAAAATGCTAGCTATTGCGAACTATGATAGTGTTTCAACCCAAACCAAAGAGCTGGCGTGCGAAACGGTAGGAGATGGTGCTATGGCGGAACCCATAGAAATTTTCTGGAATACGGCACGAATTTTACTTAAAAATGATTTTTGGACGGATCGTCGCGTCATTGTTACCGGTGGTGGAACCATTGAAAGACTTGATGATGTTCGTACTATCAGCAATCGCTCTAGCGGAAAAATGGCATCTTCTCTTGCTACTGCACTTTTTTTACGCGGTGCAGATGTAAACCTCATCGCGACTCGATTTGAGAGTAATTTGCCTTTGGGGATTCATACTATCGATGTCGAAAGCTCAGATGAAATGGGCGAATACCTCACCGATTCCATCCGTATTGCGAAAAAAGGAAAACTCTCCAAACCTTCCCTCATCCATGATGAACCAATCGGATTGATTCAAAAAGAGCCGTTTCTCTTTATGGCGGCGGCGGTAAGTGATTACATCCCCGTACATCCTCAAAACGGAAAGCTCAAAAAAGAGATGCTGGGAGAGAGCTGGAATATCCCAATGAAACAAAACGTCGATTTGCTTGCTTCCTGCACGAAAGAGGGGATTAAAACCATTGCATTTAAAGCCGAAACCGATGCTTCTGTTGCAAAAATAAATGCCCAAAAGCTGCTCATCACTAAAAATGTTGATGCTGTTTGTCTCAATATCATCAATGACACAAATCCTTTTGGCAGTGAGTCCAATGCTATTGATTTCATCACGGCTAACTCAACGCATACATTACCAACAAACGATAAGCTTTCCCTCTCTTTCCAACTTCTCGATCAAGCCTCTGCTTTATGAATAACCTTCCCACTCATATCGCAATCATAATGGACGGCAACGGAAGATGGGCTGAGACTCAGAAGAAAAACCGTACCTTTGGACATGAAAAAGGGTCTGAAACGGCTCGACTGATTACCACCTACTGTTCAGGAAATTCTGAAATTCAACGACTGACTCTTTACGCTTTTAGTACCGAAAACTGGAAGCGTCCGAAACTCGAAGTTGAATTTTTGATGAAACTGCTCGAGAAATATCTAAAACGTGAGCTTCCAGCCTATCTGGAAAACAATATTCGCTTTGAACCTATCGGTGATTTATCCGCATTTTCATCCTCCTTGCAAAAAACCATCAAAAATGTTTGCAACGCAACGGCCCATTGCACAGGACTTATTCAAAGCCTTGCGCTCAATTATGGCGGGCGCGATGAGATACTTCGTGCTGTAAATAAACTCAATGAGAATCAAACTCCCATTACTGCCCAATCGCTCAATAATGCCCTCGATTCTGTCAGTGACGTTGATTTGCTTATCCGTACCGGAGGAGACCACCGCATCTCTAATTTTTTACTGTGGCAAAGTGCCTATGCAGAGCTTTTTTTTACCGATACATTGTGGCCAGAATTTAATGTCGATGAGTTAGAAAAAATAATTTCACAATTTAAAAAAGTTGAACGACGATTTGGAGGAGTAAATTAATGGAGTGGCTATTAGTCTTTATTTTAGGAGCAGCAATCGGTTCGTTTATGAATGTATTGATTGTAAGAACACCGCGTGATGAAAGTGTCTCTTTCCCTGCATCACATTGCATGAGTTGTAATACGCCATTACGTGTATGGCACAATATCCCCATTGTTTCATGGCTTTTCTTACGAGGCAAATGCAGTTTTTGCGGCGCTAAAATATCGGTACAATATCCTGTTATTGAAATTTTGAGTGCCTTTATTTTTCTCTTTACTGCCATGAAGCTGGGAATAAACCTCCACTCATTCGGAATAGCGCTTGTTTTTACCCTCTTACTTTCTCTCTCTGTTATCGATTTTTATTACAAAATGGTTCCTGATAGTCTTAACCTTTCAGCTCTCACATTCGCTATTTTGAGTGCAACCTCATTGGGACAATTGGGCTATAACTTTACCAATGCACTACTGTTTGCCGGCGGATTTACATTGTTGCGTTTTTATCTCTCCTATGCTCTGAAAAAAGAGGCAATGGGTGAAGCCGACATTATGATTGCGGCAACTATGGGTGCAGTGCTTGGGATTCAACTTGCTCTTATTGCTATTTTTCTCTCCGCACTCTTAGCCCTTCCTGCATTGCTACTGACACGAAGTGATGATGAAGATTCCCATCAGCTCCCATTTATCCCTTTTTTGGCCCTGGCAACTTGGATTGTACTTATGTTTGATACCTATGTATCAGCCTATTTGGCAGGTATATATGGTTAAATTACGCCGCTATATTTTTTCTCACCTAAACGTACTTTTTTTCTCTATATTTATACCATTGTTTACAATAGCATCGGTTATTTTTATGATAAAACTGGCTACCTATACGGCAATTATTCAGCTTAATATTGATGAAATGGGAAAACTCTATCTCTTTGTTTTACCCGAATTGTTGTTTTATACCCTTCCTATTGCTTTCGTTGTTGCAAGTGTACTTACTCTTTATCGATTATCCAATGACAATGAAATGGTCGTAGTTTTTTCACTGGGGATCTCTCCCGTATTTTTAGTACGAATCTTGGCGCTACCTGCCTTTTTACTGACAATACTTTTATTTGTTGATTATCTGATTGTAACTCCCTATGTCAATTCAATATCCAAAAATTTCTTATCTCAAAAAAAAGCAGAAGCAAAATTCAATCTAACTGCCTCGGAATTCGGTCATAATTTCGGTGATTGGATGCTCTTTATCAACAAAAGTGACAACAATACTCGATCCTATGGAGACGTCGTTTTATTTAACAAAGATCTTAAAGAAGAGGTTCTTTTGGTAGCCCATACTGCTGAGCTTCTCAATGCACACGGTAATTTGCAACTCCGTCTCAGTGATGGTGAAGGATACAGCTATCAAGATCAAGGTTTTAAGTGGATGAACTACAAACATCTCCTTATTAACGATATCATAAAAGGTGAAGCAACTTACTATAAAAATACACTTCAATATTGGACAGCATCTCCTGAAAAACAAGAATTTTACACACGGCTGCTCATTACCAATGCTCTTTTGAGTTTACTTCCTGTTCTCTCGCTTTTTTTGATCGTTGGACTGGGTGTTGTTCACGCACGCCACCAAAAACGTTTGATCTATTTATGGCTTTTTGTTGCTATTATCATTTTTTATTCCTTGGCAATCATTATTCAGCAGTGGCTTGGATTTCACGCTATATGGGCTGTTTCAGTGCTCTGGCTTGTCGCTACGTACTTTATCTATAAACGGCTTGTAGGTAATCGTTTTTGAATCGTGTCAAAATCACTATGAGCTACAATGGCTCGGCTTTTATGGGTTCACAGCAGCAGCCTACGACGACCAATACTGTGATTGGAACCCTTATAATTGCGCTGCGACGACTTCGCATTCATAGTCTACCAAAAGGATCAGGAAGAACGGATCGCGGTGTTCACGCTACACACCAAGTCATGCACCTTGATTTGCCTTTGTACTGGAACGATTTGCGACGTCTCAAAGATATGCTCAATATGCAGCTCCCCTCTTCTATCCGAATTGGACGCATCGAATTTGTTGACAACGAATTTCATGCTCGCTACACAGCGCGTAAGCGTGTTTATCGCTACATTATCAAAGAAGGCAATACCAACCCTTTTGCGGACAACTTTGTCACCTTTATCCCTTCACTCAACCCTGAAGCTATCATTGATGCTATTAAACTTTTCGAGGGAACCCATAATTTTGAATTCTTTAAAAAAAGCGGTAATGATTTAGAGCATTTCAACCGTATTATCTATCGCGCTTACGCCTACACTCATAAAGGACATCTCATCCTTTGTTTTGAGGGAAGTGGTTTTTTACGATCACAAATTCGCTTAATGGTTGGTTTTCTACTGCGTATATCCTCTGGAAAATCAACCAAAGAGCAGTTGCTCGAACAACTCAACTGCATCAAGCGCCACAGTACAGACATTGCTCCCCATAATGGGTTATATTTAACCCACATAAAATATTAGTCTTATAGACTCAACTATCTTGATACGACTTGCATTATTAATCCTATTTCGTTAAAATCGCACCACATAAAAATACCAAAGGAATTCAAAATGGCAAAACATCAATTTCAAACTGAAGTCTCACAAATTTTACATCTTATGATCCACTCTCTTTATTCCAATAAAGAGATTTTTGTTCGCGAACTTGTTTCTAACAGCTCCGATGCACTCGACAAACTCAACATGCTCGTCCTTACAGATGACGCCTATAAAGGGATTTCATTTAATCCGCGTGTTGACATCATTATCGACAAAGAGGCAAAAACTCTCACGATTTCTGACAGCGGTATCGGGATGAACGAAGCAGATTTAGTAGAGAATCTCGGAACCATAGCAAAATCAGGAACCAAAGCATTCCTAGATAAGCTCAGTGGAGATCAGAAAAAAGACTCCAACCTTATCGGTCAGTTCGGTGTCGGTTTCTATGCATCATTTATGGTAGCCGACAAAGTCGAAGTCATTTCTCGCAAAGCCGGAGAAGAACAAGCCTACAAATGGAGCTCTATGGCAGGGTCAGAATATGATCTCGAACCCGCAGAGCGTGATACTCACGGTACAAGCATCATCATGCACCTAAAAGATGATGAGAGCGAATTCCTAGAAACGCACCGCATCGAGAGCATCATCAAAAAATACTCCAACCACATCCCGTTCCCGATCTTCATGGACAAAGAGGAGTGGGTAGCCGCAGCAGAGGGCGAAGAAAAAGGACACAACGAAACCAAAAACGTCCAAGTCAACAAAGC
>JAPLGN010000047.1 GCA_026390135.1 Campylobacterales bacterium | reverse complement strand
GCTTTAGCGATATCTATTGTTTCGGTTTTGCTTTTGTTGACTCTCTCTTGTCTGTAGCCGTGGATGGTGACGTCTTCGTTATTGTCTACCGTTTCGCTTCTATCATGTTGGATATGTTCGGTGGCATCATTTAGGACTAAGAGGCTGTAATCTTTTTGGGCTCGCATGTTAAATTGTTCGTTTGAGTTAGCGTCTTCGAACAGTATCTCGTTGTACCCTTCGGTATCGGTGTATTGAGGGGTGGTTTGGGTTTTGATATAGGATTGGGTTTTGGTGTTGGGTAGATCGTAGGGGATGGTGTTTTCACCGTTATGGAGCATTCCTATAATGATGGGTCTATCAATATTACCATTGATGTAACTGATAATTACTTCACTGTTTACTCGTGGAAGAAAACGCATTCCGTAGTGGTCACCTGCGTAGAGGGTGTTGAGGGGGATATAGCAGGTGGTGGGGTATTTGGGATCGAAGTGCATAATCACTCGAATCTCCCCTTTGGCGTTTACATCTATCTCATTGGCACCTTTGGTGGTCTCTTTATCACCCTTGGAGACGATGGCGGTGTGTACACCTTCTATTTTGGGTTTGGTGATGGTGTATGGGGGTCGGTAGGTTACGGTTGATGGGATTGCGCTGAAGGTTGCGGTGTATTGTTCTTTATGGTCATGGTCATCATTTATGAGTTCGTCTAGGGCGTTAGGGAAGAAGCCGTTGTATTCTACACTTAGGATGATAGCGTCGGTTTGTTTGAATACCTTTGTGTCATTGAGTTTTACGTTTATCCCCTCTTTGAGGTCTAACTCTTGGGAAATACCGCTGATGTTCTCATTGGGGGTATAGGAGCGTTCTGCGTTGATGGTGCCGTAACGGTTTAAGTCTTTACTGAGAGAGCCTTCCATGGTATCTAAACGATCTTTGAGGCTATGGCGGGTGAGCTCGGATCTTAGTTGGGTGGTGGAGCTATTGTCTTTTAAAAAGCTGGTGGTGGCTTTAGAGTTATGAGACATATCCAAAGAAGGTTTGCTTGGATCATAGTAGTCATGGGTTTGGTTGGAGACGTTGAACGCTTTATGGAGGTTATAGGTCGCTTCGATCATACCGTTGTGCATTGGGGCGTGGGGAGTGAGTTCACACAGGGTTAGGTTAAAGGGTTCGCTTGAACTCTCATCTACGAGTAGGACTATCCCCTCTTCTTCACAGAGCATGGTGATAAACTCATAATCGCTTTGTTCATACTGGGTGGTGTAGTGACGTGTTGGGTAACGGAGAGGATCGGTTTTTACGGTTAGGTTTAGGTTTAGGAGTGCGTCGTAGCGTTTGATGAGTGTTGAGATGATATCGGGTACGCTTTTATCCATATAGATTTCACTGCGTCTATTGAGAGAGAGATAATGCAGCGGAGAGACAACGGTGATCTCGTAGAGGTGTTTACGTCCTACACTTCCAGACTCTTTGGCGTGGGAGATTCGTCCTGCTATTTTTTTACTGGAGAGAGGTTTGATCTCATCACGCAGGGTTATTTCACATACAGTATCCGCGATAGACTCTACGGGGATCGCTTCATCGGAAACAAATACGATGGTATATTCATAGCTTCGGGCTACTTCACTCTTTCCCACAAGGCTGTAGACGCTGTAGCTATCGGGGGCTAGGATAGAGGTGCCTGGTTTATACTCGGTTAATCGTACTCGGCAGTTTATTCGTCGGTTGATTAGGGGGGAGGCTCCCGTGAGAGTCGAAAGAAGATCCACGACAAACCTTTTATAATAATAGATGTTATTTTAAATTTGCAAACTATATCTAAATAGATATTAAATTAAAATGTTTTTTGATGTTTTTTTGAAAAAGTTTTACACGTATGGCCATTGCTCTCTATTTGAGACCTAATTTTATGAAGATCCTAAACCAACTGAATTCCTATAATCTCGTCAGAAGTAAGCTCAAAGCTGAAAATTTCCAAATCTTCTTTCATATGCTGTTGCGACGTTGAACCGATCAAAGGGACGATCCCCATTTGATTCAGGTATCGATATAGAATTTGTGCTTGAGTTTTATCATACTTTAGTGCCAAATCAACGACAGCCTTACTTCCTAGAATATGAGGATTTGCAGTTAAGCTCCAAAAACTCTGATAAATAATTCCCTGCTCATCGCACCATTGGCGTAATTCGACATCGTATCCACTCTCGGAATAAAATCGATTTTGCACGACAGAGGGTTTAATATCCGCATCAAAATACAGGCGCTGCAAGAGTTCCAAATCATAACAGTTGCTAATTCCAAGCTGGCGTGCTCCGCTACTATGATAAATAGCTTCCATGGCCTTCCATACTTTAAGGAGATTGGCATACGGAAAAATAGGAGAATGTAAAACCAGAGAATCTACATAGTTAGTGCCAAGATTATGTTTTGATACTTCGAAAGAATTTGCTACTTGAACATCTAATGCAGCATTGGGATCATAGGGAATACGTTGAGGATCCTGCCCTTGGAGAGGTGTAAATTTGGTTTGGATAAACAATTCTTCTCGCATAATACCGTGATCTTTCAAACGCCTAATCGCCTCACCCACAAGTAATTCTTCATAATGTTTGGGTTGACATGCTGTATCAATGCCTCGAAATCCATTCAAAACTGCCTGAACAACCAAATCAGCGGTATGCTCTTTTTTCCATGCTGTACCATAGATAAGCGCTGGCATCTTGACATTTGCATTCGTCATAACGTAAGGGTGGACGTGCATGAGTATCTCCTATAAGTTGAAACTCATCGCAGTATAGTCGATGCAAACTAAAGAATTAACTTTGCAACTTTTGTCGTTTATACTCTTCAGAGGAAATTTAAAAATACCCTATCATGCTATAATGATACACTATCATAGTTGGAGGATCGAATGAATACCTATTGGATGTGGCTAAGTATTTTGGCAGTTGTATTTCTTCTCTTCAAACTACTTTTCCGTAAGACACCAGACGATGACAATGAAGATTGCGAATAAAATAAACTTTTAATACAAGGAAACCCTCGATGTCATTTTCCACACTCGGACTCACAGATCAAATACTGCGCTCTCTTCACGAAAGCAACTACAATGAACCAACAACAATTCAAAGCGAAGTCATTCCAGTCGTACTGGCTGGGGATGATGTATTAGCACGTGCGCAGACGGGAAGCGGTAAAAGCGCAAGCTTCGTTTTGCCCATTTTGGAACTTTGGTCAAAAAACATAGGGGAAGGCAAACCAAAAATAAAAGCGCTGGTATTGACTCCGACACGGGAGCTGACGCTTCAGGTTGCCCAGACTTTCGAAACGTTTGGAACCTACTTGCCAAGAAAGCCAAAAGTCGTGAGCATCATCGGCGGGGAAAGCCTCAGTGATCAACTCTTCAGCATTCAAAAAGGGTGTGACATCGTCGTAGCAACCTCGGGAAGATTGCTCGAAGTAGTGAAAAAAAAGCAAATGAATCTCTCCCATTTGGAATTTTTTGTTCTGGATGAAGCAGACAAAATGCTGGATCTTGGTTTCGCGGAAGAACTTGAACTTATTTTAAAAGAGATTCCGACTAAGCGTCAAAACCTATTGTTCTCTGCAACCTATCCCCCTAAAATGCAAACCATTGCTTCTCGAATCACACAAAATCCTGTAGAAGTTACCCTCGATTATGAAGAGCCGACTGTTGAGAGTATCGTCCAACGGGTTATCGAAGTCAACCATGAAAATCGCGGTCCTCTGCTTCGCAATCTTTTGGAGACTGAAAAATGGGAGCAAGTGCTGGTCTTTATGGCGAACAAAAGAGCCACAGACAACATCGCTGCAAAGTTTAAAAAGTATGGCTTTTTGGCGGAATCTTTTCATGGTGATTTGCTCCAAGACGAACGCAACTTTACTTTATCACAGTTCAAGACTAAAAAAATTCGTATCCTCTTTGCTACCGACATTGCCGCACGCGGATTGGACATTGACGACATCACCTGCGTCATCAACTTCGACCTTCCTCGATCTCCTGCTGACTATATCCATCGTATCGGTCGCACAGGCAGGGCAGGAAAATCAGGAATGGCCGTCTCCTTCATCGCCCACGAAGATAAAGATCATTTCGCTCTTATCGAAAAACGCTCGGGAATCAAATTGCAACGAGAACAAATAGAGGGATATGAGCTTACCGGAAATGCGCCTGTAAGAGAAAAAGGGCCAGAACCTGTCAAAGGGAAGGGAAAAAGTAAAAAAGATAAACTAAGAGAGCAAGCGGCAAAGTAAAAGGAGAGTTTTAATAACTCCCCTCACCTACCGTAATGACATAGTTGTCATCCACTTCTACAACGCCAAACGAGTGTTGTCCACAAAAGCTTTCATTCATCTCTTGTGCCCATGCTCGTGCGATACGCATAGCATTTTCTTTATCGTCTAATGTTTTAATCTGAGGCATTTGTTTACGTTTTGCGCACGCGCATAGTTTTTCAACAACAACATGATGATCCATACTGTCCCCCTATTTACAGCCACAGCCGCCGCCGACCATACCTATAACAAAATTGTCGTTTACTTCTACCAGTTGAAACTCATGTTTACCGCAAAAGCTTCCATTCATATGTGCAAGCTTCGTTTCTGCCGCTTCAAGTGCGGTATCTTTTGCTTCATAGGTGTCGATTTGGGAAAGTCCCTCTTTTTTTGCACAACTGCAAAGTTTTTCGATTACAACATGATGTTCCATAGTCATTCTCCAACAGTAATTTGAAGAATAACTGCATAATGCGTTCTATAATCACCTACATTTAAAACTTTGCATTGGGTATAGGATAGTGTTCGATCACGTAATCGATATCTTTATCACCTCTCCCGCTTAGATTGACCAAAATAGTTTTCTCTTTACCTAATGTTTTTGCCAGTTTCATAGCATAGGCTACAGCATGAGCCGATTCGAGTGCTGGGATTATTCCCTCTAATTGTGAGAGTTTATAAAACGCATCTACTGCTTCATCATCATTGCAAAGGCCTACTTTTGTTCGTCCGATCTCTTTTAAGTAAGCATGTTCAGGTCCTACAGACGGATAATCAATCCCTGAACCGATCGAGTATACAGGAGCTGGATCGCCGTTGGCATCTTTGAGCATGATGGAATTAAAGCCATGCATTATCCCCTCTTCTCCATAGGTTAAAGTAGCGGCATGATTTCCTAATGCTTCACCTCGACCCAATGGCTCTACTCCATAAAGATTGACAGCTGCATCATCGATAAATCCTGCAAAAATACCCATTGCATTTGATCCTCCACCGATGCAGGCGATGACATTATCAGGAAGCTTCCCTTCCATTTCATGAAACTGCTCTTTGGCTTCAAAGCCGATTACTGACTGAAAATCACGTACCATCATCGGAAACGGATGAGGGCCGACGACCGAACCAATACAATACATTGCATTTACAGGGTCTTTGATGTATGCCTCAAACGCTGAGTCAACTGCTTCTTTGAGTGTTTTAAGCCCGTGTGTCGCAGGAACTACACGTGCGCCTAAAATCTTCATCCGTACGACATTGGGATATTCTTTGGCAATGTCTACTTCTCCCATGTGGATCTCACACTCCAGACCAAAATACGCTGCTGCCGTCGCTAATGCAACACCATGCTGTCCTGCACCCGTTTCTGCAATCACTTTTTTCTTACCCAAATGTTTCGCAAGGATGACTTCGGCCATGCAGTGGTTGAGCTTGTGCGCACCTGTATGATTTAGATCTTCACGTTTAAGATAAATCTTGGCTCCACCGCAGTGTTCGGTAAGATTTTTAGCAAATGAAATAGGAGTAGGACGACCTTGATAATGTTTTCGAACATATTTTAGCTCTTCAATAAATGCCGGTGAGTTTTTTAGCTCGGCATACGCTTGGGTGATATCGGCAAATGGCTGCTCTAAGACTGGAGGAATATATGCCCCTCCAAATTTACCGAAATACCCGTTTTCATCTGGATGTGACTCTAAATATGAAGTTTCCATATGTTATTTCCTTTTATTATTTTAAAAAAATTGAGTCATTATAGATAAAAAGAATCCAATGTTTACTTATTTAACAATACAGTTATTGCTATCACTTTCATTTTATATGATTTTATTATGAGTTCTCTGTATTGCAATACTATTTTTTTATAAAAGTGTATAATATCCAGATTAACAGCCGATAAGGATAAACATGGACACAAGAGATTTAAAGAGTGTTAAAAGTGCTTTAAATATCTCATTCATTTATCTTATTTGTGGAGTCCCTTGGATTTATTTTTCAGATTTTTTTGTAGTATTAGTATCTAAAAATGCTACGGAGATCAACCTTCTACAAAACTATAAAGGTTGGTTTTTCATTGTAAGTACCGCTTTATTGCTTTATTTTTTAAACTACCGTTTTTTTCATAAACGATTTATTGAGTACACACAGCACATCAGCGAACAAAAAAAGCATGAAATCAAAATTTTTGAAGCCAAAGAACGATTTGATCGTTTAGCACACTTCGATACCCTCACCAATCTCCCTAATCGCCTCAGTTTAACCGAAACATTGAAACTCAAAACATTCGAAATGGAAGATCACCCTTTTGCCCTTTTCTTCCTCGATTTGGATGGCTTCAAAGAAATCAATGATTCCTACGGTCACCGATTTGGAGATGAACTTTTGATTCGTGTTTCCTACTTATTGCAGGAAATATTTCCGCCTGAAACCTTTATTGTTCGTACCGGAGGCGATGAGTTTGTCATACTGCTGTCATGTCAAAAAAATCAGGATATCATTAACCTTACAATGAATCGGCTAATAGAGATACTCAATCATCCTCTTCATATCGAAGAAACTGATGTTTATATCACGGCAAGTATCGGCATTGTCATGTATCCAAACGATGCCAATAACGCTGAAGAACTTCTCCAAAAAGCCGATGCGGCTATGTACAATGCAAAAAGAATGGGTAAAAATACCTTTAGTTTTTATACTCAAAATTTGACACTAAAAGCTCTCCAACAAACAACCATGACTACCAATTTAAAAAAAGCACTTCAAAATGGAGAGTTTAGTCTCTATTATCAACCTCAAATTGATCCTGAAAATCAAAAAATACTCGGCATGGAAGCATTACTCCGGTGGTTTAGTCCCACAGGGCTGATTGCTCCTTCACTCTTTATTCCTGTAGCAGAAGATACAGGTCTTATTTTAGAAATTGGGGAACTTGTACTTCGTGAGGGGTGCAAAACTGCAACAAGATGGCATGAAGAAGGAATATTGCAGGGACGTATTGCCATAAATGTTTCAGCACGTCAACTGATCCATCCAAATTTTATCTCTATCTTAGAGGTCATACTAGAGGAAACAAATTGTAATCCGCAGTGGCTTGAACTGGAAATCACCGAAAGCTCAATTTTAGAAAATCCCGAAAAAATCATTGCTTTACTGTGGGTAATTAAAAGCAAAGGATTTTACATTTCGATCGATGATTTCGGCACCGGTTATTCCTCACTCTCCTATCTCAAAAATCTCCCCATCGATAAACTAAAAATCGATATCTCCTTTGTCCGAAATGTGACCCATGAACCCAAAAATCAGATCATCGTTAAAACTATTATTGCGCTGGCTAAAGGTTTAAATATGCAAGTGTTAGCAGAAGGGGTGGAATCCGAAGAAGAGCTTGAGTTTTTACGTAAGAACGACATTGACTCGATCCAAGGATACTACTATCACAAGCCAATGGCTAGCGACGTAATGGAAGAACTGCTGCGTAACATCAGCTAGTAAAAGTCACTGCTTTTTCCGGCTGACATAATTTAAAACTGCCATGGAGACGATCAAAATACCGACTCCGCTGATAAGATAAAAAGCATAATTCATGTTACGGATATCGTCAATCGCTACTTTAAATACGACCATAAGCGATTCGATAGAGAGAGCGATGATGATCGAGGTGAGAAATTTGGTGAGGGTTTTGTATTCGCTCCCCTCTTCGAGCGTCAAAGAACGATAGAATACTTCTTGTTCCAAAATCGTTTTCGCCAAATCGTAGATCGCAATCGCAAGGGTTATTCCGATAATGGATTTGAAGACATAATGGAGTGTTTCATCCCCGTAATAGAGGACTGCTTTTACAAATCCGATCAGGCCATAGATGCCTAAAAATAATGCCAATAAGACTAATCCTCCACCCAACAGTGCGTATACCCAAACTGATAGTTTGGAAATGAGGCGATTGCTGTCGATCAAATGCATTTTGGTCAAGACCGCAACAACATCCAGATCAAATACAGCAATCTTTCCATCAGGGTATTTACGAGCTATCGAGACTTTCGGCTGACCACTGTTGGCACAGATATAGGGACTGGAAACGTAGTTACCGTTCTCATTAAACTGGATACGGTTGATAAAATATCCTCTATCCGTCCCTTTCATGCTCATATCATGACTTTTTCTTCGCCACGTTGGGGTAATTTGTTCCCCATTTTCGTCAATTAGATACATATCGCTCAAACAAGGGAGACGTTTAAAGAAGTTTCGTACCTGTCCCTCATCCAAATCTTGGTGAGGGTTGTCACTGATCGTGGTCAGTAAAAACCCCTCTACTGCTTCTCGGTTATCACGATATATCTGCATCATCTGTTTCATTGGCTATGTTCCGATTTATAAAGTTGTTTAGTGTACCCAAATCGCTTATGTGATGTCAAAAAAGGTAGATTTAGTTTAATCTTTTAGTCGTATTAAAATATCGAATCACACCTTTTCTACCCTCTTCAGCAAAAAAGACAATGATCGCAACCGCAATTACAGCCCACCAATAGATCGGATCAAACGCAACGGTTCCAAAAATATGGGCTAACGGTGCAAGAAAGATAAGAAGACCCAGCAAGCCTAATTCTGCGGCGACACCAATCCAATAGAATCGGTTGCTCAAAATTCCTATTGAAAACACAGAATCTTGTCTGCTACGGCAGGAAAGTCCATTCCCAATCTGTGCAAAGACAATCGCGCTAAATGTCAATGTTGTTGCTTGTAAATAGAGAGGATTATCCCACGCTAATGACTCTCCGCTCCAACCATGAGCTTGAAGATAAAACCAAAAAAGTCCCATAGACAGCACTCCACTCAAAAATCCTAAAAATCCAAAGGCTCTTAGATAAACACCCATTGTTAGGATATGCTCTTTGCGACTTCTGGGACCTTCATGCATCAATCCTTTGTGCGGTAATTCTGCTCCAAGAGCCATTCCAGGGATAATATCCGTTCCCAAATCGATCGCCAAGACCAGAGGGACGGGGAGTGCCAGCGGAAGCCCCATCGAGAAAAAAAGTACGTAGGGAACGGCTTCTGGAAGATTGCTGGAGAGCATGTACGTAATGAAGCGACGTATGTTTTCATACACTGTTCTTCCCTCTTCTATCGCCTTGACAATCGTGGCAAAATGATCGTCCATCAAAACAGCATCCGCTGATTGTTTTGCCACATCCGTTCCTGATCCCATTGCAATTCCGACATCGGCTTTTTTAAGAGACGGTGCATCGTTAACACCATCTCCCGTTACCGCCACGGTTTCCCCCATCTCTTTAAGCAACGTCACAAGATAGAGCTTTTGTTCGGGTGATACACGCGCGAATACATGACTATGCCTCAACAGTCGCTTGATGGCTGAGGGGGGTAGTTGGTCAAGATATTCCCCTGTTGTTACCTCAGTATGTTTGGTAATAATTTTCGCACTCATTCCGATTGATCCAGCGGTGAGCGGATGATCTCCGGTAATCATCAGCACTCTGATACCCGCTTTATGGCATAGCTCGACCGCTTCTATGATATCGTCACGTAAAGGATCTACCATTGCGATAAACCCTATAAAGATCAAAGCGCGTTCAGCCTCTTCCCGTGACGATGGCAATGTGTCGCTCTGACGTTTGGCAAAACCGATGACACGATACCCGCTCGCTGCCATCGTGTCATGTTTTTCCATCAATTTTTGATATTCATCCTCCAGTATCACTTTCTTACCATTTTGTGTATAGACCTCATCACATAACTGCAAAATTACTTCGGGTGCCCCTTTGCAAAGAATAGAAAAACCTTCTTTTCCGGCGTGTACCGTGCTCATTCGTTTGAGATGATAATCAAAAGGATAGTCATTCACGAGAGGATATGCACTGCGACGAGATTCAACATCGATATAGTTACCCGCAAATTTGTAAAGAGCCTGTTCTACCGGATCCCCACTGTTCGCGTCAGCAAGATTACATAATAAAGCAGCATCGAGAAGTTCTGGCGAGGGGTCTTGTGTCTCATCTTCTGCCCATGCAGCTACTTCCATATTATTTTGAGTGATTGTCCCTGTTTTATCGGTCGCAATCACCGTTATGGCTCCCAGATTTTCGATAACAGAAAGACCGTTCACTAAAAAACCTTTGGATGCCATTCTCTGTGCACCAAATGCTAATGAGAGAGTTACGGTCGGTAACAATCCCTCTGGGATCAATGCAACCAGTACACCAAGTGAAAATAGAAAAGTTTTCCATAATTCATTCTCTCCCAACCCTGATAAGAGAATCAAACTTCCGGCTATTACTAACGATGTCAAAGCAATGACTTTGGATATATGGGCAATCTCTTTTTGCAAATGACTCACACCCGAATCCACCGTTTGTGTCAATGCCGCTATTGTTCCATATCGGCTTTCCTTACCAGTGGCGAACACCAAACCTCTGGCTTCACCCTTGACTACATAGGTTCCTGAATAGAGGATATTTTTTGCATGATCACTCTCGAGTGCATCTGCCGAAACCAATTCACTCTCTCCCGTTAAAGTGCTTTCATTGACCCACACATCGGAGGCATGAATGATATACACATCTGCAGGAACCTTATCACCCTCTTTAAGGATTACAACATCACCAGGGACAAGCTGGGTTGCCAATATCATGCGTTCACTGCCTTGACGGCACACTGTCACTTTTAGTGGGAGCATGTTTCTCAAAGCTTCCAAACTTTTTTCGGTGCGATACTCTTGATAAAAACCAAAGGCCCCGTTCAAAACGATGACAATGACAATAGCCCATCCGATCGGTAACATATTGGAAGCGGGGTCGAACCAAGCTGCCGCAAAACTGATGGCCGCAGCAGCCCAGAGCAAAAGAGCAAAAAAATGGGTGAATTGAGCAGCTAATTTAGAATACCATGGTTTAGTTGGGATTGCTGGAAGTGCATTAAGCCCATGATGCAGCTGTCTTTGTTTGACTTCAGGATCGTTCAACCCATCCTCAGATGTCTCATAGGTCGAAAATAATTCAGGAAGAGTCATACTATTCATTTGTATTCCCTATTCTTCTATCAGGTCTTAAAGATATCTAAAAATTTCAGAGACACTCGGGTGGACATGAATCATATTTGCAAGGTCTTTCGAGGTGAGTTTTTGCTCAACCGCCATGACCATTTCATGAATAATTTCCGTCGCTTCCCCTCCAATAATGGTAGCACCTAAAATCGTATCACTGTGTGAACAGACAATCATCTTCACAAATCCGGAATCATCCCCGTTTATCTTCGCTTTTGCATTGACTTTCAAAAAGGCTTTTTTTATGTGTATGGATCGTCCCTGCTCTTTTGCATCTTTTTCACTCAATCCACAGCATGCAATTTGAGGATTCGAAAAAACGGTGGAGGGATTGATATGGTGATTACATTCTGAAGTGCCGTTGATGAGGTTACGAGCTGCAATTTTTGCTTCAGCATACGCGGTATGGGCATAAGCCGGTGTATCGATGCAGTCACCGAGTGCATAAATATTCTGCTGGATGGTTTGAAAGGATGCATTAACTATAATGTAACCTTTAGAAGACGATTGCACTCCTGCATTTTCAAGATGAAGGTCTTGGGTATTAGGATCTCTACCTATCGCGCTCAGTACGAGTTCACACTCAATATCCTCTTCTATTTGCCCTTGAACACTCAATGTTACCCCTTCGGTATGCACGTGAACTTTTAAAATCGAGGTTGAAGTCATAACCGTAATACCGGATTTTTTAAAAGACCGGATTAAAGCCTTGGATATGTCTTCATCTTCACCGGTGAGGAGCTGAGCACCGCGCGCTATGAGGGTCACATTTACACCAAAAGCACTAAAAAATGTCGCAAATTCGCATCCGACGGCTCCACCTCCGATGATTGCAATCGATTTAGGAAGAGTCGTCAGATCAAATACCTCTCGGCTAGAAAGTATTCGTTTACCATCCAGAGGAAGCAGTGGTATTTCTCGAACTTTAGCACCCGTGGCAATAATACACTTCTCAAAACCAATTTTCTCACCCGAAACATCAATCGTATGAAAATCTATAAAAGTTGCTTCGCCAAAAAAAGTTTCAACCCCTGCTTGATCCAGTAACCATACAACACCTGAACGCAGCTCATTTTTAAGTGCTATGGTCTTCTCGCGAAGACGCTCCATATTCAATCCCCTGACCTCTACGTCCAATCCGCAATCGGTAAAATAGGAAGCTTTTGACACATATGAAGCACTCTCCAAATAATTTTTGGTTGAGATACACCCCTCATTCAGACACGTTCCGCCGATGCGCTCTTTACTTTTATCAATCAAAAGCGTTTTCAATCCTGCACGTCCAAGCTCAATAGCCGCTTCATATCCCCCAGGTCCTGCGCCGATCACGACGGTATCAAAATGTTTCATCTTGTCTCCAAATATTCATGTGCCATATAGCTGCTGCGGGTATACGGAGAGCTTTTGATATACGAAAATCCCATTTCCATTCCCCGATTTCGAAGATACTCAAACCGTTTTGGCTCCACATACTCTACTACTGTTTCATGTTTATGCGAGGGGGAAAGATACTGTCCAATACTCAAATAGTGACATCCCACCTCCCGTAAATCTTCCATAAGGCTAAACACTTCATCATCACGCTCACCGAATCCGAGCATAATACCGCTTTTGATTGCTATGTCAGGATTCAGGATGTGAAGCTTCCCTATTACACGAAGGGAACGTTCATAATCAGATCCTTTGCGCACATGATACAAGCGCGCTACCGTCTCGAGGTTATGTCCGATAATCTCAGCACCGCTTACAGCCACCTGCTGAAGTGCCAAAAGGTTTTCTTTCATATCAGGTATTAACAACTCTACGAGTATAGAATCGTCCAATGCTTTGATAGCACGGACAGTTTTAGAAAAATGATCGGCTCCTCCGCCACTCAAATCATCACGGGTAGAACTCGTAATGACCACATGTCTTAATCCCAGATGTTGAACCGTATTTGCAACATTCTCAGGTTCATAAGGGTTTAAAGCCAAGGGAATTCCCCTGCTTACAGCGCAAAAACTGCAAGCACGTGTACAAACCGTCCCTAAAATCATAAAGCTTGCCACATTTTGACTAAAACACTCGCTGATATTAGGACACATCGCCTCTTCACAAATCGTGTGAACACGCCCTTGAGACAATAACTTTTCCATCGGTTTTAGGTCACCTAAAATAATCTTTTTACGAAGCCATAGAGGTTTATGAATAAGTGTGTTTTCCATGTGCATTCCAGCTTTCCTGAGTATATTTATCCGTGATTAGTTGCATTGCACGTTGTACTTGCGATGCATTGAGAGAATACGGTATGAGTTCGACATCAAACGTTTCACAAAAGGCTTCTAGCAGCAATGCGGAAAGCTCCTCATACGACCTGGTTGTTCCTAATTTCTCCAGCGTTGCTGCGTTGTTCAATCCAGAATCTTCTATAAATAGAGATTCAAAAAAGAATTCATCAATTCGCATTGGGATACTACCGTGCTGAAATACAGCACGTCTCGTATAACGTTGAGCATTTCCTCCCATCTTTTTTCCTTCAATTACAATATCATAGGGCTCAATTCCTGCAAGACAAATGTCCGATTGTTCTTCATTGAGATGAAGATCACACGCAAATTGAGCCTCATACCCCAGCTTCTGATACAAAGAGATGAGAAATCCGCATACATACCGATAACTCTCTTTAACAGCTCTTCCTCTCATCCAACTGCGCGGCATAATTAGACTGTATGAGAGATCACCGCCATGAATCAAAATTCCTCCGCCGCTCATACGCCGAACGCACGGAATATTTTCGTTCTGGATTTTTCCCCAATTCAGATTTTTAGAAACTGTAGAAAAACGTCCTAGACTCAATGCACTTTCCCATCCATACAGTCTTATAATAGGTCTATTACCCTCTTTAAAGTCGTCTAAAAGTACTTCATCCACTGCCATATTCCATTGCGCAGTTTGCATACCGGTATCTAGAAAACGCCACATATTATGAGATATCATGATCAACTCTTTTAACTCATTTTTTTATCACTTTTGTTAAATATACTCTTTTTCATGATAGCTATGTCGTCGATTCTACCTTAAAGAAAGAAGTTTTAAATGAGGGGATATCAAAATGAAAATCAATGAGATTCATAAAGAACTCAGTACGATGACAATACGCCCGTGCTTAATTGATTATGATAAAGAGAGAGAAATTTTTACATGGGAAAAGGTTGCCAAAGAGTTTGATGGATTACCCTCAGGAGGGCTCAACATTGCCCATGAAGCAATTGACCGCCATGCCAACAACATGTTAGCCAATAAAGCTGCTTTGATATGGATTGGTGAACGTAGGGATAGAAAGGTATATACTTTTTTGGATATGAAAAAAGAGACCTCCAAGTTTGCCAATGTTCTGGCATTGCTTGGATTTTCCAAAGGCGATTGTATTTTCACTCTCTCTACACGGTTGCCAGAACTCTATATCGCCGCAATGGGTATCCTCAAAAACCGCAGTGTCATGTGTCCTCTCTTCTCACAATTTGGACCTGAACCAATATTACAGCGACTATTACGTGGAAATGCCAAAGCGCTCCTTACGACACAAGCTCTTTTTGAGAAAAAAATACGACCTCTTCTGGATCAGCTTCCGGAACTGCAAACAGTATTCTTAATCGATGCCGAAGAAGACGAAAGCGAACAAGTACGTTCCTTGAAACGTCTGATGGAGAAAGCATCCGATATCTACGAAATTCTCCCCACCGATGCTGAAGATATGTCAATTCTCCATTTTACCAGCGGTACAACCGGAATGCCAAAAGGGGTAGTACATGTGCACAAAGCTATCTTCACCCATTGGGCAAGCGGAAAATATGTACTCGATTTCCATCCCAGTGATATCTATTGGTGTACGGCTGATCCGGGGTGGGTTACGGGAACTTCTTATGGAATCATCACCCCATGGCTGCATGGAATCACCAATGTCGTGGATGAATCGGAGTTTGATGCAGTACGCTGGTACACCACGCTGGAAAATGAAAAAATAAGCATATGGTATACAGCCCCAACAGCAATCAGACGCTTAATGAGACTGGATAATGAGCCGATCAAAGAATATAATCTGTCCCATTTGCGCCTGATTCAAAGTGTTGGTGAACCGCTCAATCCCGAAGCTGTGATCTGGGGAGTGGACAAACTCAAAATGCCGATCCATGATAACTGGTGGCAGACGGAAACCGGCGGAATCATGATCGCAAATTTCCTCTCACAAGAAATTCGTCCAGGCTCGATGGGACGGCCTATCCCTGGAATCGACGCCGCAATTCTCCGCCACAACGATGATGGCACCGTTACCGAAGTGACGGAAGCTGGTAAAGAGGGTGAACTTTCTCTCAAACCGGGATGGCCTTCGATGTTTCGAAACTATCTCCATGATGATGAACGCTATGCTAAATGCTTTATCGGTGGCTGGTATCTCTCTGGCGACCTCGCTTATAAAGATGAGGACGGATATTTTTGGTTTGTCGGGCGCTCGGATGATATCATCAAAACTTCCGGACACATGGTTGGACCATTTGAAGTTGAAAGCTGCTTGATGGAGCATCCCGCAGTTGCAGAAGTTGGTGTCATTGGCAAACCTGATGAGATGATCGGTCAGCTGGTTAAAGCATTTGTCTCACTAAAAACCGGTTTTGAGCCAAGCGAAGAACTCAGACGCGAACTAATCGGATTTGGACGTAAAAGACTGGGCAGTGCCGTAGCGCCTAAAGAGATAGAATTTACTCAAAATATACCAAAAACACGAAGCGGAAAAATCATGCGACGTTTACTAAAAGCTCGGGAAATGGGATTGCCTGAGGGCGATACCTCAACATTGGAAGATTAAAAGGAAAAAAAATGGATCTAGCTTTAGCAAACAAGTTTTATCGAAAGATGCTTTTAATTCGTCGATTTGAAGAAAGATGTGTAGAGCTTTATAGCAAAGAAAAAATCAGAGGTTTTTTGCATCTCTACATTGGGGAAGAAGCAATTGCTGTGGGTCTTATGGATTCCTTTTCCCCTGAAGATACCGTTTTTGCTACCTATCGTGAACATGGGCAAGCCCTCGCACGCGGAATTGATCCGAAAAAAATCATGGCGGAGATGTACGGCAAAGTAGAAGGATGTTCTCGAGGGAGAGGTGGTTCCATGCACCTTTTTGATGCGGCAACACGATTTTACGGAGGCAGTGCTATTGTAGCAGGAGGTTTGCCATTGGCGGTCGGGATGGCACTCTCAGATAAGATGATGAAACGCAACCGAGTCACCGTTTGTATTTTCGGGGATGGTGCTGTGGCAGAGGGTGAGTTTCATGAATCGTTGAATCTAGCCGCTTTATGGCATCTTCCGGTTCTCTTCGTCTGTGAAAACAACCTCTACGCGATGGGAACTGCACTGGAGTTCACTCAATCGGAAACAAACCTTGCTAAAAAAGCAGCTTCGTACCGTATCAGTTCCCGACAAGTAGATGGCATGGATGTTACAGAGGTCGCAAAATCAGCTCAACAAGCAGTAGCAGAAATTCGGTTGGGAAATGGCCCGATATTTATCGAATACCTCACTTACCGTTTTCGAGCCCACTCCATGTTCGATGCTGAGCTTTACCGCAACAAAGCAGAGGTTGAAGAGTGGAAGAAAAAAGATCCCCTTATCCTGTTACATCAAGAGTGGCAAGATATTGATATCAATAAATATGAATCAGAAATTTCCAATATTATCGACGAAGCGGTCAACTTTGCCGAAAACGGTACATTGGAACCCATCGAGGATTTGGAAAAATTTATTTACTCTTTGGAGGTTGCACAATGAAATCAATTATGACTTATCAAGAAGCACTACGCCAAGCATTGCAAGAAGCAATGGAATATAATAAACCTGAAACTGAAATTACCGATATCATCAACGAAGCGGTGCCCTTATACGAAAACAGTATATTGGAATCCAATGAAGATTTGGAAAAAAATATTTATTTTTCTAAGGTTGCGCAATGAGCTCAATCATAACTTATCGAGAAGCAGTACGCCAAGCATTGAGAGAAGCAATGGAACACGATGAGCGAGTTTTTTTGATGGGCGAAGACGTTGGTCATTATGGGGGAAGTTATGCAGTCAGCATGGGACTGTTGGAACACTTTGGTCCACAGCGAATTATTGATACCCCCTTGTCTGAATCGGCGTTTACCGGTGCGGGTATTGGTGCAGCTTTAGGCGGTATGCGTCCCATCGTCGAGATCATGACGGTCAACTTCAGCCTTTTGGCACTTGATCAGATCATGAACAATGCCGCGACTCTCCTGCACATGTCCGGCGGCCAGTTTAACGTTCCGCTGGTGATACGCATGGCAACAGGAGGAGGTAAACAGCTCGCCGCACAACACTCTCACTCTCTGGAAGGGTGGTATGCTCATATCCCAGGACTCAAAGTGCTAACCCCTGCAACCATACAAGATGCGCACAATATGATAGGTTTGGCGCTTGCGGATCCTGATCCGGTATTAATTTTTGAGAGCGCGATGATTTACAACTCCAAGGGAGCATTAGATACCCAAGCACTTCCTTTGCCTATTGGAAAAGCACGAATACAGCGAGCAGGTAAAGATTTAACTATTTTAACCTATGGAAGCAGTCTTTTCAAAGTACTTCTAGCTGCGAAAACTCTAATCGCTGAAGGGATTGATGCTGAAGTTATTGACTTGCGTTCACTTCGTCCTTTGGATAATGAAAGTATCATGAAATCAGTTAGTAAAACCCATCGTGTAATGATAGTTGATGAGGGGTGGAAATCGGGAAGTATCTCTGCAGAGATTATGGCACGAATCAACGAACAGGCTTTTTTTGAACTTGATGCCCCGATGGCACGCTTATGCACTACTGAAATACCTCTGCCCTACCCCAAACATCTCGAAGACGCCGCTCTCCCGCAACCGGATAAAATTGTGGCCATGGCAAAAAAACTGATGGAGAAATCATGAGCAGCTTTGTAATGCCCAGTTTGGGCGCCGATATGGAATCCGCCGTTTTGATGGAATGGCATGTCAAAGAGGGGGATCACGTCACCAAAGGACAAGTCATCGCAGAGGTTGAAACGAACAAAGGGGTTATAGAGATAGAAGTATTCGAAGAGGGAATTGTTGAAAAGATTCTCGTAAATGAAGAGACAGAATGTACGGTAGGTACCCCTCTGGCGATAATCCGCACTGAGGGAGAAACGCCTGTCACAAAAGAAGCCCCTCCAGACCAACGGATTAAAGCTTCCCCTGCAGCACGTAAAAAAGCTAAAGAGCTTGGGATCGAACTTGCCAGTTTAGCCTCAGGTACAGGGGCAGTCGGACTTGCACAAATAGAATCCAGCTCAAAACCGCCCTCCAATTCTTCCCATACAAGTAGTATGCGTCAGGCTATCGCTCGTGTCATGAGCCGTTCCAACGCCGAAATTCCTCACTATTATCTCACCACCTCCATTAACATGACCCCAGCACTTCACTGGCTCGAAACACTCAATTCCACACGAAGCATCAAAGAACGGATTCTCCCTGCTGCCTTACTGATACGGGCTGTCGTTCTTTCCCTCAAAACAGTACCTGAACTCAACGGCTTTTGGGAAAATGATACTCCAAGAATCAGTGCAGAGATTAATCCCGGAATCGCCATAGCATTACGTAAAGAGGGGCTTATGACTCCAGCCCTTCTCGCTGCCGATAGCATGGGGCTAGATGAGACAATGCATCAGCTTGATGATCTCATCACACGCACCCGTGCGGGAAAACTGCGAAACACCGAAATCACCCAGCAAACCATCACGATTACTAACCTTGGCGATTTAGGCGTTGAGAGTGTGTACGGTGTCATCTATCCTCCCCAGGTCGCTCTTGTAGGATTGGGACGAATTACGGACTCTCCGTGGGCTGAGGGCGATGCTCTGAGTGTGCGAAAAGTGATGCGGGCAACACTCGCAGGTGATCATCGAGCTACAGATGGACGAACCGGAGCGAAATTTCTGGAAAAATTAAACGATCTCTTACAACATCCACAGGAGCTACTATGACTAAAGAGCAAATAAAAACAGCCATCATCGAAGAAATACAGGAAATTGCACCTGATATCGACGAAGCGGATATCATTTCCGATAAAAATATTCAACGTTCGCTAGAAATTGATTCGTTTGATTTTCTAAAAATATTGACGGGTTTGAGCGAGATACTGGAAATCGAGGTTCCCGAATCTGATTATGCGAAGGTGGATACGGTGGACCATATGTGCGAGTATTTTCTAGAGCGGTCGGAGAGATAAAATCATATTTAACTCATTACTTTTTGTTACGATAAACCAAACGGATCAATAAATATCTGTTTAATCAGATTTAAATTTCCAGTTTAATAAAAGGGGTTATTATGTCATCAAAACTTATTATCGTAGCTGATCTACAGCGTTTTAAATTCTTTGTTACCAAAGTGGATCCACTAGGAAGAGAAGCGGTTGAACTCATGGAAGGCAGTGAAAGCCTAGATATTCATCAACGATTAAGCGAGAAAGTTTCAGATCAACAGGGGAATTTTGAAGGCGCAGGCGCCAGCGGAACTGGTGGGAATCATGATATAGGAGTAGGTGCCAAAGGATCAGGTGAGGATCATAATATAAGACTGGAAGAAGAGCGCCGTCGTATTAAAGATATCGCAGAACAAATCAATAAAACAATTGAGCAGCAGGCGGTACGATCATGGTATTTTGCAGCCCCAAAAGCCATTAATAACAAAATAGTCGAATTACTGAATCCAGCAGTCAAAATGACTATGATTATGAACCTTCATTCGGATTTAACTAAAATTCCTGATGATCAGCTATTAGAACATTTTATTAAATAACGCAGATGATTTTTTTAAAGGAGTCCCAATGCCACACATAGCATGGCTTTCCACAAAACTAGACGATGGAAGAATTGCGTGTGAAGCATGTAATCAGCACTGCAAACTAAGCGAAGGCGAATATGGTATTTGCGGGATTCGTAAAGTCGAAAACGGAGAGCTTTATTTGCTGACGTATGGACTTGCAGCAGCAGTCAATGTTGATCCGATAGAAAAAAAACCGATGTTTCATTTTTTACCCGGTTCAAGCGTTTTTTCATTTGGAACGGTCGGGTGCAATTTATCCTGTAAATTTTGTCAAAATGCAGATATTTCTCAATATCCAAAAGAACACAATCATGAAATAATCGGGCACCCTTTATCTCCTCAGCGAGCCGTTGATTATGCACTTAAAAACGGCTGTCAAAGCATTGCCTACACGTACAACGAACCGGTTGTCTTTTTCGAATATACCTATGATACTGCGAAACTTGCGCATGAAGCAGGTTTAAAAAATATCTACGTCACGAGTGGGTATGAAACGCACAAAGCCATTGATACAATAGCGCCTTATTTGGATGGAATGAATATTGATATTAAAGGATATAGCCAGTCGTTTTACAAAGATATCTGCGGTGCATCTCTCAAACCTGTGCTGGATACGATTGAATACGCCCATAAAAAAGGGATATGGATAGAGACAACGACTCTTCTCATTCCGGGATACAACGATTCGGATGAAGAGATTCGGGCAATTGCACAATTTCAAGCCAATCTTGATACGAATATGCCGTGGCACATCAGTGCTTTTCACCCAATGTATAAAATGTTAAATGTTCCTCGAACACCGCCCCAAACACTGCGTCGTGCTTATGATATCGGCAAAGACGTTGGATTAAAGTATGTGTATGTCGGAAATATTGATGATGAGGAAAGAGAATCAACCTACTGTCCAAAATGCGGAAAACTGGTCATCGACCGTCACGGTCAGATCGGTCAGTATGTAACAAATCATTTAATCAACAATAACCAGTGTCCCTCATGCAGTTATACACTTCATGGAATTTGGCACTAGTATTTAACCCTAAAAGGACAAATAATGCATACACGAAATGATTTAAATCACAAGGTTTTTGAAAAAATGCTGATTGCGGATAAGAAGAAGATTATTAGTAATATTGAATCTTTAAAAGCAGAAATTAATGCGCTTGTAAGTGACGATGACATTAACGATGTCGAAGATATGGCCGACTTGCAGATAAATAACACTTCAGATCAAGCACTTCTGCATAGGCTTGAAACAGAATTGGCTGAGATTAATGCTGCATTAAGTCGTATCAAATTAAGAGTTTACGGTATATGTGAAAAAACAGCTAAAAAGATTCCCATTGAGCGATTGATCGCAAATCCATCCGCAAGGACTGTTGTTCATGTCTAAATATGTACGGTAGATTGTAATACGATGAACACCAATCAAGAACTTATTCACCATCTCATTAGTGCGGGCGTTCTTCATTCCCCTGTACTGATAAAAGCATTTCGAGAATGTGACCGTATTTTTTTTGTTCCAGAAGAACCAAGTAGTGAGATATACAGTGATTATCCCCTGTCAATTGGTATGGGACAAACTATTTCTCAACCCACAACAGTCGCAATTATGCTGGAGCTTTTACAACCTAAACCGGGAGAGAATATTTTAGATATTGGTTCAGGTTCAGGATGGACAACCGCTCTTTTAGCTTCAGTAGTCGGTAAAAATGGATTTATAGAAGGCATTGAGCGTATTCCTTATCTCGTAGAGTATGGACAAAAAAGTTTAAAAAAGGTGCATATTGACAATGCATCAATTGAATTAGCAAATCCATCTGCTCTTGGAAAACCTGATCATCTGTATGACCGTATCCTCGTCTCTGCGAGTGCCTTCGATATGCCAATGGAATTATTGGATCAGCTCAAACCTGATGGAATTTTGGTTATTCCGATTTTAGAGAGTGTTTGGCGTATTACAAAAGAAATAAACGGTGAAATAAACGCCTATGAATTACCAGGCTTTCGCTTTGTTCCTCTCATAACTTCAGCATAATTTTCCAACATTAATCATTCATAATTAATCATTTAAAGCTCATTTTAATACTATAGAATTATTTTCTATCAAACGTTACGATGCAGATACAAAAACAGATAATGGTGTGTTAAACATCACCATCTCTAAAACGGCTCCAAAAGAGACGAAAAAGATTAAAGTCAAATAGACTTTAAAACTTTAAGGAGTAAAAATGTCTACTTATTCAACAATAAAAAGCGTATTTCTCTCAAGTTTAATCTTAACAACATTGGCAGTTTCTTCTGCTGTCAGTACCGTTACGGATAAAAACTCAGTACCTAATGAATGCGAATGGGGCTGTCAAGGGTGGTGGCTTCCCGATTTTGATAAGATATTCAGCCGCTCAATTAGCGTTAATCCTGCGATTCACTATCAATCATCCATGAGTTTCAAGGAAAATAGTCAGTCGTATACGATTAATGTTCTTCTACCTGATATTGAGAAAAAAAATATTTCTATCAATATCATCAATGATCTGTTGGTTATTGCAGCTGAACGAAAAGTTGTGGAAAAAACAAAAGAGAAAACACAGCAATCGTACAGCTCTTATCACCAAAGCCTTGTCTTACCTGAAAATGCAGACATTGATAAAATAGAGGCAACCTTTAAAAAGGATTCAGTGATGATTACTATCCCAAAAACAGCGAATAAGACAGCAAAAAAAATCTTGATTCATTAATTATTGTCTAAAAAGTAAAAATCATAAAGCTTTGAGGGTTCTCCTGATAGTATTATGTATCCTAGATTCAAAGATACAACATGAACCCAAAAATAGATGAACTTTTTCAGGCAATGCGTATTCTGGAAGAGAACCTGTTAAAAGAGATTGACCAAGAAGAGCAAAAGCTTTCACGCGATCTTCTCACTGCACAAAAAAAGTTTAAAGTAAATCTCCTTGTTTATTTTACTCGCGCACCGTTCCTCCATCTTTTGACAGCTCCTCTTATCTATGTCGGTATTATCCCTGCATTTATTTTAGAATTTTTCTTGTTTATATTTCAAATGATCAATTTTAGGGTCTATAAGATTGCTCCCGTTCTTCGCAAAGATTATTTTGCCTTTGATCGTGCAGGTTTGGAATTTCTAAATATTGTTGAAAAAATCAACTGCCTATATTGTTCCTATTTTAGCGGTCTTTTAGGTTATACGACTGAAATAGTCGCACGAACAGAACAGTTTTGGTGTCCGATTCGGCACGCCCGTAAACTGCGCTTTCACCATGCCCATTACTTTAAATTTACCCCTTACGGAGACGGTGAACGTTATCGTAAAGAACTCCCAAAACTTCGAGATGATCTAAAAGAAAAGTAAGTAATTCGTAATACATTAGTATTTCAACTGTTCTTGTTTATAATACCGCCCATTAAAATACGAGGTAACTATTATGGATTTAAAACAGCAATTAGTGAACTACGGGTGTGGGGCAGAATTTATTGATATTGCGTTGGGGTATGCACAATTTTATATACCCGAACAAGATATCGAAACATTTATTGATTATGTCGAAGAAGCGCATGCAAAAGTCGAAGAAGCCCAATATGCAGAGAAGATGGAGAAAGAAATTGTCAATCCCTCTGACCTTACCGAAGCATTTCAAGAATTTGAAGACGAAGAATCACTTTAAGACAGCGGTGTCGTCTGAACCACAAAATACAGTTCGTCTTTGAGGGTGTTGAGATGTTTGATAACATTATCACGTCGTGTTTCATCCATCTCGAAATGCTGTTCGATTGAGTCGTAGATGCGATCGATACTCGCATAGATTTCAACCATAAGCTGCTCTTTTATCTTTTCGTGAACGTCTGCCATAAATTATCCTATAAGCCGTCATTCCCGTAGGGCAAAAGAACCTCTTATGAGGTCCTCGGGCTTGACCCGGGAATCCATCTTCAACTAAGAGCTGGATTCCCGCCTTCGCGGGAATGACGAAAGTTTTTGACTCAACATTCCTAAGAATATTCAACCAAAAAATCTCCCCAAAGGGAGAAAGTGACGAGAATCAATGAAATTTTGTCCCAAGAGGGACTAAGGTTTAGCGTATAAGGTCGAAGAAGTAGTCGGTTGTTGCGATACCTTTGGTATCTTCATCCAACTGGTCAAGAACTTTGTTCGTGATCCAAGTAAGAAGGTTCAACGCACCATCGTATCCGCTGATAGAGTAACGGTGTAGGTGGTGACGGTCGAAAATCGGGAATCCAATGTAGATCAACGGAGTGCCGGTGTCGCGCATCAACTCTTTACCGTAGCTGTTACCGATCATGAAATCGACAGGCTCAGTGAAGAGAAGTGAACGCATTGCCCACAAGTCTTTACCAGCCCATACATTCAAACTGTCTTTTGCAGGAGACGTATCGAGCATTGCTCTCATCTCTGCTTCCCAACCGTTTGGTGCATTGTGGCAAAGAACGTGAGTCGGCTCTGCACCCATCTCAAGGAGGAATGATACTGCACCGATTAGGAAGTCAGGATCACCCCAGATAGCAAATTTTTTACCGTGCATGTACGGATAGCTGTCTTGCATAGCATCAACCAAACGGCCGCGCTCTACTTTGAGTTTTTGTGGTACTTCTGTACCAGTAAGCTCTGCGAGTTTCATTACGAACTCATCCGTCCCTTTGAGACCGACTGGGTTAGAGAATCCGCCCGGGTGTTTCCAACGTTTATCGACCATTTTCATCGTTTTAACGGTAGCGTATTTTTGAAGAGAGATAGTAGCACTTGAGTTGATACAATCTTTTGCGTCTTCAATTTTTGTTCCGCCTTGGAACATTTCGTATTGACCCGCTGGCATATCCCATTGATCAGAGTGGTCGCCCAACATGATATAGTCTGTGCCGAACGCTTCTACGATAGTTTTTACTGAACGAAGGCTTCCGATGTACGTTTCAAAACCAGGAATGATGTTGATACGTTGTTTTGTTTCGCCTTTTTGTCCTTCAGTAAGCTGAGACATGATACCGTGCATCATGTTGTCATATCCAGTGATATGGCTACCTACGAATGAAGGAGTGTGCGCATAAGGGATTGGATAATCAGCCGCTAGGTATTCTCCGCCATCCTCTTCTTTTGCTGCAATAATAAACGCCATCAAGTCATCACCGATAACTTCTGCCATACAAGTGGTAGAAACAGCGATCATTTTAGGTTTATAAACAGCAGCACAGTTTTTAAGACCCTCTTTCATATTTACCAAACCACCAAATACCGCAGCATCTTCAGTCATAGAGTCAGAAACACAAGGAGTCGGCTCTTTGAAGTGACGGGTAAAGTAAGAACGGAAATATGCTACACATCCATGAGAACCATGAACATACGGCATTGTACCTTCAAATCCAAGCGCAACCATAACAGCACCAAGAGGCTGACATGCTTTTGCTGGATTAACTGTAATCGCTTCACGAGCAAGGTTTTTCTCACGGTAATCCCATGATTTTGTCCACTCTGCGATCTCATCTACTTTTGCAGGGTTAACTGCAAGCATAGAAGACTCGAATTGTTTTTTGTTTGCGAGCACCTCTTGGTACTCAGGGCGTTTAAACAGGTCTTTCCCGTTTACGATTTTTTCTATTTCTTGCATCGTATTATCCTTCCTTTTCCCATGGTGCTTTTGAATGTGCCCATACTGGTGAGTTAATCGCTAAATCCATATCTTGTGCGAAGATAGCAAATCCATCGTACCCGTGATACGGTCCGCTGTAATCCCATGAGTGCATCTGACGATACGGAAGACCCATTTTTTGGAATACATACTTCTCTTTGATCCCTGAAGCTACAAGGTCAGGTTGAAGTTTTTTCACGAACGCTTCAAGCTCATACTCGTTGACGTCATCGTAGATAACGGTTGAACGGAAAATCTCTTCTTTAGTACGTTTGTAGTCATCATCATGAGCGAACTCATAACCTGTACCGATTACTTCCATACCTAAATCTTCGTAAGCACCGATAACGTGACGAGGACGAAGACCGCCGACGAACAACATTACTGTTTTACCTTCGAGACGAGGTTTGTATTTTGCAATCACTTGATCAATCATTGGTTGATATTTAGCGATAACTTCCTCACATTTAGCTTGTACACCCTCGTCAAAGAACGCCGCGATTTTACGGAGTGATTTGATGGTTTGTGACGGCCCGAAGAAGTTGTACTCGATCCAAGGAATCCCGTACTCTTTTTCCATGTGACGGCTGATGTAGTTCATTGAACGGTAGCAGTGAAGCAAGTTCAATTTTACTTTTGGTGTCAATGCCATCTCTTTAAGAGTTGCATCTCCTGACCATTGTGCTACAACACGAAGACCCATCTCTTCTAAAAGAATACGGCTTGACCATGCGTCACCACCGATGTTATAGTCTCCGATGATGGCTACGTCATAATCGGTTGCTATTACGTCACTGGTATCTACATTTACTTTAGCATCAAAGATAAAGTCACGAACCGTATCATTAGCAATGTGGTGACCAAGGGATTGAGAAACCCCACGGAAACCTTCACAGTTAACTGGAACGATTGTTTTATCAAGCTCTTTTGCTTTGACACGTGCTACTGCACCGATATCATCCCCGATCAAACCGATTGGACATTCTGATTGAACAGTGATACCGTTATTAAGTGGGAAAAGTTCTTCGATTTCATCGATACATTTACCCAATTTTTTGTCTCCACCGAAAACGATGTTGTTCTCTTGGAAATCCGAGCTAAAGTTCATCGTTACAAACGTATCAACACCCGTTACACCGATGTAATAGTTACGACGACCTGCACGGCTGTATTGACCGCATCCGATAGGACCGTGGCTGATGTGAATCATGTCTTTGACAGGACCCCATACAACCCCTTTAGAACCTGCATAAGCACAACCACGTTGGCTCATAACTCCGGGAACGGTTTTTTTGTTTGAACGGACATCGCCGCACGTTTTTTGATTTTCATCATTTGGAGATCCGACACCGAGATGTTTTTCACGGTTTTTCGCCGCTTTCTCAGGATACGCTTTTAAGATCTCTTCAATGGCCGCTTTTTGTTTGGCTTCTAGTGATTCTGGTCCCATAATACACCTCTTCCTTACGCGACTTCGATACGGAATTGTTCCATATTATCGAGGTTATGACACAATTTCATTGTCTCATCGTCTGCTGCATCAACGCGTTTTGAGATTTCTGACATTTGGTAACGATTCATATAAATCATGTACTTTTGTACTCTGTCTGGATTCTCTTCTTTGAAATAATGAACCATTGCACGGAACAAGAAAGTATCTTTATTCGTGTAGCTCAACCATTCTTTATCTCTCTCTTTAGTGCCCATCAAAAGTTTAATCTCTTTAACGTCACTGATATCAACATCGGCAATTTTTTCTGCAACTAATTCGTCTGGAATGTGATTCCCCATTGAAGCTGGGAAGTGAAAACCTAATACAAACATCTAATCTCCTTTTTCTGTTGTTTTCTTTTCATTATTAACAAGATGTTATTGGTCATTTGCATGACAGCCATTGAAGATTCCTCAAAAGAGGAACCGTTTTCTTTACGCCTCTGCCGCTTTACCGACTTGGCTTTCATCAACTTCATCTTCAAGACCGAATGCAAGAAGAAGTTCTTCAAGTTCGTCCATCGTGATTGGAGTTGGGATAACTTTCATATCGTTATAAACGATTTTGCGAGCAAGCTCTTTGTATTCGCGAGCTTGGTCAGAATATGGGCTATACTCAACAACCGTCATACGACGAAGTTCAGCATGTTGAACGATATTGTTACGTGGTACGAAGTGGATCAATTGAGTACCAAGACGTTGAGCAAGCTCTAACGCCAAATCGTACTCTTTGTCTGTCATACGAGCGTTACATACTAGACCAGCAAGACGAACTCCACCAGTGTTTGCATATTTCAAAATCCCTTTAGAGATGTTGTTAGCTGCGTACATCGCCATCATTTCACCTGACATTACGATGTAAATTTCTTGTGCTTTACCTTCACGAATTGGCATTGCAAATCCGCCGCAAACAACGTCACCAAGAACGTCATACGATACGAAATCAAGTCCTTCTTCATCGTAAGCACCCTCTTCTTCGAGGAAGTTAATAGCCGTAATAACACCACGACCTGCACAACCTACTCCTGGCTCTGGTCCGCCTGACTCTGCACAGTTGATCCAACCGCCTGGAGTTTCTTTATCAAAAAGACCTTTACCCCAAAGGCGAGCTTGCTCCATCTCGACATCTTCGATGGTTCCTAATTCTGCTGCAAGAGAAAGAATAGTATCTTGTGCTTTCTCGTGCAAAATCAAACGAGTTGAATCCGCTTTCGGATCACATCCGACGATCATAATATTTTTTTCGAAATAGTGTGACATTGCTGCCAATGTATTTTGAGATGTGGTAGATTTACCGATCCCACCTTTTCCGTAGAACGCGATTTGTCGCAAGCTAGGTGCTCCAGCCATGTTATCCCCTTATTTTTGAACTTCACTGTGATAGATGCAAAGGGTGTTCTAAGCTTTTTTGGACATTTTGCAAAACAACCGTGACAAAGGTACGACAATGAAACAAAATTGTAGGAATAGGTGATGCAGGGGTGATCTTCTTTAAAATTACGACATTTTAGATCCTAGATTTATCAACTGATTAAAAATTAGACTGTCTATCTCCTAATAAATCATCTTAAATGGTTAAACTTAGGTAAAAAGAGCCTACTATGACAAATAAAGAAAAATTCATACATAACATGCATCAAGCCAGAACCGCACATATACGCTGGGTCAACGCAATCAAACTGCTCGTTTCCGGTATTGATGTCGATGAAAAACAAATCACACTTGATGCGACCCATTCACAATTTGGTTTATGGTATTACAATGAAGCAATGCTTTTCAGCTTAGGAACAAGTCAATTGGTACTCGAAGAGATCGAAAACTTTTTAACAGAGCTTCATGATAAATATACGAAAATTTATCCTATCTATTATGGAAATCGAAAACGTAATCTTCTGAGTGATTTTTTGGGTGGAAGAACGCGTGCCAGCGCACACGAAATCGAGCTATCGCAACGATTTTATGAAGATATCATTCAGCTCTCTGATAAACTCAAACATAAACTCCGTATTTTTGAAGCACAACTAATGAGTTTGACTGATGAAAAGTATGATGAATTAATCCGTTTTACACAACAAGAGAAAAGTATATCAATAGAACCAAATATCCTTGCAGCTTCTATCGATGAGGGATCTTATCATTATGGGGCAAGGGGGAGATAATACATCAATCCCATATTACTCACCTCAAATCCAAAGGTTCGATAAAAATCAATAGCACACTTATTACGTCTATCAGCTCCTAATGCAATACGTCCATACCCAAGACTGTTAGCATTTTCAATCATGGAACTCACAAGCAAGCGACCAACACCGATACCGCGAAACTCATGCGATACAATCATGTCTTCGATTAAACCTACCCGTTCACCAATGGCAGTAGAAACAAGACTTTGCATGGAAATCATTCCAATCACCTGTCCAGAAATTTCAGCAACCAAAATAAGGCAATTTTCTGTTTCTAGTAGGAGCTCAATACCCTGTATTTGTTTCTCAATGTCAATAATAAAATCATCTTCAATAAGAAATAACTCTGCCAGTAGCTCCGCCATAACACCAACATCATCATGACAAGCATCTCGAATGTTAATTTCAACGCCCACTTTTCATCCTCTCAAGGATTTCTCCAAGTCTATCATTGCGCAGTTGGATAAGACGTTCAATCTCATCGTAATCAAAATTACCCATATAGGCCATGTCAAAGATTCTGAGAAGGGCTGCACGACAGCAGCTCTTGTCACACTCTGTGACGAGTTTTTTGGCTTTTTTGTAGGGAAGTGAGGTTTCTTGGAAAATTTTGATTGCATCGGCTACACTTTTGCTGCCGCATTCGCAAATTTCAGTAGCTAAAATTTCTTCTTTAGTAGGCACGAAAGCCTCCTTTACAGAGAATGCTCTGCTTTATACGCATTTGCTTTTTCAACTGCAATGTAGAGTTTTTCAGCCAGTTCAGGCATTTTCACATGATTACTCCAAACAGTATCTTCAACAATATCGTGAATTTCAGAGGCAACTTCAATTGCCAAGCGTTTAAGTTTTGCTAACTCTTTTCTTTGTTCTTGTTCGGTCATATCTGACATAATAATCCTTTTTTTGTATTAAATGCAAATTTTGTTCACAGTGAAAATGCATATATGTTTTCAAATTTAACAGTATGCACTTCTCCATACGACATGTGGACAAACGTCCCTTTTTGTTGAAAGTGGTATTTCTCGTACAAATTGACTGCTTTTGTATTCCCCATCGGAACATCGGCAAGGACTTTTTTCAATCCACGGAAATATAAAACGCCCTGCATCATTTTCTCCGCTTCCTCTTCAAACCCTTGCCGACATTGCCATGGACCTAAATATACACCACGAGCATTGATAACACTGGAGTGTTGGAATGAATTTGGAAGTGCAAATTTTAACGAACTGTTACGTTCCATCTCATCAAGCATAAAACTCATGCGGTCTTCACCAAACGTCTCAAAATCAATTTTACGAATCATCGCGTCAAAGTTTCCGCCGTCAAGTTCTTTGGCCTGTGCATTCGTGAAACTAAATGGAGGAACTTTACCGACATTGAGAAAGCGCCCTACTTCCATAACTGCTTTAAACCCGTTCTGCTCAAAAAAATCTTGTAAATGAGGATTGGCATGTAAATACAGCGATGGATGTTCCTCTTTTAAAACACCAAAAAGGGTATTAAATAAACGTCCTCCAATCCCTTGCTTTTGGTGGGTGGGTTTGACCATGAAATATTTTATCATCGCGGAGGATTCAAACTCAATTGCCATGACTGCACCGACAAGTACCCCCTCATCATACGCACCGTAACACAGATGTGGGGCGTGCATCATCATCAGTTTGACATGATAGCCATCCAGCAGCCATCCCGTCTCCTCGGAAATTTTAATCAAATCAGGTACATCAACGAACTTTAACCACCCTATATACATGCTGCGTCCTGATAGAGAGATTTAAGTTCGAACAGATCCAAGACTCGTTTACGTGAAGTGACGATCTCTCGAATTTTAGGGAGAAGATCACTCAATATAGTGCTATCCGCACTGATTCCCATCCTTTTAAGATGGTAGCGTATCGTTGCACTGCCAGAGTGTTTACCGATGGGGTACGTACTTTCTAATCCCATTTCACTCGCTTCATACGGTTCATACGCGTTAGAGTCTTTCATCATACCGCTTGCGTGAATGCCGCTCTCGTGGGCAAAAATATGTTCACCCAGGATAGGTGCATTGGGTGCAAGCGTCATATTAGCCGCACCCGCAACCGTACCTACTAAATTTCGAATAAGGATAGGATCGATGGGACGTGCCTCACCATATAGATGTTTCAATGCCATGAGAATCTGTTCAAATGAAGCATTACCTGCCCTCTCACCTAATCCCATTACCGTAGTGTTCATGCTGATTGCCCCTGCGTCGATGCCGCTGAGGGCATTCGCATTGGCGAGTCCAAAATCGTTGTGCGTGTGCATTTCTATCGGGAGGAGATTTAAATCCGTCAGTGACTTGACCGCTTTATATGTTTGTGTAGGTGTCATAATACCGATCGTATCGCAATAGCGGAAACGCTGTGCTCCGCATTCACGTGAGAGTTCCATCACATCTTTGATAAATTCAAAACTGCCCCGTGAGCTGTCTTCACCGCCAATACAAACAAACAGTCCTTCGCGAGTGGCAGCAGTGACGACTCGTTCAAGTTCGCGTAATACTTTTATTTTACTTCCGCCGAATTTGACATCGATCAAAAGATCCGAAATGGGAATCGATAAATCAACCGCTCCAATACCGCAAGAAAGCGATGCATCAAGGTCTTCCATTTTCATTCGATTCCATGTCATCATACGCGCTCTCAAACCCAGGGAAAGAAGCGTTTTTATATCCTCACGTTCTTTGACACCCATTGCCGCAATACCGATTTCGAGTTCATCCGCTCCGCACGCATCCAGCAATGTTGCGATACGGATTTTTTCCTCGGTATTGAACGCGACGTAAGCGGCTTGCTCACCGTCGCGTAATGTGGTGTCATTGATTAGAGCCATAACATTTTCCTTTTCCATCATCTTCCGCATTTATGCGGAAAGCTTTAGGGGGGTGCAGGGGACAAAAGTGTCCCCGCCATCCAAAGTGGCTTTGCCGATTTGGATGCATAACATAAATGTATTAATTCACTTCCGCGTTTTCATCCACACCGAAATATTTGCGTGATGCTTTAAGAACTGAAATCTCAATAGGCTCATACGCATAACTTTGATCGGCAACGATTCCCGCTGCTTTTAGATCATCTTGCGGGCATCCGCCGATTTTAGCCGTTAGAACCATCTGTACGTCTTTAAGTTTCTCTAATATCGGAGCAAGCGGATTCGTCCCATCAGGACCTGCACAATATTCTGCATCGACTTTACGATGATGGATAAATCGAATCCCTTTGTCTCCTGCTTCATAGATCAAGAACTCTTTAACGCTTCCGAAGTGCATGTTGATCATCCCCTCACCCGCAGTCGTAACCGCAACGAGAATCGTCACACCATTGGAGCTGAGTTCTTCTTTTTCTTTTCGGACACGGTCGTTTGCACGGTCGAGGAAAAATCGGAACTCTTCGATCTTCGCCTGTGCTTCTTGACGCGCTTCGAGATCGTATTTGATTTGTAGTTCATCGAAACTAAGCCCTGCAAACGTATCTTTCGTAAACTCTCCGCCTCGGTCTTCACCGATAAGTCCTACGGCATCCGCACGACACTGACGGCAATGCTGCATCAGTTTCATATCATGACCGCACGCTTCTTGCGCTGCCATTTGCTCTTGATCGGTTGCACTAGGAACTCCATCAAGGGCAAATTTGGTTCCGAACTCAGGCTCTGAGAGGATTGGCATAATGTTGTGCAAAAATACCCCAATCTCTTTGAGTTTACGCGATACTTCAGGGAGATGTTGGTCGTTGATACCCGGGATAAGAACCGAGTTTGCTTTAATCAAAATCCCTTTTTCGACACATTTACGCATCCCTTCAAGCTGATTTGCCAAAAGGATTTTTGATGCCTCTTTTCCATAGATACGTTTATTGTCATGGAAAATCCACGGATAGATTAAACTTCCGATCTCACCCGTCTCATCAACGCTGTTGATCGTAACGGTAATGTGATCGATGTTGTATTCAACCATCTCATCGATAAAGTTTGGCAATTCCAATCCATTTGTAGAAAGACAGAGTTTAAGGTCAGGGGCAAATTCGCGCACCATACCAAACGTCTCAAATGTCTTTTTCGGATTTGCCAACGCATCTCCCGGACCTGCAATCCCCAGTACACTCATACGTTGAACCTCTCCGCCGACGAACATAACTTTCTTCGCAGCTTCCACAGGGGAGAGACGCTCAGAAGTTACACCGGGGCGTGACTCGTTCGAACAGTCGTATTTACGGTTACAGTAATTGCATTGGATATTACACGCAGGGGCAACAGCTACGTGAATACGCGCATAGTGGTGGTGAGCACCCTCAGAATAGCATGGATGATTGTGGATCTTTTCCTTAATATCATCGGGCATAAAAGCTTCAGTTCCAGTTGATGAACAGCTCATAGTATCTCCTTGTTATTATCATTTTTCAATGATCTTGCCTCATCCGGTGCCAATCATTATCTGAAATCCAGTTATGCAAATAGCGTTCTTATTGATTAGGAAGTAATCGTGTACCAATCGTGACAATTTTGTATTTATCCAAACAAAGCCGTTGTCATCTTTTTAAACCCTATACATAATGAAAGCAAGAATAAAAATTGCATAAATCCAGTCAATACAAGGAGCTGACAATGATCGTTGCTATACCGATAGATGCCTTCAAGCGTGTCTACCACTACAATCCGTGTAGCGCAATGATGTTCGCACTGTATGAACTTACCGGAGAACGTAACGACATTCGCTATCGGCATATTGAGTCCAAACTTAACCCTTGGAAGAAATGCGATGGGGAGATGGTGTGTGATCCAAAGATGAAAGAAAGCAGCTGTGACACAGATAAGAGCCTCGATCCTCACCACATCAGTGAGCATTATGCACTTTTGGAAGTCATCGGCAAATGCGACTATCTCATCACAGGTCAATATTGTCTCAATACCTTTTATGCGATGCGCAACGTCGGGATAAAAATTCATAAGATTCCTCCCTTTATGAAAACGACCCACGAAGCAATGAACCATTTTATTATAGGAGTCGAAATTGCAGATAAATTACAACACATCCACGCTGTATCTTGAAGATATGCCCCTCGATATCGGTTATGCCTCTGAAAAAGTGAGCCTTAAAAATCACAAGAATGAGACATTTAGCATCGGAGGGCAAAACGGATTTACGCAGCTCCTCATCACTACTCCTTTTATTGATAATGCTCTCATTTCACAACTAAAAGAAATTGATACGCTCCTCTCTATCAATGCACTGAACGGAATCACGAAAGCACTTATTGTTGCTAATAACAAAGATGAAATACCGGCTCTTGAAGAGTGGTTGAGCGGATATGATTATGACGAAGCATTCGGAGATTATTACGGAGTTCGTCTAAGCAACAAAGAACTTGCAAAAACCCTATTTATCATTTCAAAAGACGGAGCAGTGTTTTATCATGAAATACTGGACGATCTAAACGCACCATTTAGTTTTGACAAAGCACTTTCAAAAATCGTTGCAGCTAATAGTTGTTATACGGGAAAAGGATGTCATTAAATCGTATTTTCTTGATTGATCGTAATTGGATTACGAATGGTGATTTCACTTCGAGGGAAGGGAATCGTTACTCCATGTTCACGGAATTTACTCAAAATACGGCTCATAAGCTCTCCCTTTAGCACTCCAAGTCCTCGTATCTTTCGAATATTGGTCCAAAAGTAAGGGGCCAGGTCCAGTGAACTTGATCCAAATTGCATAAATATTATCCCTTTCTCCATTTCTTGCTCAATCTCATCACATTCACTCATTGCCTCGACAATGAGACGTTCAGCAAGATCAAGATCCGTTGCATAATCAACACCTATTGCAATTTTTACTCGAACATATGGGGTTGTTTGTGAATAGTTAATAATTTTTTCTGCAATAAAAAAGGAGTTTGGAATAGAGATTTCGATTCCGTCGACTGTTCTCAATGTAGTAGATAGGATATCGATCGCTTCTACGGTCCCGACAATCGTACCACTTGTATTTCCAACGCTACTTCCCGCATTCCCCGGTAACTCTACGATATCACCAATGCGCAATTTTTTTGCGAACAGGACAATGAATCCACTCATATAGTTATTCAAAATTGTCTGAAGTCCAAATCCAAATCCTATCCCAAGTGCCCCGGCTATAGGGACAAAAACACGCCAAGAGAGATCCATTTGCATAAAAGTCAAAATTAAAATTATTAACAGTCCAAGATTAAGAGTCAATGCCTCAAGCGATTTAACATTGATACTGTCTCGGAACATTCTAAAGAGTCGTGCTCTTTTTGTAACAATATAGAGCAGACTATAGAGAAGATTAAAAATAAAAATCGCACTTATTAGCTGAAACAGTGAAAGTTCCAACAGAGATGTTTTAATAAGAATAACCGTTTGGAGTACCTTTTGAAATCCTAAAAGCTCTGGAAAAAATGGAGTCATGGTATACAAGAAAAACAAAAATAACAAAAAGCTACTCTTCTGAAAATTATAAGCAATATTGTCCAATTCAACCGGTGTGTAATGCATGGAGGTATAAAGGTGATCCATAAGCCAATCCATGTGATTACGAATCATCACAAAAACCCCGATAAACATTGACAAAATAAAAACAAGCATGAGTACTTTTAGTGAAAAATTCAGATAATTACCAAGCCATAAGAGCGCAAATATGAAAAAGAGTATACGTAAAAACAGTCGGATAACCCACATTGATATCCATGACGGAAAAATATGTGACCATCGATTCAGCAGTGTAGGTACAAGCATATGCCCATACAAATACAACCCAGTGATTATTCCAAGTTTTGATACGATGGCAAGTAACGTAAACAAAGAGACTGCATCCAAATAAAAATTGTATGAAGCAATTTCACTGAGCTGCTTGAAGAGTAAAATACTTCCCGCTAGTGCAAAAAAACTGCTTGACGTATAAAAAAGCATACGATTGCAAAAATTTAAAAGCTTAAACGGCATTTGCAGAAGAGTCATAGCAAGCCAAAAAGACGCAAGAGAATAGAGAATAATCAAGACACTGTTGTCAGGCATATCTGAGAGCGCAAAAAGCAGCGCTACTATTACAATAAATGGTGAAAAGGAGGTGATAAACATTGGAATAATGCTTGTGTTATTCCAATGATGTTTGATTTTTATTCGAATAAACAAAATAGCCATAATCAGAGATGCGACTATGCCCATCCAAATCATGGTTGTCTCATTAGAAATATTTTTGAGTAGATTTGCTTGTATGTCTGCAGTGATATAACCAAACTGTATAGGCACAAGTGTAAAATTTATGAATGGAATCATCGTGATACCTTAGGGAATGTATAGATTCATTTTAGCAAAATTACGTTAACTGCCTATTCAAAAAAATCCTATAGCCATTTTTTCTTTTTGAAATAGACAAGCAATCCGACAGTAGTCATGATAAATACGCCCCAAATGGCTGGGTATCCCCACTTCCAGTGCAACTCAGGCATATCGGTAAAATTCATCCCATAGATACCGGCTATAAAGGTCAAAGGGATAAAGATCGAGGCGAATACCGTCAAGACTTTCATCACTTCATTCATTTTATTACTGATACTTGAGATATAGATATCCAATAAACCGCCGAGAACATTTTGGTACGATTCAATTGATTCGATGATACGAATAGCATGATCGGAGACATCTCTCAAATAAATGTGCGTTTTTTCATGTATCAGTTCCGAGTCACTGCGCAGCATTCCTGCCATCAGCTCTCTAAGCGGCGAAACAAATTTTCGTATTTGAATGAGCTCTCTTTTGAGTTTTTGAATCATAATGAGCGTTAAACGCGTAGGTTCATCCGCCATAAGAGAGTCTTCTAGGCCGAGAGTTGTCTCATCCAGAGAATCAATCAGAACAAATAAGTTATCCACAATGACATCCAATATCGCATAGGTAAGATAATCTGCACCCATGCTTCTAAAATGCCCTTTACTGGTTTTAATACGCTGCATGACAGGGGAAAAAAGTTCATCCGATTTTTCTTTGAAGGTGAACACAAAATGATCAAGAACCAAAATACTGATTTGCTCATCTTTAACCGTAAACTGCTCATCCTCAGATATGAGGCTTTTGAGGACAATGTACAAGTAGTGGTCATATTCTTCAAATTTAGGTCTCTGGTGTGTTGTCAAAATATCTTCGATAACGAGAGGATGAATATCAAAAAGATCTCCGATTCTTCCGATCAGATCAGCGTCACTCAACCCTTCTACCCTCACCCATGTAACCATATTGCTGTTTCTATACTCTAAAAGTTCTTCCAATGACTCAAGATTGCGTTCTTCGATACTCTCAATATTGTAATTGACTAGGGATATTTTTGTATCCTCTTGATGAACATTGCCTACGTGAACAATAGCCCCGGGAGGTAATCCTGCTTTATGGGATAGGTTGCTTAAAGATTTAGACATAGGTACCTGTCTATCATTAACTCAATATCTTTTGTTTTTCGATTTCGTATTCTTCGGGAGTGAGAGCTCCATCATCCAAAAGTGCTTTAAGTTTCATCAAATGATCATATTTTTTGCCATGAATATCTTCATCGAGAGGAATTTGCTTCATGGATCGACCAATTAAAAGGTATAGCAATACACCAATAAAAGGTAAAAAGAAAACAACCAAAAGCCAAATAATCTGCATTAGATCTTCTTTGAATTTGGAAGTAATGATATCCACCATAGCCCATATCCATATCAAAAATAAGCCGGCGACAATAAAAAATAAAAACAATTCAAATCCAAGCAACATGTCCATACTAAACCTCTTTTATTGTAACTGACTGGATTATAACTCAAACAAGTAATGATAAAGTAATCTTCTATCAGCTTATTATAAAATAATCATTCAACTGCTCTTTAAAACATATTCTTAGACATTTTTGTCCCACTTCAACTGTGCATCTCCAAAATCCTACAAAATAAGATAATTTTACTCCTATTTCCAACAAGAACGCAAAATGCAATCTTCTAGCAAAAGTTCCAAAAGGGATCACGATGGATACAAAAATAGAGACAATCAAAAAAGAGCTACGCAATCAAACCACTATCCCCTATTTTGGCTTGGGTGTGTTTGAGGGCTGTATGACTAAAGAGGGTGAAGCAGTTCCTCATGACAGTGATTCGCTGATTTTGGCAATGAATGGTGGTCGTCCTATGGCTGCACGGCTAATGTTTGAGTATTCACGTGCGGCGATGCATCTCGAACAGCGTCGCGGTGTGGAGTATATGACACAGCTTATCAATCATATTTATACCAAGCCGTTTGACCCGACACCATTGCACAAAGCGATAGTCGATATGCTTCCTCGCTACATCGTTGATACCAACCGTGACACGAAGCTTCAAGAGCTTCTCGCATTTACACCGCACTGTCTCATCATCGGAAAATCACGTATTATGGGTGATCTCAACCGCTATGAAACGTATGAGTACGATGTTGAAAACCAAAAGTATTTTCTCGTAGACGACGAGGTGCTGGACAATGCAGAAAAAATTCTCTTCAAACCGATGGGTTCACCGCTACCCAATCCAACCTTTGTTATTTCGGATGCCGATTACGTCGATTGGCTCACGGAAGCGATGGGGGGATTTGCAGTTCCAAAAGTACTCAAGACTTACCGTAAAGCGAAAAAATATCTCTTTTTAGGGACATCCTTCGGTCACGATACCGATCGGATGGTTGCCAATGAACTCAGCTTTGATTTGGAGGGCGGATACGTCATCACTGATCAAGAGCTGGGGAAAAAAGAGAAAAAGTTTATCGAGAAACACAATATTGAAGTGATACCTATGTCACTTCAGGAGTTTATCAATGCATTTATTTAATTGCCCGTCATCCGCAGGTCTAACCCGGGGATCCATCCCCATAAATACAGAGCTGGATTTACCGCAAGGGCACTTTGCCCGCCTTCGCGGGAATGACGAAACTATTTAAGGAGCCAAAATGCCGTACTTACCAACTGTCAAAGATGTTTCGCCTCGCGGAGAGCGTTATTTCGATTTATTTTCCAAACTTTTAGGCGATCGTGTCATCGTTATTACTGAAGCGATTGATGATCAGATGATGGGGATTGTCGTCTCTCAACTGCTGTATCTCGAAGCGATGGATTCCGAAGAACCGATTCATGTTTACATCAGCTCACCGGGTGGTTCGGTCATGAGCGGATTAGCCATATTAGATACTATGAACTTAATTAATGCACCCGTTCATACCTATGCAATGGGGATGGTTGCATCGATGGCGGCTGTGTTATTTACCTGCGGGGAAAAGGGGCATCGTTATATGCTCCCCAATGCGGAAGTGATGATTCATCAACCACTAGGCGGTTATTCTGGTCAGGCAAGTGACATCGAGATTCATACGAAACATATCCTCAATCTCAAGCGCCGTTTGTATGCCATCCTTGCGGATGCAACAGGAAAAAGTGCAAAAGTCATCGAAAAAGAGTCCGATCGTGACAACTACATGGAAGCCCATGAAGCGATCGAGTTTGGTTTGGCGGATACGATTTTGACTAAATTCAGTGCGAAGGATGTATGATGAATACTGAGAAAACCTGCTCGTTTTGCGGTCGCAAACAGAGTGAAGTGAAAAAAATGTTTTCTTCGGAGACAACCCATATTTGTAATGAGTGCATCACTACCTGTTCTGCAATTTTACAAAAAGAAGTACGGTATGAGCAACGTTCCGCCATGCAGCAACAGCTCCCTACTCCCGAAAAAATTGTGGAATTTTTGGACAAATACATCATCGGTCAAGTCGATGCTAAAAAAGTCCTAGCTGTTGCGTTGTACAATCACTACAAACGTATTGAAAACCCGATTTACAATAATGTAGAATTGGAAAAAAGTAACATTCTCCTTGTAGGACCAACAGGTAGTGGAAAAACTCTCCTCGCCAAATCCCTTTCGAAAATCATGCAAGTTCCGTTTGCCGTTGCCGATGCGACCGCACTCACCGAAGCTGGCTACGTAGGAGAAGACGTTGAGAGTATCCTATCTCGTCTCCTTGCCGCAGCAAACTACGATATTGAGCTCGCACAACGGGGAATCATCTACATCGATGAAATCGATAAAATCGCCCGAAAATCAGAATCTTCTACCATGGGGCGTGATGTCTCTGGTGAAGGGGTACAGCAAGGGTTACTCAAAATTCTCGAAGGTGCAGAAGTCTACGTCCCAGTCAAAGGGAGCCGTAAAAACTCCACAACCGAAACGGTATTGTTCAACACCACACACGTCCTCTTCGTCTGTGGCGGTGCGTTTGTTGGTCTTGTACCCGATACCCATACTAAAAAGTCCAATAAAGTCGGATTTAGCAAAAGTACGGCAGAAACCGTCGTTAAACCTAAAAAGATCGATGCCAAAGCGCTCGTCCATTATGGAATTATTCCTGAGTTTATTGGGCGTATCCCCGTCGTTGCCCAGCTAACCGAGCTGACCAAAGAGCAAATGGTACAAATCCTCCAAGAACCAGACAATGCCCTCATCAAACAGTTCCAAGCACTGTTTGACATGGACGGTATCGAGCTAAATTTCGAAGCCAAAGCCCTCGATGCCGTTGCCCAAAAAGCAATCGATCGTGGTGTCGGAGCACGTGGTCTACGCAGTATTATCGAAGAAGCAATGCTTCCGTTGCAATTTAGCTGCCCATCGAAAAAGAATCTGCAAAGCCTCACAATCACTGAGGCGGTCATCGAAGACCCTACGAATGAACCGATTTATGTCTATAAAAATGAGGAGAAAGAATCATGAAAAGAGTTTACCTAGATAACAATGCTACCACCAAGCTTGACCCAATCGTAAAAGTAAAAATGCAGCCGTTTTTCGAAGAGTTTTATGGAAATCCTAACTCACTTCACCAATATGGCATAGAAGTGCGCCCCTATTTGAACGAGGCAATGGGATACATGTACGATGCCCTTAATGCTCCTGATGCGGATGATATTCTCATCACATCATGTGCAACCGAGAGTAATAATACGGTTCTTAAAGGGATATTTTTCAAACATATTCTTCCCGATCCAAGCCGAAATCACATTATTGCATCCGCTGTTGAGCACCCTTCCGTGCTTGAAACTCTCCATTTTTTACAAGAGCATGGGGCGGAAGTCACTTTTGTCGATGTTGACCAATACGGTTATGTGAGTGCCGAGCGTATAGCCGCTGCTATCACGGACAAAACTATCCTCATTTCGATGATGTGGGCGAACAATGAAACAGGGATGATTTTCCCCGTCGATGAAGTGTCTGCTATTGCAAAAGAAAAAGGGATTTTATTTCATACGGATGCGGTGCAGGCAATC
>JAPLGN010000031.1 GCA_026390135.1 Campylobacterales bacterium | reverse complement strand
GAAATTAAAATACGTGATTTTCATGGGGGGACAGTAAGTGCCTATATTCTTATTGCTCTGCAAGAGAGAATGCAAAAAGACGGGCTACTTTAACTTCGCACTTGAGGGCGTTTTCGATAAAAAGTAATTTTATCTTTGGTCGGAATTATTTTTCGCCACACTCTTGAATATTTGAAGACAAAGATCTGTTGAATTTTTGAAGGTCAGCATTATCTTTCGTCAGATAATTTTCATTTTTCATCTGTTGCAGCATCCATGTATTAATCCGTTGATGGTAATGGAGTAGATCTTTGTAATTATCAAGATTACAGGTAACTTCTTTGGATGGTTGAAAATCGTATATTTTGACGTTTGGATAGTGAGCCAACTGGGTAAATAGATGTTGCTTGAATTGTTCTACCGTGCTCAGCCATCCCTTATTCTGCATATCTTTGAATGCAAGTATCGAGTAAGGTGGATAAAAAATATAAAACGTTGTCTCAGGATGATTTTGAATGAGAGGAAGCAGATTAATATCAATATTTGCCTTCATAGCTTTAAGGGAATAGTCACTTTTAGTATAATCCGGGTTAAATCCATACTTTTCTTTCCACTCATCAATACGATCCGTTCCATTAAAATCATCTTCGTTTGCCTTATGCTGCCACTGATACATACGGTTAAAATCAAACATTACATCTGGTTTTGATAGTACAAAAGAATCCACAAAAAATTTAAAAGTATCGAAACTCAAAAGATAGCGATAATCATTTAAACGATTATTATCATACAGATAAAAGGGGAGTGAACCCTCACCGCTAAATAAACGTGTTGCATCTCCTGTAAATGAAAAAAGATCAACGCCATAGATGACGCTATCTATTTTACGATGTTGATATGCAGAATCTAACATTATTTTTATCTCATAAGCTGTTGCTCCGGACATACAAAATTTAATCGGTTTGTTAAATCCTAAAATATCTTTAGCGTCCGAAAGTATAAAATTTTCGGTCATGGACGATCCAATAATCACCTGATTATAATCATACGTTTTGGCTAACCCCGGGTTTAAATAGCGCTCATTATCATAGATGGGTTTGTAAAAATGGGCTTTTCGGTATTGTTGAAACGGATCTAAAATAAAGTTTATAACTCCCATAATGGACAAAGTAAGTAGTGATAATAAAATAAATTTTAATATCCAAGGTATTGGTTTCATGAATCAGCCTAAAAGTTAAAATAGAGAAACGTTGAAATCTTACTCAGATGCAATACTCCCATACACATCAAAAAGACACCAAACAACATACTCTTGTTAGTTAAACTAAAAGATCTGACCAGCTGATTAGAATTGGGTGTAAAAAACGCGCTGAAACCTAGAACAAAAACCATACTCATCATAAATAAATCTATTGTGGATAATTCGCCAAATTTCAGTAATTCAGAAAACTCTGCAATCCCATTCAATCCGAACATACCGTACAGTACATTAACCGCATCGTCCCACTCTTTTGCCCTAAAGAAAATCCAAGTGATATTGATAAAGTTAAACGTGATGAACCATGCAAGGAGCGTATTCATTTTAAACCCCATCTGCTGCCAGAGTCGATGAAGAACTATGGCTATCCCATGCAATGCACCCCAGACAACAAACATCCATGATGCTCCATGCCATAATCCACCAACCAAAAAGACCGTAAAGAGATTACTATAGGTACGAAATTCTCCCTGACGATTTCCACCCAGAGGGATATAGATGTAATCACGCAAAAAGCGCGATAGCGTCATGTGCCAGCGCCTCCAGAAATCTTGTATATTTAAGGCTTTATAGGGACTGTTAAAATTGATGGGGAGCTTGATATTAAAGAGCAAAGCAACTGCTAGCGCCATATCAGTATAACCGCTAAAATCAAAATAGAGCTGAAACGTATACGAGAGCGAAGTAGCCCAAGCACTCATCAAGGAGATAGAGACTGTATGGTTATATCCATACGATGCCCAGATAGCAAAAGTGTCGGCAATAACCACTTTTTTAAAGAGTCCTATAGCAAACAGATACATTCCGGCAGTAATATTTTTGGTCTTTAAAACTTTGTTGCGAACATCATCAAACTGGGGCATCATCTCTTTATGATGCAAAATAGGTCCTGCCAGTAAGTGAGGGAAGAACGTGACAAAAAGTGTATAGTTGAGATAATCCATCTCTTTGACTTCGTTACGATATGCATCGACCAAATACGCGATCTGAGTAAAGGTAAAGAAACTAATACCCAAAGGAAGAACAATGTGCATTAATTCCAAGTGAGACCCTGCAATTATATTGGCATTGGTAATAAAAAAATCCATATACTTAAAATAACCCAGTAAAAGAACATTGGCAATGACACCAAATATTAATACAGTTTTAGAAGAAAGTCTCTTCTTCGAAAGGTGTGCATTATTAATATGAGTAATACTAGAGCCTATCGTAAAATTAAAAAGAATAGAACCTAAAATAAGTGGAAGATAAATGATATTCCACCACGAATAAAAAAACAATGAGGCAAATACCATCCATGCTTTTGATGCTGACGTCAGACGTTTTTTATTAAGCCAAAAATAGATACCAAAGGTGATTGGTAAAAAGAAAAAGATGAATTCGTAACTATTAAAGAGCATTATTATCGACTGCTTATGTTATTTTTGGAAATTATATTGTAATCATACTATATGAAGCTGACGGCTGAGAAAATTTATCGATTGAGCCTTTTTAAGTATAAGTCATATACTATAGTGTGAACGATTATATGATTAACAAATCCAAAGAAAGGGGTTATTATGGCAAAAGGTCAAGATTCAAAAAAAGCAGTTAAAAAAGCACCTACAAAAACTTTAAAAGAAAAACGCAATGACAAAAATACGAAAAAGGGTTAGACATTAGGTAAAATTAAAAAACGATAATTCGGAAAAAAATAAATTTTTACTAGTTTAAGAAAATGGATGAAAAATATTTATTTTCCGTTGTATACTCAAATAGACAAAATTCACAAATAAAAGTGTCTAGTATTGGGAGGAATTTCTATTAACTATCTTAGTGCTATAATATGATTTGTTAATTGGCGCATCTCATAGAAACTGCTTTAGAAGTAGCCTAAATTTGCCCGATTGATTTTACCCCATATTTATTCGCTGCTCATCCTCTTTCTTTTTTTAATAATAACACCTACATATTTCTCCGTATTGTTTAAATCTGTAAAATTACATTAAATTATATATTATTAATAAATTCAGTTAATTTTATAAAAAATAATTCCAAGTGATATAATTTTTATGTTAGGTCTACATTGAGCAATATGAATAGAATAGTGTTCGATTACTGTAGTAAATCCTATCCATGTCGTGTTATGAAGACATATGCTATAGACTGTATAAACGATATTCAAAATAGGATGAGTAGCTCTCTGGTTAGGTTTTAGACGATCTAAAGGATACACTATGAATTTCACTAAAAAAAAACTCCCATCATAGTTTCAAAAATAAAATAACCCCACATTCTACCGCAATGAATGTTGCAATGGCAGCAGATGTTGAAGGCATTAATAATGTCGTCAATAAAATGACCATAATACACAAAAGGAGTCAAATATGCTGTGGACAATAGCAGTAATTTTAATAGTTTTATGGGCTTTAGGTTTAGTCACCAGTTACACTTTGGGTGGGTTTATCCACGTGTTGCTCGTGGTTGCCATCATTGTTATTCTTATCCGCGTGATTCAAGGGCGACGACTGCTCTAAAGAGCGAAAAAAAGGAAATATTATGAGTAATAAAGCGCTGTATCGACAAAAAAAAACTCCTGATAATATCAGAGAAATCAAAAAGGATCTCAAATGAAAAAGAGTCTAACATTTATAATACTTCTATTCGTGGTACTCATGGCTAGTGGTTGTGAGACATGGCAAGGTGCAAAAAAAGATACGGCTAATGGTGCCCAATGGAGTAAGGACAAGGTCAATGACGGGGCTAAATACATAGAGAAAAAAACCAATTGATTCTAGGTTACGGCGGGTTTTAAACATATAGAGTGAGTGTTATATGATGAAAAGTGTTTTATGTTAAATGCGATTCAAAAATCCTAAGACATAGTGATGTTTTGTCATTATAGATCAATAGAACAATAGAGGTCATACACTTTGGTAAGTTTATGGCTACCTCAATTAATACAGGAGAAATATTATGAGCACAATAGAAACATACAAACAGGACATTGAAACCGAGTTGGATCTTGTACGGGAAAAATTAGTTGAGCTTAAAGCAAAAATAAGAGGCTTTTCGGATGTAGAGCGTCTTGATTCTATCGAAGAAGTCGAAGAACTAGAGAAAATGGCTAGCGACATGAGGACTAAGATAAAGGAGCTGAATGAAGACATGGAAGATTCTTGGGAGCAAATCAAAAGCGATATTGATAGCTCTCGGAACAGAATAAACGAGTCTTTTGGAAGGTTAAACAGGTCCTTGGTCATCTAACAAACTCTACAAACCATTTCATTCTACCATATTTTTAAACACTCACTTCATTTTTATATGATTAGAATCCTCTATTCTATTTTGTAAGAACTGTTCAAACTCTATTGAGGGAAGCGGTTTACTGAAATAATACCCTTGTACTTCATTACATCCGTGCAGACGTAGAAATGTTAACTGTTCAGCAGTTTCCACACCCTCTGCTATCGTCTGCAATCCTAGGTTATGCGCCATATCGATGATGGCACTTACGATAGCTCGGTCGTCAGGATCGTTGGAGATATCACGAATAAACGATTGATCAATTTTTAGTTTATATACTTTAAACTGTTTCAGATAGCTTAGCGAAGAATAGCCGGTACCGAAGTCATCGATTGACATGCGGATTCCTTGTTCATGAAATCTGTTCATGACACCAATTACAGATTCTGGATCATGCATTGTAACGGCTTCGGTCAGTTCCAATTCTAGATATTCGGGTGGCAATTGTACTTGTTCCAGAATGTCTGTGATCAGGGTAAGTAAATTTTTCTGCCGAAACTGTATAGCAGATAAATTCACAGCGATTATCATAGGAGCAAATCCGCCATCCAGCCACTCTTTCGTTTGCTGAATCGCAGTACGGAGAACCCACTCCCCAATCTCAATGATTTGACTACTACTTTCAGCTATCGGAATAAATTCAGCAGGAGAAATCATCCCTAAATCTGGGTGATGCCATCGTAATAATGCTTCTGCTCCTATAATACGGCCATCTTCAATAGCAACCTGCGGCTGATAATAGACTTCTAGCTCATTACGTTTTAGAGCATGGCGCAGTGCGTTTTCTAATTGCAGGTTACGAGCTAAATTTAACTGCATCTCTTGTGTAAAGAAATGGAAACCGTTGCGGCTGCTATTCTTTACCCTGTACATAGCGGTATCAGCATTTCTTAGTAGTGTTTCGAAATCTTCACCATCATTTGGATAGATGGCAATACCGATTGAAGGGGTTATCGTCAGCTCATTGTGTGCAATTATAGAGGCTTTTGAAATTTCTGTAATCAGTTTTGTGGCAATATACATGGCCGCATTCGAATCGGTATTAGGAAAGAGCATAATGAATTCATCTCCTCCCAAGCGTGATACCGTGTCTTCATCCCGGATCGTAGCCTTAATTCGTTTTGCTATTTCTATTAGAAGATGATCTCCGATAGTGTGCCCTAAGGTATCGTTGATATTTTTAAAATTATCGAGGTCCAGGAACATCACCGTTAAAGGTTCGTTATTACGCTGTGCCCTATTGAGAAAGTATTTGACTCGATCATTCAGCATGACACGATTGGGTAATCCGGTTAGTTGGTCGAAATGGGCAAGGTTTTCAATGTATGATTCAGCTCTTTTTTTATCGGTAATATCTTCTTTAATCGCCATATAATTAGTGATTTTTCCATCGGATTGTTTGACAGGAGAAATGGTAACTGATTCGACGTAGATACTTTTATCTTTACGTCGGTTAATAAGTTCACCATGCCATTTGTCTCCGCGTATCAAATGTTCCCACATATCATCGTACGTTGATTGAGGTGTTTCATCGGATTTTAAGATACGAGGATTTTGACCTAGCGCTTCGTCTATACTGTATCCAGTTATCGCAGTAAACATACTGTTGACATATTCAATCTTACCATCAAGATCGGTAATAACAATCGAATTTGGGCTTTGTTCAACAGCTAATGAGAGTTTGAGCAGCAAATCAGAAGAAAGTTTTTGTTCAGAGATATCTTGAACTGTACCTATCATTTTTAGAGGTGATCCCTTGCTATCGAATTCAAGTTTTCCTAAACCATGTACCCAATGTATAGATTGATCATCCTGGCGAATAATACGATATTCTTGGTCGAATAGTTGACCTTTGGCAAGCACTTCATTTTTCAAGTATTGTTCCATTTTTATCCGTTCATCCGGGTGAACTAAAGCTTCCCATCCTACTATTGAGCGTTCATAGGTTTTATCTATTCCAAATAATTGATCCAATACCTCTGAGCTTGTCCATGCACCTGTAGATAAATCAAGAATGTAACTTCCTAAACCTGCAATCTTTTGAGATTCTTTGAGGAACTTTTCACTTTCAAGCAGAGCAGCCCCTATCAGTTTCTGCTCTGTAATGTCCTTTCCAAAAGCAGCAAGAGATTCCATAGCACCATCTTCATTATATACTGGGTAGCAATGAAAGGAATAGTATAATCCATTCCAGTTATCTTCAAAACCTATACTTTTCCCGGTGCGAAAAACTTCTTCAATTTGTCCTCTTCTACGCTGGGCTACATCTGAAGGAATAAAATCAAAAATAGATTGCCCAATCAGCTCATCACTGTTTTTTCCAAATCTCTGCGCCGCTGTAATATTGATTACTAAGAGGGTACCGCTTCGATCAAGGAGGAAAATGCTTTCTTGAGTAGCATCAAGAATAGCCCGCATCTTTAAGTCGCTTTGTTTGAGATTTTTATCACTCACTTTAACTTCATCTGCAAGAATCTGTTTCTCTTGCTTTAGATCATTATTCATGCGTCGTAAGTGCCATGTCAGAAAAGGAAGGCTCAATACGATAGTGCCAAAAAGGCGAAGTAAAAGTTCTAATGCTTCCTCTCGTAACTGTTTGCTGATAGTATCGATTCGAATATCTGCCCCAATGACATAGCTATTGCCGTTTGGGCTTTTCATGGGGATAAAAACACTCCGAAACGTTCCCCACTTATCGGTATATTCGTCATAACTTGTTTGATGAGTTTGAAAAACTTTTTTCAACTCATTACTAGCATCACTATAAACATCAAAATAGTGGGTTAAATTAACTCCTGTTTTACGTTCTTTATCCGTGGCACTGGAGGCCGTAAAATAGATTTTGCCATTTCTTTGAACCATTGTATAAACATAAATCACTTGCATACTCTTCGCAAGCTCACTTAATCGGTCAATATCCTGATTATATTCAGTTTGTGTAATAGATGTGGCTTCAAGGGCACGGTCATGAAATTTTGGGGTGAGAATTGTATCCATTGTCTTCGCAGAGACAAGAAGTCTCTCATCGATTTGTTTATAAAGCCTTGCTTTATGGTGTTGATATTCAGAATAGCTAAAAAAAATAATCCCCAGAATAAATAGGATAAAAGTCCCAAGAAGTATAAATAAATCGGTTTTATTTTTCATTTTAACTGGATTCCTTTACTCTAGCCGTTTTGATTATTCAAATATATCTTTAATATAAATGATATATTTATATTAAAGATGATTTGAAAAAAAATTATATCCTTTCACTCTTAAGTATTAGAGGCAGTCATCCTCCTTAGAAAACAGCATTTGCGCTATAATTCGACCACTATAAACCAAATTAATTCAGGGTAGTATTTTGCCAATATTTAAAGTCCATACCCCGTATCAAGCTGCCGGTGATCAGCCTGTTGCTATTGAAGCGCTGAGCTCCAGTATTAAAGATGGTCAACGCTATGTCACGCTAGAAGGCGTAACAGGTAGCGGTAAAACGTATACTATGGCGAAGGTTATCGAGAGCGTTCAGCTGCCGACTATCATCATGACGCATAATAAAACGCTTGCTGCTCAACTGTACAGTGAGTTCCGAAGTTTCTTTCCTAATAATCATGTTGAGTATTTTGTTTCGTATTACGATTACTACCAGCCGGAGGCGTACATCCCCCGTCAAGATCTTTTCATCGAAAAAGACAGCTCCATTAACGATGAATTGGAGCGTTTACGTCTCTCTGCTTCTGCAAATCTTCTAAGCTATGATGATGTTATCGTTGTAGCTTCCGTCTCTGCCAACTATGGACTCGGTGATCCTGAAGAGTATGAAAAGATGGTTCAAATCATCGCGATTGGGGATGAAATCAATCAAAAAAAGCTTCTGCTTCGTTTGGTTGAGATGGGGTACTCTCGAAATGATGCTTATTTCGATGGCGGAGATTTTAGAGTTAACGGGGAAGTAATAGACATATATCCCCCTTATTGGCAAGATCAAGCAATGCGGATCGAATTTTTCGGAGATGAAGTAGAGCGGATTACTTTTTTTGAACCTCTAAGCAATACCATGACCGAGAAACAAGAGTCCGTTACTATTTATGCCACCAGTCAATTCGCCGTAGGACACGAAAAGCTTACTCGTGCGATTAAACGAATCGAAGATGAGCTGGGAGAACGTCTGCAAGAACTGGAAGCGCAAGGGAAAATGCTTGAAGCGCAACGTCTTCGTCAGAGATGTGAGTTTGATCTCGAAATGTTACAAGCTACCGGAATGTGTAAAGGTATCGAAAACTATTCGAGGTTACTGACCGATAAAAAAGCAGGCGAAGCACCTTATACACTTTTGGATTATTTCACTCTTCATCATGATAAGTTTCTTATCATCGTAGATGAATCACACGTGAGTTTGCCTCAGTTTCGAGGGATGTTTGCTGCAGATAGAAGTCGCAAAGAGGTTCTCGTCGATTATGGATTCCGTCTTCCAAGTGCACTGGATAACCGTCCGCTAATGATTGACGAATATCTCAATAAATCTCCTCACTATCTTTTTGTTTCTGCTACACCATCGGCTCAGGAATTGGAACTCAGCTCCACAGTCGCACACCAAATCATTCGACCTACAGGCTTGCTTGATCCTCCGATTATCATCAAACCATCTACAAATCAAGTTGAAGATTTGCACGATGAAATCAAAAAAACTGTAGCGCTTGGGGATCGAGTACTTGTTACGGTTCTTACCAAAAAAATGGCGGAAGCTCTCACTAAATATCTGGCTGATTTAGGCGTAAAAGTTCAATACATGCACTCTGAGATTGATACGATTGAGCGTAATCAAATTATTCGCGGTCTTCGCGTTGGGGATTTTGATGTCCTTATCGGAATTAATCTTCTGCGAGAAGGGTTAGATTTACCTGAAGTGAGCTTGGTCGCTATTTTGGATGCGGACAAAGAAGGTTTTTTACGTTCAGAAACTGCTCTTATTCAAACCATCGGACGTGCAGCACGTAATGAGCACGGTCGTGTTATTCTATACGCCCAAAGAATCACTGGTTCCATGGAGCGAGCTATCAAAAAAACGAATGACCGACGTGCCATCCAAGAAGCCCATAATATCCTTCATGGTATCGTCCCCACAACCACCATGCGATCACTGGATGAAAATCTAAAGCTCGAAGATGTAGGTGATTTGTACAACCGTTCTAAAAAAGCTAAAACGCTTCCTGCAGCGGAGCGAAAAAAACTCATTGATGAGCTTAGTCTCAAAATGAAAGAAGCGGCAAAAAAACTCGAATTCGAAGAAGCTGCGCGATTACGGGATGAGATAGCGAAGATACGGAAGTTATAAAATGATCGTCATCCTCGGACTTGATCCGGGGATCCATCTCCGAAAAGAAAGCTGGATTCCCGCCTACGCGGGAATGACGAATCAAAATTACAAGGAATTAAAATGGATGACATGTTAAATAATCTCGCAACTTACGGCTATGCTGTTGTATTTTTCTACTCATTAGGGGGTGGTTTTCTTGCACTTTTAGGTGCAGGCGTACTGAGTTTTATGGGAAAAATGGATATAACGCTCTCTATTTCTATTGCCTTTATCGCCAACTTTATCGGTGATGGTTTACTCTTTTACATGGCACGGTATCATAAACGAGAGATGATGGAATATCTGAGTAAACACAAACGTAAACTTGCATTTTCCCATCTTCTACTCAAGCGTCGAGGCTCATGGATTATCGTTATCAAAAAGTTTATTTACGGTCTCAAAACACTTGTTCCGCTTGCTATAGGTTTAAGTAAATACAGTTTTTTAAAATTCAGCCTCTACAATGCAATCGGAGCATTCATCTGGGCAATGATCGTCGGGGGCTTGAGTTATCTTTTTGGAGGAGCACTAATCGAGGGATACAAAATGGTTTCTGATAAACCGTATTTAGCTCCTATTATGCTCCTTCTCGTTGGCGGAAGTGTGTGGTTTTATCTGAGTCAAGCAACAAAGAAAAAGTAGTTAAAACACCAACTTCTCATCTGTTTTTGGTGTTTGTTCTTCACCTACACCAGGCGTTTGTGAGACATCGGTAAAATTCTCTGTCTCATTGCTATCAGTGCTTTTATTTTCCATATAAACACCTGCAGGTCGATCAAAATAGCGTTTAGTATTAGGATAGATACGGAACAAATCTTCAGTGTAGTAACGAAATACCTGCCCGGCTGCTCGTCCACCGGTTTCACTGCGTCGCATCGGTGTATTGTTATCGTTACCATACCATACGACTGTCTCTATCGTAGGTGAGTAACCGACAAACCATGCATCCACATTTTTATTGGTTGTTCCCGTTTTCCCGGCAATTTCTACTCCTCCTACACGCGCTGACGTACCGGTTCCAAACGAAACAACATCTTGTAAAATTGATGTCATTAAATAAGTTTGTTCCTTAGTATCGACTTGATGCCGTTTATTTTCGTATCGGAAGGTTTCCCCTTTGGGAGTAATAACCTGACGGATTAAAATAGGGTTTGTTTGAACTCCTCCACTTGCAAATATCGTATAATATTTTGCCAAATCATGAGGAGAAAGTGCGATGCTTCCTAGAGCAATCGAGAGATCCGGAGGAAGATTTTCAACAATCCCTAAACGGTGTAAACCCTCTACGACTTTCCCAAAGCCCATATCACTCACCATATTAATCGTTGCAAGGTTACGTGAGTAGGTGAGCGCATTGCGGATAGTGACCATCCCTTTGTACTCATTTTTATAGTTTTTCGGTTTCCACTCTTTCTCTTCCCCATCCTCACCTTTATAGGTATAGGTACGGGCGATATCGGGTACAAGAGTTGCAGGTGTCATTCCGCTATCAAGGGCAACTTGATAGATGAACGGTTTAAAAGCAGAACCCGGTTGGCGCTTAGCTTGAGTTACACGATTGTAAGAGCTAATAGAATAATCATAGCCTCCTACCATCGCCAATACTTCTCCCGTATTAGGATCAAGACTCATCAATGCACCATTAAGCTGTGTTTGCATCTCTGCCGTCAATTCTCCGGCATCTTCTGCACGTTTCAAAATCTCATTACGCCCGGATTGGAGCGCTTTGTACCCCGCTTCTTGGAGTCTCATATCGATAGTGGTGTAAATCTTGTATCCACCGCTTCGAATATCGGGGAATGCATCCCCAAGTTGACGCATAACCTCATCGATGATATAGGGACCTGAATTTTTACTCAACGTATCATTGTAGACTTTTGGTCGCTCTTGGGTTGCTTTATCATAGGTATCTTGGTCAATCCATCCAAGTTCTAGCATCCGCTCAATAATCCGATTGGCACGTCCAAGACTTAGCTCATAGTTTTTTGTCGGTGCATAAAAATTAGGTCCCTTTGGAAGACCGACAATCATTGCCATCTCTTTAAGAGTCAGTTCTTTAAGCTGTTTGTGAAAATAGCCATCTGCCGCAGTTTTAATACCATAATAGCCATGGCCCAAATAAATTTCATTAAGATAACGCTCTAAAATTTGTTCTTTAGTAAGCTCTTGTTCAATGCGAATGGCGTATAAAACCTCTTTAAATTTACGGGTAAAATTCTTGTCTCGAGTCAAAAGAGCATTTTTAACGAGTTGTTGAGTAATCGTACTTGCTCCTTCTTTGAGCTTTCCTGCCGTTATGTCTTTAATAATTGCACGAAAAATTGCGTCAGGATTAACACCATGATGTTCAAAAAAGTCGGTATCTTCGATGGCTACCAATGCTTCAATAAGACGAGGGGGAATATTCTCAAACGAAACATAATAGCGATGCTCATCACTAAATAAATTGGCGATTTTTTCGCCATTACGGTCATACACTTCAGTCGTAAGACGAGGTTTATAGTTGATAAGACGTTGAGTTTCGTACTCAAAACTGTAAATAAGGTAACCCAAATACCCTATTGGAATCATTATGATAATTCCCAGTGTAATCCATAAATTTTTATTCATTCTCTGTCCTATGTTAAACTCTAAATTCTCGTGTTTTAAAATCCGCTTCGATAAGACGACGAGTATAGTCCGCTTGAGGATTTTGCAAAACGTTTTTCATCTTTCCCGCTTCAATGATTTTGCCCTCTTTAAGAACACAAATATCATCGCATAAATCTGATGCAACACCCATATCGTGCGTTACAAAAAGAGTTGAAAACCCCAACTTCTCTTGCAGTGATTTGAGCAGTGCAATCATCACTTTTTTTGCCACAGGGTCCAATGCCGTCGTTGGTTCATCCAACAAAAGCAATGATGGCTGACTTGCAAGTGCCATAGCCACAACTACTCGTTGGAGTTGTCCCCCTGAAAGCTCATTGGGGTAACGTTCCAATAACGCAATCTCCAACTCAAGCCATCCAAAAATTTCAACCACCCGTTCACGCGGATAAAACATTTGGTCTTTTATTTTTGTGAGAGGCGAAAGTGCTGTAAATGGATTTTGAGGGACAAGAGATATACTTTTTCCTCTGAGCCACACAAAATCAGATCGTTTTTGTATTCGAACATCCAGCGTACTATCCGACATTCCCAAAAGTGCTTTAAGGATCAACGATTTACCGCTGCCGCTTTGCCCCACTAGTGCGAGTGAAGTACGAATTTCAAAAGAACACTCAACAAGCGTTAATTCTCCATGGCGAATAATCAACTCGTCGATTTTAATAGACTTCATCGCGCTATTTTATCCAATTGTGACTAAAACGCTCACACACCCGCTTCAAAGTTTCCTCCGAAATATCCGTGCGTGCAATCAAACGAATAATCGCCCGCTTGACGGTCGGCTGGCGAATAGCTCCCACACTAATTCCAAGCTCTTCTTTGAGGGAGGATTGAATCTCCATCACGATACGATTATCCCCGATCTCTATAGGAAGAATTAACCCCTCAATATCAACATCAAGAATCTCTTTGATGATACTTTGACGCCGTTTTATTTTTTCTTTTAACTCACAGACATTTTCTTGAATAAACGTCAGTGCGTGATGCGCTAATGCCGTATCATATAAGGATGGTGCAGTCGCATAAATAACATTTTTAGCACGGTTTAAAAGGTAATCGCTGATATGAGCGGATGAAAGAACATAGGCACCAAAACTCCCATACGCTTTCCCAAGTGTCCCCATTTTTATCATATTGTTCGTGGGAGAAATCTCATAAAAATCGAGAATTCCCATAAGATGCTCCCCAATCACGCCACTACTGTGTGCCTCATCGAGAATCACCAAAACATCATAGCGTTCGCATACCGCTAAAATATCTCGCGAGAGAACATCACCACCCATTGAGTAAATCCCTTCAACGGCAACAATAATTCGTTTTTCACTTGCTTCAACAATTGCCTTCTCTAAAGCACTCGCATCATTATGGGCAAAAAACTCAACCCGTCCCTCACACATCTTCGCACCCATAACACCGCTTGCATGATACTCTTCATCCATCAATAGCACATCGCCTTTGCGTACCAACGCTTCCATAAGACCGAGGTTGGCATTAAACCCGCTCCCCATCACGATTCCCGCTTCAAAACCGTTGGCCTCACAGAGCGCAGCTTCAAAATTTTGATGTATAGGGTGATAACCATTGACCAGCATAGAAGCTTTTGGAGCATGGTAATCATAATGAGTGAGAGTTTTACACGCTTTATCATGCAGCTCACTCAGATGCGCTAATCCTAAATAATCGTTCGAACTCATATCA
>JAPLGN010000012.1 GCA_026390135.1 Campylobacterales bacterium | reverse complement strand
TCACGGTATCCCGTTGGGAGTTCAAACGCTCCGGCAAATGAGCCGATTCCACCCAGTACACCGGGAATTCTAGTCGATTTGACAAGCGGTTTGATGTTTTCGACGAAACTGTTGCCTGCGTCAATATCGACACCGGCATCTTTATAGCTGATTTGGCTCATTTAAGATTCTCCACCTGTTTTAGTGGTGAAATTATAGCAAAGTGGATGTTAGTAGAAGTTTATTTAGTAGGACACTTTCCAAAGAGCTTGCTAAATATCCATAAAGACGGACAAAAATCTACGAATGCCCATACCAAAATCATTAGAATTACGAATCCTTGAAGTATCATCCCCAAAAGTGTAAAGCCTTGAACAAAGAGCACCATAGATAGAGTTAGAACGATTGCCATTAAAAGGCGTTGTATTTTTTCTGCACACATTTTGTATTTTCCAACTTATAATAAAAATTTGAAAGAATTATATGATAATAGTTTTGTTTTCATCTGTAAGATAAACGCTTCATTTACTCTTTCAATGAAGTTTAATCTCTACGTGTTACAATCGCTGAAAATTAACCCTGAAGAGTTTAAGCCAATGAAAATATTTATTTATCCTGAAATGATGGTGCACGTCGCTTTGTGTACGCATAAACTACCAACATCTGTATTACTCGCAAGTGATAATCGTGCATTACTGCTAGGTGAACTTTCTCGCTATCGTGAATCTGCTGTAACGAGCGTTGGCAGCGCAAATCTCCTTGAGTCGTTTCGCAATGCGGAAGATAAAAGCGTTGATGTACTTTTATTGGACAATACTACCGACGACAGTGCGGTCATCGCCCATATCAACCGTGTATTAAAAGAGGATGGTTTAGTCGTAATGCAACATCCTTCTTTGGATGAGGTGGAAGCAAATACTAGTTTAATGCAAATTTTGGGAAATTATTTCAAAATTATCATGCCGTATCACCTTGAAAACGGGACAACCTTGTTGTTATGCTCCAAAGAGTATCATCCAACAGCGGATATAATCTTGCAGCGCAGTGATTTGCTTGAAGGGCATAGCTATTACAACTGTGATGTTCACGTTGCCTCTTTTGCAATGCCGCAATACATTCGTAAAAACTACCTTGGCATCATTCGCAACTAATGGCGTATAAATACGCGATTGCATTGACAGGCGGGATTGCAACAGGTAAAAGTACTGTTGCATCTCTTTTGGGTCTTAATGGTTTACGTATCATTGACGCAGACGCTATTTCTCATCGTCTTTTAGATGAAAATGCCTCTTGGATACGTGAACATTTTGGAGAGCAGTACGTTCATGGAAATAAAGTTAATCGTCCCGAATTGGGGAAAATAATATTTTCAGATCCAAAAGCAAAAAAAGAACTCGAAGCATTTTTACACCCGAAAATTCGTGCGGCTATCGAAGAAGCAAGTGAAAAACAAGACCTCCTAAAATATCCCTACCTTATCGACATCCCCCTCTTTTTTGAAACATCGTCGTACCCGATTAAAAATTCAGTGGTTGTTTACACCCCCAAAGAGCTCCAATTAGAGCGATTTATGAAGCGCAATGGCTTCACCCTAGAAGAGTCGCTTCGCCGTATTGAGACCCAAATGGACATCGAAGAAAAGCGCTCCCGTGCAACGTGGGTAATTGATAATTCTCACAATTTAAAGCATCTTCAAGCACAATGTGAACAGTTTGTTGAAGCAATTAAAGAACTCTACCCCGCCCCTAAGGTATAATCACTTACTTTTATTGCAAGGACTTTCATGCTCCAAATCGCCAAATACTGTGCCAGCGGTAATGATTTTGTCATTTTTCACACCCTTAATGGGGCAGATCGTTCCGGACTTGCGCGGATTCTTTGTGACCGTCAAAATGGAATCGGTGCGGATGGATTAATCGTCTTGCTTCCTCATGAGACGTATGATTTTGAATGGGAATTTTACAATGCGGATGGTTCGACCGCATCGATGTGCGGTAACGGAAGCCGCGCGTGTGCTCATTACGCTCACCGTTTTGGATTGGCAGAGGCTAACATGGAATTTTTAACGGGAGCAGGGGTTATAAAAGCGAGCGTTGAGGGTGATATGGTTCAAAGCGACTTGACTCCCCCCTTTGTCATTAATGATGAGATTGTTGAATATGAGATGCGATGGTGGCTGATTGATACGGGTGTTCCTCACCTCGTCTCCTTTGATGCGGATATGGAAAACTTTGATATAGAAATGGCACGCACCCTTCGCCACAAATACAATGCCAACGTCAACATCGCCCATATCGAGAGCAATGGAGCGATTCATGTTCGGACATACGAGCGTGGAGTAGAAGATGAAACATTGGCATGTGGAACAGGGATGGCGGCGTGTTTTTATCGTGCATCGATTGAAGATTCTGTGGCGGATAATGCTCGTGTCTATCCCAAAAGCGGTGAAACACTTTATTTGGGATTAGACGAGGGGACGATTACTTTTAAGGGTGAAGTTAAAGGGGTGTTTGAAACGTTTTGGAGAGAATAGGTTTATAGCCCGTTCCGCTCCATAAGCTTAGACTGCATATCGGCGATCAATGGCTCAATAATATCATCCATCAATCCCCCTTGCATAATCTCTTCGAGACGATAAAGCGTGAGTGTAATACGGTGATCGGAGATGCGGTTTTGAGGGTAGTTGTAGGTACGGATACGACCGCTTCGGTCACCTGTTCCTACTTGGTCTTTACGCTCATTCATCTCTTTTTCTTTCGCTTCATGCATTTGCATATCATAAATACGGGCTTTGAGAATTTGCATCGCTTTGTCTTTATTTTTGTGCTGAGATTTTTGATCTTGGTTATTGACGACGATACCTGTTGGAAGGTGGGTAATACGCACGGCAGAGTCTGTGGTATTGACACTTTGTCCACCGCATCCAGATGAACGCATAACGTCAATTTTCAGATCACTTTCATTAATAATTACCTCAACGTCATCTACTTCCGGCATGACAGCTACGGTAATGGCTGACGTATGAACGCGTCCTTGAGATTCTGTAGCCGGAACACGCTGAACACGGTGAACCCCAGCTTCATGCTTGAGGCGTGAATAGACTTGATCGCCTTTAATAAGGGCAATGACTTCTTTAAATCCACCTGCATCTGAGGGGCTGGTACTCATGAGTTCAATTTTCCATCCTCGTACATCCGCATAACGAACATAGGCATTAAACAAATCGCCGACAAAAATCGCCGCTTCATCTCCGCCTGTTCCCGCACGTAACTCAATAAAGATATTACGCTTGTCGTTAGGATCGGTCGGAATAAGAAGTTTTTTGATCTCTTCTTCGAGCTCACCCACTTGAGGCTCTAATATTTTGAGTTCCTCTTTCGCAAGTTCACCCAGTTCTGCATCAAAAGCGAGAGATTTGTTTTCTTCAATATCTTCCAATGCTTTTTTATATTCGGTTGCTTTGGTATAAATGGCAGCAATAGAGGATTGTTCTTTGGAAAGATCAGTCATGCGTTTGATGTCGTTTCCGATGTCAGGTGAACTTAAAAGTGTTGTGAGTTCGTTGTAACGGTTAATAAAAGGGGTGAGTTTATCGGATAACATAAGTGATTCCTAAAAAGAGGAGTTAAAAAAAGTGGATAATAAGAGGAAAGTTTGCCCTAAGGCAAAAATTTACGCTGCGATTTTGTTAACAGCGAGGTGAAGACGGCTTACTTTACGTGCAGCAGTTTCTTTTTTCAAGACACCTTTGCTAACATATTTATGTAAGTTTGCATTTGCAATAACGAGTGCTGCTTGTGCTTCTTCTTTGTTCCCTGCGTCAACTGCAGTACGAACGGCCTTAACGATGTTTTTTACACGTGTGCGGTAGAATCGGTTACGCTCAGTGCGTTTTTCCGTCTGACGGATACGTTTCAATGCTGACTTATGGTTTGCCATGGCATTTATCCTTGTCGAATTTTTTTTAGGGTAGAATACTACCTTAAAGATAATTAAAGTTAAGTTAAATTTTATGCTCTATATTGATCAAACATTAAAATAAGGTGGAATCTTCGATGAAATTATTTGGAACAGACGGTGTACGAGGGGAAGCAGGCTCTTTTTTGAGTGCTGGATTAGCGATGCGCGTTGCAATGGCGGCGGGAATATATTTTAAAGATCACGCAAGAACCAAAAAGATTTTAGTGGGTAAAGATACACGCAAAAGTGGTTATATGATTGAAAATGCAATTGTAAGCGGTTTGACGGCGGTGGGATATGACGTGATACAAATAGGACCTATGCCTACTCCGGCAATTGCGTTTTTGACGGAGAACATGCGCTGTGATGCTGGGATTATGATTTCAGCAAGCCATAATTCGTATGAAGATAATGGGATTAAATTTTTTGATGCTCATGGCAATAAGCTCTCCGAAGAAATAGAAGCGCAGATCGAAGCTATTGCTAACAATACTGAAATGGTGCTTGAAGCGCAAGTAACAGGAAAGCAAATCGGTGCGGCTAAACGGATTGATGATGTCATAGGGCGTTATATTGTTCAACTAAAGAACTCTCTTTCAAGCGAATTGACACTGCAAGGACTAAGGATTGTTTTGGATACTGCCAATGGTGCTGGCTACCGCGTCGGGCCAACAGTCCTTGAAGAACTTGGGGCCGAAGTAATCGTACTTCATGACAAGCCAAATGGTTTTAATATCAACGAAGGGTGTGGCGCCTTGCATACCAAAGATTTATGCGAAGCAGTCAAGCAGTATCGTGCTGATATAGGATTTGCTCTTGATGGTGATGCGGATAGATTGATTGTGGTTGATGAGCATGGTAAAGAAGTAGACGGAGATCAGATTTTAGGGGCACTTGGGGTATTTTTACAGCGTAATGGAGTACTCAAGGGCGGAGGTATTGTTGCTACCGTGATGAGTAATCAAGCGTTAGAAGATTCGATGGTGGCTAATGGTTTAGTGTTGCATCGTGCCAATGTGGGGGATAAATACGTATTGGAACTTATGCGAGAGCACGGTATTAATTTTGGCGGTGAGCAAAGTGGTCATATCATAATGCACGATTTTGCCAAAACGGGGGATGGATTAGTAAGTGCATTGCAGATTCTTGCCCTTTTACTTACTTCTGGAAAGAAAGCGAGTAAGGTATTGCGCCCGTTTGAGCTCTATCCTCAAAAATTGGTCAACATTAAAGTTAAAACCAAAAAACCGTTGGAGCAAATCGACGGCTTAGAAGATGAGCTCAAAAAAATTGACGCTCTCCATATCCGGCATCTTATCCGTTACTCTGGAACAGAGAATAAGCTCCGACTTTTGTTGGAGGGAAAAGATTCTAAAGTAATGGAAAAAGAGATGGAAGATTTAGTAAAATTTTTCGAGAAGGCATTGAATGCTTAAGTCTCTTGCGTTAATAATCTTTGTTGCGTTGGGAGTTTTTATTGCCGATCAGGCACTAAAAACGCTTTTTGTGGAAGGATTTCGCGCCTATACTCAGTGTATCGATTTGATTTTAGTCTACAACAAAGGGGTGGCATTTTCTATGTTTGCCTTTTTGGAGGAGGCATTGAAATGGATACAACTTGCTCTTTTAGTAGGGGTTGTGGGCTATACGCTTTGGTTAAAACAAAAATGTTACCTCATTCCTGTTGGAATAATGGTGGGCGCAGGGTTTTCAAACGTCATTGACCGTTTTATCTATGGCGGTGTGGTTGATTACGTTTATTGGCATTGCGGTTTCAATTTTGCGGTGTTTAATGCAGCGGATGTAATGATTGATATTGCAGTCTTATGGTTGTTTATTTTGAATTATAAACCGAAGATGTGTAAGAGTTAAGTGACTTTTAACATCTAAGCAGTTATTATTTCATTCTTTAATTCACTATTTGGTCGCATAGCTCAGTTGGTAGAGCACTACCTCGACAAGGTAGTGGTCACAGGTTCGAATCCTGTTGCGACCACCATTTCTTCTTAAATTTCTCCCTAAAAACTCTCTTTAAACTCAAACCAATCAACAAAATCGTATAATTCGCCTTATTTTTCTTATGAACTGGAAACTTTTACAATGGATGTTATTGCAATTAAGCATAATGATCAAATAGTTGATTTACAAACAGCACTTTCCCGTGGGATTACCGGTACTGAAATAGAACTGGATAACTCTGCGGACGCACTTGAAGTGCTTCGCCACTCATGTGCTCACTTGATGGCGCAAGCGATTAAAGCACTTTATCCGGATGCTAAATTCTTTGTTGGACCTGTGGTTAAAGAGGGTTTCTATTACGATTTCAAAGTAAATGAAACCATTAGCGAAGAAGATTTGAAAACGATCGAGAAAAAAATGCTCGAGATTGCAAAATCCAAAGTAGTTATCGAGCGTTACGAGATTACCAAAGATGAAGCAAGAGTAAAGTTTGCAAACGACCATTTGAAGCAAACCGTTATGGATCGTATCCCTGATGATGTGATCTCTATTTATAAGCAAGGTGAATTTGAAGATCTTTGCCGTGGACCACATTTACCCAATGTAGGAATGATACGTTATTTCAAACTCACAAAAATTTCTGGTGCTTATCTCGGTGGTGATAGCAAAAATGAGATGCTAACACGTATATACGGTATTGCATTTGCTGATAAAGAATCGTTAAAAGCATATTTAGAACAAGTAGCAGAAGCCGAAAAGCGTGATCACCGTAAAATCGGTGCAGAAATGAAGCTTTTCACCTTCCGCGAAGAAGTAGGAGCTGGTTTCCCGATTTGGCTTCCGGCGGGCGCTCGTATGCGTTCACGTTTAGAGCAGCTTCTTTTCAAAGCTCACCGTAAGCGCGGGTATGAGCCGGTACGCGGACCTGAAATGCTTCGCTCTGATTTATGGAAAGTGAGCGGTCACTACCAAAATTATGGTGAAAATATGTATTTCACGAACATCGATGAGATTGAGTTTGGAGTCAAGCCGATGAACTGTGTTGGGCATATTAAGGTATATGAGCATGATTTACGCTCATACCGCGATTTGCCGCTTAAATATTTCGAATACGGAATTGTTCACCGCCATGAGATGACAGGGGCGCTTCACGGGCTTTTCCGTGTTCGCGAATTTACCCAAGATGATGCCCATATTTTTTGTACGCAGGACCAAATCGAAGAACAAATCGTCGAAGTTGTTGATTTTGTTGATAAGATCATGAAAACCTTTGATTTTAATTATAAAATGATGATCTCTACAAAACCTGAAAAAGCGGTTGGAGATGATGCAGTATGGGAAATTTCTACCAATGCACTTAAAAATGCAATGGATAAGAATAAGCTCGCATACGAGATTGACGAGGGTGGCGGAGCGTTTTATGGCCCTAAGATTGATATTAAAATTACCGATGCAATCGGACGCGAATGGCAGTGCGGAACAATCCAGCTCGATTTTAACCTTCCAGAGCGTTTTGAGCTGGAATATAATGGGGAAGAGAACGCAAAAATTCAACCTGTAATGATTCACCGTGCCATTTTAGGTTCTTTTGAGCGTTTTATTGGTATATTGACGGAGCATTACGCTGGGGAATTCCCAATGTTTATCGCTCCAACGCAGGTTGCGATCGTTCCGATTGCAGAAACTCACGTTGCGTATGCGCGTGAATTGGGCAATAAGCTAATTGATATGGGTGCGGATTATGAGATTTTCGATAAAAACGACAGTCTCAATAAGCGTATCCGAACGGCGGAAAAAGGGCGTGTTCCTATGATTATCGTTTTGGGCGATGAAGAGGTTGGCTCCAAGAGTGTTGCGGTGCGCGATCGTCGCTCGCGAGAACAGTACAATTTAAGTGAAGAACAATTCTTGAACTTAATAAAAGAAAAAATTAATGAGGTGCATTTTTGATTAAAAAACAAGACCGAGTCCAAATGAACGAGGAGATCCGAGTTCCTGAGGTACGTTGTGTAGTAGATGGTGGTGAAGCACTAGG
>JAPLGN010000039.1 GCA_026390135.1 Campylobacterales bacterium | reverse complement strand
AGAGATTTAGCGAATTCTACGATATTACTTTTATCACTGACACTGAGTAATGCACGCTTCATGCAGTTCCTTTGATTGGGTACTTAGACCCATGAATTAATGGTGGAATTGTAACGAATGGTGGTTTAGGGGAAGGTAAAGAAGAAAGTAGCCTATTTTGCTTTTTCCTCTTCTTTATAGTCAAACTTAATAAATGTCGTTGCATTGTTAATATCTGAAATACTTTTTTCAGTGAAATAGATTTCTAATTCTTTGTATTCACGATACTTTGTCGGTAAAATATTTATGAAATTACCTTTATTATCAAATATCATGATTGCATCAAACAATTTGTAACTCCGAAAAAAATCAGTTATCGCATGAAAAAGAAATTTATTAATCACCAATATAATTAAATATATTGGTGACAATAAAATCACAACTACATAAAACAACCCCTCACTTTGTTGATTCTTTATGTAATAATCATTAAATGTTCTTTGAACAGTCTCAATACTATCTAGAGAAATTCTTTCGATTACTTTCTCATTTTCAAAATATGATATTTCAGTGTTATTGCACCTAATTATTCTCTTTTGTTTTTTCATTTGAATAATTAAAAATATCATTGGTATGAAAATCACTATTATAAAATGAAAGAATCTATACCGTTGTGTTATTTCATTGATTATTGACATATCAGATATGAACCAATAAAGGACAAGTAAAGCAGCCCATCCTATAAAAAGTGGATAGAAAATATAATTATAATCCTCTATCACTATCGGGTCTTTATCATAATCTCTCAACTGAGCGTTGGACTCCATGCAGTACCTTTAATTCATATTTTTAAACTTTCAAGATTATATCTACTTGACAAAAAATCTACAATACAAGCTAAACATTTAAAACTTATGCTATACTATTTTTACAAATAGTTTTATCAAAAGGATTTGTATGATTGAAGCAACATTAGCCGAAATTCGAAAGCCGGAAACCCTGTACAGTTATCATGATGAAATTGTCCATATTATCGACGGGCGAAAAAAAGAAGAAGTGGGGTTCTTCGTTCCTAAATCGATGGCAAAAGAGTTCAATGCCTTTGTAGAAAACATCGAAAAAGCAAAAAAACGGACTTTGCTCGAAAGAGTAGCCAAAGCTCAAGCCCTTGATCCTATCGAAGAGGGGGGCATCTCGGATGGAATACTGTAAAAATGATATATGCCTCGTCGATTTTAATCCGGCAAAAGGGGGCGAAATCGGAAAACTCCGTCCCGCTATCATCATGAGCCAAACGGAAGATAATGCATTTTTGCCGACCCTCATCGTCATCCCTTTATCCACTCAAATTGAACCTAATGCGCTTCCTTATCGTTTGACACTGGATAAACGAGACAAACTCGACAAAATATCGGACGCGTGCATCAATGAGATACGTTCGCTCTCTAAAATACGAGTCAAAGAGAAGATTGCCTCTATAACCGACAACGAAGCACTCATCATTCAAAAAGCACTTTGTTCACTGATGACATGACCTACTCTCACCCCTTTCCCCCTATCCTCGATGAAAACACCCAAATATTGTTTCTTGGAAGCTTTCCCAGTATCGCATCCTTTGAACACTCCTTTTATTATGCTCATCCCCGTAACACCTTTTGGTCGATTATGGAGGAAATATTTGGGGTAACGTTTTATGATAATGAAAATAAAATAAATTTTTGTATCGAAAAAGGAATCGGATTGTGGGATGTAATCGGTTCGTGCGAGCGGAGTAATTCAAGTGACAGCAATCTAAAAAATATCATTGATCTGTTCCAAAAATATTTCAAAGAGTTAGAAATCGAAACTGTATTACTTCCTTCCACCTCACCCGCCCATGCAGCTATGACACGAAAAGAAAAAACCATTCTTTATAAAGAATTTTTAAATCGCTATTTAACTCTCTAATACCTGCTCAAAAATCGTTTTTGCTGTCTTCCAGCGATCTACTTTGGCATTCATCATAACGATCAGACAATCACGTCCGTCTTTTTTCGCACGAGCGATTAAACATGCTCCTGCTTTGTTTGTGAAGCCTGTTTTTACTCCAACAGCATATTGGTAGCGATTCAAAAGACGATTGTGAGTGTAGGCAGTGAAAAGTTTCAATTTATCTTTATTAAGTGCGTAATATGTGTGACTGTTGAGTTTGCTGATTGCATTGAAAGTTGAATTTTTAATCGCATACTCAGTCATTTTTAGCAAATCATTCGGTGAAGAATAATGATCATCTCCGTCATATCCGCACGGATTACTAAAGTGAGTATGACTCATCCCGATTTGTCGAGCTTTGCTATTCATCATCGCGATAAAATGCTCTTCATCGCCGCCTACGGTAATGGCTATCGCTTTTGCCGCATCGTTATCGGATTTAATCATCGCAGCTTTTACCAAATCCGACATCAAAACGACATCACCGCGCTTATACCCAGCTATAGTAGGCTCCACTTTGGTCATTTCTCGCGTAATCGTCACGGCGTGGTTCATCTTGCCGCTTTGTATTGCCAATATACTTGCATAAAGGGAAATAGTCAAAGTCAAACAGAGTGCAGAAATTTTTTTAATCATCGTCATCCAATTTTCTCATTTATTACACACTTAAGCAAACCATGTGCCAAGCATTCTAAGCTTGACGCTTCTCAAGCCATAAAACACTGATCAAGGTTATCAATGTACCTACAAAAACGATGCTGTACCCAGTTGGCCAATCATAATGATATGAAAGGGCTAGCGCAGAAGCCACAAAAAGCCATCCATATATCCATCCAAAAAATAGCGGCTTAATACGTGTTTGAAGCAACGCAACCAATGCAGGAGCAATCAAAAGCGTAAACACCACTAATACTCCGGCCAAAGGTACAGACACGGTTACCATGATTGACAAAAGAGAAAAAAAGAACACTTCTTTCACAAATCCGCTAAGCATTGGATATATCGTGGTATAGAGCATGACAATAATGGCATACACACCAGCGGCAATCATGATTTCAGTATTTGTGACAAACAAAATATCATTTGCAATCAGACGTTTAAAAAGTTCATCCCCCTCACTACCGCTGCTAAGGACGATCATCACCGATGAGGCACCCAAAGCGTATAATAAACCGATAAACGCCTCGATATGTTGACTGTTGCGATTCGCATACGCGATAAGTAATGCTCCGGCAAGTGCAAATCCAAGGCTTAAAGGAAGCTGGTACTCTCCTGCAAAAAATACGGTACTGACTGCAATCCCTACCGCTGCGATCTGGCCAACTGCCAGATCGGTAAAAATAACACCGCGACGAATAATCTCAAGACCAAAGATCGTATGAATACCGACAAGAAAAAATGCCAATATCAGGACCGGCCATAAAATCTCTATAGCTTGCATGTTTGTCCGACCATTGAATCAAATAATTTATCCAAAGTATTATTTTCTCCTCCAACATCATGGGCTAGAACTACGGCACGAGCCCCAGATTTACTCGCAATAAACTGAGCTGTTTTAGGTTCATGATAATCGTCTTGAATAATCGTAGAAATTTTATCCATTCGTATTTGGTTAATGATCTCTATCGTATGTTTGGAACTCGGAGAGATCCCAGGTAGTGGTTCTATGGTTCCAGCAGTATGAATCCCATAACGATTTAAAAAATAGCTAAACAGTTCATGATACTGAATCACTTGCGCATTACGGCACGGAGTCATTGCTTTATCCCACTGTACCAGTTTCACATTCCAATGTTTTGCAAATTCATCGTAATTGGCATGATATGCATTTTTATTAGCCGGATCCATCGACGAGAGTTTTAGCATAATGACCTTGGCCAAAATAGCAATATTATAAGGATCCATGGAGTAGTGAGGATTTCCCTCGGCATGAACATCACCTTGCGCACGTGAAAGCGACGTCGGTTTATCGATCATCTTGACATACGTTGATAAGTCCAAATATCCAGCAGCACCTTGAATGATCTTAGGATTATGCGCTTGGTTCAAAAGAGGCGGAATCCAGCCGATTTCCAAGCCACCTCCATTGAGAATCAAGAGATCACAATCTCTTAACTCACCAATATACGAAGGACGCGGCGTCACAAAATGGGGATCCGAAGAGGCAGATGCCAGAATACTGACCTCAACTTTATCATGAGCAACAGCTTTTACAAGCTCACCGATATACGGATATGCAGCCGTCACATGAACCGATGCGAACAAAGGCAAAGAACATAAAAGTGGAAGTAATAATTTTTTCATTGTGTTTCCTTAAAACGCGTGTGCGCCGTGAGCGCCAAGTTCGAGTGTATAGTTCAGCATCACTTCATGAATAATTTTTTCCTGATTATCAATGTATTTTGACTGATCTTGATTGTATTGTAAACGGAAGCGTGAAAATTCAAACGGCTTGTACTCCAGTTTTATACTGGCACGATGCAACTTATCGACATTCACAGCCATCCCTAAATTTTCATCGTAATAACTATTTTTAGTGATATCATCGTATCGAATCCCTGTTGCCCAGTTTTCATCGATTTTGACCATCAATTCGCTGTAATATCCTGATTGTTTATCCGTCATTGATATATCATCTTTATTACGCTGCATCCACTCATTTTGCCAAATCAGCGAGCTGTATCCCCCAAGCGGATATTCAACAGTCAAATCGGCACCGTAAATACGTGTTTGTCCGTAATTTGTAAAACTGTCTGCTATAGGATCTGTACCATTCATATCCTGCACTACCGATTTACCCTGCGCATAACTCAATCCAGCCAAAACCGTCGCATTTCCGATATCGGTACTGGTTTTGACATAGCTCACCGCCGTTGATGCCGATTCTTTTGCACTGAATCCTTGATTTGGATTACCATTAAATAGTTCAAATCCGGCCATCAGATAAAAAGGTATCGGAGCAACCCATTGCAGTTGTGCTCCCTCACCGCCAAGTCCATCGGGACCGAAGAGTGCATTATTGATAAGTTCCTGATCTTCAAAGTTCCATGCGTGATGATGTTTTTCATTCACACGACCAAAGGCACTTTTAAACTTACCCGCTTTAAAACGCAATCCGTAATCAAGAGCGCGTGTCGCAAAAAAGGCCTCTTCTACTTCTACTGTACCATTTCCATGTATATGAAAAATAGCATTGGCATCGAAATACGGATCCACCGTAGAACTCATTGCCACTTCGGCATAATTCAAATTAAATCCGTCTTTACTATTGTTTTGTATCTCCATCGTTCCAAAACCTGGAATGACAGCTGAAGAATATTGTGTATTACTCACATTCCGAGAGGTATATCCGCCATTGAGAATCAAAGCAATATCAGGCAATAAGGATGTCACTGCCCCGCCATCACTTTTAGTTGCCATTTTTTGAAGCATCTCTTCATCACTTGACGTATCATTGGTTACTGTGATCACAGGAGCCGTTTCAAGCGTCTGTATATGTTTTTGCATCTCGCTAAGCTGTTGCTGTAACTGCACCATCTGTTTTTTTAACTGCTCTAACTCTGTATCGCTAGCGAATAGTGCACCGGCACATACGAGCGAGAGAACGGTTTTTTTAAGCATAGTTTCTCCGTTGATAATAATGATTTGTTTGAAAATAGTTAAATTAGTTATTAAAAAGAATAAGGAGGAGCACGTGCATTAAAGGAGGTAAAGGAAAATTCCTGGAAAGAAGAACTTGGAAAGTCAATGGAACCAAAAGATCCTAAAGGTGCAAGTGCGAGCGGTTCAAGTATCGGGGCATCCGCACTACTGGCAATATCATGTGCAAAACATTTAACACAATCACTGTGTTCTGTTACCACGTTGTGTATATGCGTATTGGCAAAACTCATCGATGCCAAAAAACACATAATCCAAAAAAGATGCAGCTGTCCACGTTTCATAACCGTAATTATAACCCAACTGTGCTGATGTCACATTATCAATCTCATTTGGTTATAATAACTTATGCAAAGTTCATCATCCGCCACACTTGAAATTGTCAATGGCGTCTCCAAAACAATCTTCAAATGTGGTGGAGCTTGGACATTAAATTATCTGAGAGATATTGCACTCACTCTTGAAGCATATCCTGCAGCGTCATCGATCACATGGGATATTAGTGATATAACCGAGCTTGATTCTGCCGGTGTTGCCCTTTGGCATTTGTATTATCGTAGATTTGAAAACATGGGATTTTTCTCCGAAATAATCGGTGGAAAAGAAGAATATCTTCAACTCTATAACCTCCTCTACTCCCATCCTCAAAAAGATGTACCAATACCCAAAGACACTGGATGGCTTTTCAGGCTAGGGAAAGAAGCTTATTTATCGCTTCAAGGAATTAGTATTTTTCTAAAATTTTTAGGTGAAGCATTCACCGTTTTACTTTACAGTCTACGACACCCTCGTATTATTCGATACCGCTCCATCAGTTCTCATATTATTACCGCCGGATTTGATGCACTTCCCATTATTGCCGTTAGCGCTTTTTTAATCGGTGTTGTCGTTGCATTCCAAAGTATTGTTCAGCTTCAAAAATTTGGTGCCGACATTCTCATCGTCGATATGATTGGAATTTCTTTAACACGCGAACTCGCGCCCCTCATCACAGCCATTGTTATCGCCGGACGAAGCGGTTCAGCTTTCACTGCACAAATCGGGGCCATGAAAATGACACAAGAGATTGACGCGATGAAGACCATGGGATTTCATCCTCATCTTTTTTTAGTCTGGCCGCGCGTTATTGCCTTGATGATTGTTTTACCTCTATTAATATTTTTTGCTGACCTCGTTGGGATATTTGGAGGGATGGTCATCGCATCTACTCAGTCACACCTCTCCTATATTGAATTTATCAACCGTCTGCAAGGGGCCCTGCCCATTAAACATTTTATTATTGGAATAGTAAAAGGACCTTTTTTCGCAATTTTGATTGCTATGACCGGTACGTATCGAGGATTTCAAGTCTCTGCAAACACAGAGAGCATAGGGCAGTACACCACCAAAAGTGTTGTTACTTCCATTTTCCTTGTAATTGCATGTGATGCTCTTTTCTCTATTCTTTTGACGGAGCTCAAGATATGAGCCCTATTATCATTGAAGCGCGTAATATTGTCACTTATTTTGGTGAGAATCTCATTCACGATAACATCAGCTGTACGATTCGAGAACATGAAATTTACGCCTTCCTTGGAGGCAGTGGCTCCGGTAAATCAACGTTACTTCGCGAAATGATTATGCTGGAAAAACCCTCAAGCGGTACTATCCAAATTTTTGCAAATGACATTTCACATTTATCACTTGTTGAAGCTCAAGAATTACGCAAAAAATGGGGAGTACTTTTTCAATCAGGAGCTCTTTATTCTTCACTTACTGTGGGTGAAAACATTTCACTGCTGTATGAAGAATATACGGATCTTCCAGAAAACCTCATCCGTGAGCTCATTAAACTCAAAATTGATCTGGTTGGTCTGCCCCAACATGCCATTCATCTCTATCCAAGTGAACTAAGCGGTGGAATGGTCAAACGGGCATCCCTCTCACGTGCTCTTGCTCTTGATCCGAAACTTTTATTTTTAGATGAACCCACTTCGGGTCTTGATCCCTTGAGTTCGCGGCAGTTTGATGCATTGATTCAACAATTACGCGATCTTTTAGGACTTACGGTTGTCATGGTTACCCATGATTTGGGTACGATACACCATATCGTTGATCGATTCTTGTTACTAGGGGAGAAAAAAGCGATTGCTGAGGGGACACTCAATGAAGTCCTCGCCATCAATCACCCTATTATCGATTATTTTTTTCAAAGGAAAACGCATGGAATCAAAAGTTAACTATACTCTCGTCGGATTTTTTGTCCTTCTATTGACCGGTGCATTGATTACTTTTGCTTTTTGGCTTGGAAAGTACAATAACGATGAGAAACAATACCAGCAATACAAAGTCTACATCACCGAGTCCATCTCTGGACTTTCCCCGGAAGCGGCTGTCAAATTCCACGGCGTTGATGTCGGCAAGGTGGAAACAATACGCATTAATCCTCTCAATAGTGAAGAGGTTGAACTGATTTTAAGAATCAAAAAAGATGCCCCGATTAAAACCGATTCGACCGCATCTCTTAAATTTTTTGGAATAACAGGATTGGCTTTTATTGAAATTAGCGGCGGTGCAAAAAATTCACCTCTGCTCGTGACATCTAAAAACAATATTGCCATTATTCCAACAGGGCCTTCCATTATCAGACGGCTTGATGAGACTCTTAGCAGTGTTGTCACCAAACTTTCAGACACTCTCGATCATACCAACGCCATCATGAGCGACAACAATACCAAAAACTTTTCCATAACGCTTCAGAATCTAAAAATACTGACCCAGCGCGTCAACAGCTACCAAGATGAAATCGATTTATTACTCAAAAATTCCATACAAACTGGCAAAAATCTAGATGAAACCATGCTAAAAGTTGGAACTTCCGCTGATAAAGTGGGAAGTTCACTGGATACCTTTAAAGTCACCATGAGAGACAGCCTCTCCCCTACCATGAAATCATGGGCGGAAACTTCCAAGAAAAGCAATGCCCTCATCGAAAAAATCGAAACCTCCATGAGTCGTGGTGATTATGATCTTCAATCCATAGCATCAGACTCAACCACTGAGCTTAATGCTCTTTTAGTCCAATCACGATCACTGCTAAGCGAGATGGAGCTCACCCTTAAATCCTTACGCGAAAGCCCATCGGACATACTTTTCAAAGAATCCACACCCAAACCAGGACCAGGAGAATGACGATGAAAACCATTTTTTCAACCACGCTGATTGCGTTTATTCTGACGGGATGTTCCGCACTTCGACCGTCGTTGCATGAATATACCATTCTCCCCTCGTACGTACCGCATGTTACGACAACTCTACCCATCAAGGCTGCCCTGAAGCTTTCATCAACCAGAAGCATACCCTCACTCGTATCAACACAACTCTATTACCTCAAAGACACTTCTCATATTGATGCCTATTTGTACAGTAGATGGTCGGACTCTCCCTCCAGTATGATTGATCGTTCTTTGTATTCCTCTCTCCAAAATCGACAGCTTTTTACCACCCTTATTCCAGTTACCTCAAAGGCGACGGCTGATTTAATCTTGGAATCGGATTTAAATGCGTTTTACCACCGTTTTCTTAACGACTCCAAGAGTGAAGGATTAATTGATATCACCTATCGTCTCATTGATCTAAAAACCAAAACTACTCTAGCTTCTAAGCGCTTTTACATTACAGAACCGGCACTTTCAGCGGATGCACAAGGAGGAGTAAATGCCCTCACGAAAGCAACTCACCAACTCAGCGAAAACACAATCGACTGGCTCGAAACTGTTGGAAAGGAGAACCAATGGATAAAATAGCCATACTCTGCTCAGGAGGTGATGTATCTGGGATGAATCCGGCCATCAAGCGTTTCGTTGAGTACTCATTTGCCAAAGGGATGCAGCCTTTTTTTGTTTACAACGGCTATGAAGGTCTTATTGATAATAATATCCGTGAGGCCCATTACGAAGACGTCGCAGGGATAATGACACGAGGAGGCACCAAGATTCGTTCCGCACGTTCAATCCGCTTTAAAGATGCTACTTATCGTGCAATAGCGGCTAAAAACTTGCAGGATAAAGGGATCACAAAACTGATTGTACTTGGAGGTGATGGCAGCTTTAGGGGTATGGAGCGTTTTTATCATGAATCCGGTATCTCGTTTTGCGGTATACCTTCTACGATTGACAACGATATTAATGGTACAGACTACTGCCTTGGAGTCGATACTGCTCTTAATATCATCAAAAATGCGATTGATTCCATTCGTGATACCGCTTCTTCCTTTCGGCGTGCCTTTGTGATTGAAACCATGGGACGCGATTGCGGCTATCTCGCACTCGTATCTGCAATTACTTCCGGTGCTGAAGTATGTTTGATACCTGAAATCCCTATTGACATCACACAGTACAAAGGATGCTTTGAATCTCAAATACGCAAAGGTCGTGATTATTTCATCGCTGTCGTTTCTGAAGGTCTTAAAAATGCCAATGAAGTAGCACAATGGTTTGAAGAAGAGTTAGGATTTGAATCACGGGTCAGTATTTTAGGGCATCTTCAACGAGGAGGTAATCCAAGCGTGTATGATCGACTTATGGCGTATAAGTTTGTGACTCACGCCATCGATGCGTTACTGGAAGGAAAAAACAACTCCGTCATCTGCTATAGCAAAAGTCATTTTAATTTTAAATCCATTGACGAAGTTGCCCTTAATCCCTACCGTTTAGATGAAGAACTTCTTAATCTTGGACGTGAGCAATTTGCTCCATCGCACTGTCAAATGTAACGAATCAGTAATAGAAAGTAGTAAAGTAAGTTAAAAGAGAAAATTTAAACTATGAAGAAAAACCTCTTCTCATAAAGAGAAGAGAGTTGAAGTATTTAGCCACAAGAAGGGACGTTGCCTGAATCCGAACCGTATTCAAACAAGAAGTCGCGTAAATCTTGTGATTGCTCTTTAAAACTGTCACCTGTAAACATAGGTTCAGCTTTTGTTCCAGCATGCTTCTTGATGATGTTAGCACCACCATTAGCAAATAAATCATCCCACTCGTCCTGTGTATGCATAGCAGCACCTTTAGTACCGTTACCATGACAATTTTTACAAGTTTTCAAGTAGGCTTTTTGACCTTTTTTGACATCAGCAGATGCAGTAGTTGCCATCATGCCAACAGCCACAACAGCCGCAAGTAACAATGAAGTTGATTTCATCATACAATTCCTTTTTTTAAATATCAAGAACATCATATCTTAGAAAGAATAAATGAACGATTAATAAATCACATTGACATCACACTTCTTCGGCAAGCTCAACTTTTTCTTCTTTAACTTTATTCGCGCGCACTTCCAAACGAATCTTATCCTGACGAACTTTTCGGTACGCTTTATATTGCGCCTTGGTCAATGCTTCACCCTCAAGTGCAACTTCAGCGCCAATCTCTTCTACCGAGCAACCACTTTCATTCATCATAATCATCCGCAACTCTTTTTTCGTCAAATGACGCTTTAATGATGCATACAGCTCTCGCTCATCTTCTTCGATCTCAACAGCAGCACAGCCATAGAGTCCGACCAATACTTCTCGAATCGTTTTTTCCGGGTTGTAACGCAACCATAGTGAATTTTCTAACATTAAAATACCTTTGTAATAATCTGTGTGAGGTCTTTGGTGTCAATTATGACATTGGCCTCTTTTTTAAGAATCTCTTTGGCACAAAATGCCACACGAATTCCGGCATGAGCGAACATCGAGCGATCATTTGCTCCATCTCCAATGACCATCGTTTCCTCTTCGGTAATCCCGAAAAGTCCTTGCAGACGCTGCAGCATATCCCCTTTGGAAAAATCAAACATCATATCTCCACCGACAAGTCCCGTGAGCTTTCCCTCTTTTTCATGCAATACATTGGAAAAATCGGCATCATACCCAAGGATACTTTTTGCATGCGAAGTCGCCGAACGAAAACCACCGCTAAAGCAAACCACCTTAATCCCGCGCTCTTTTAACGCAGCAATTGTCTCGATAGCACCCGGCATATAAGGGAGATTGTGACAAATTTTTTCTACTTTTGAAAATTCCAAACCTTCCAGCAGCCCTACTCGTTGTTGTAACGATTCAAAAAAATCGAGTTCCCCATTCATCGCCCGCTCGGTAATCGCACTGACTTTCGCGCCGATTCCCAAAGCTTCAGCGAAAAAATCAATGGTTTCACCATCCATCAGTGTCGAATCAAAATCAAATACTGCTAACTTAATCAAAAGACATAATCCTCTTTGTTATAATAATGCAATTATATCCAAAGGCATCTTTTGTTTGAACCTTTTATCGATAAACTCCGTAACAGTACTTTTATAACACTCGAAACAACTCCCTCGCGTTCAGCACAGTTTGCTCCTACCATTGAAAAAATTGCGGCTTTGGGTCTTGATAAACTTGTGGATGGGTTCAGTACCACCGACAACCCGCTGGCTAAACTAAAATACAATGCTCTCTTTGCCGCAATGAAACTCCAAGACCGTTTCGACAAACCGACACTCGCCACAATGAGCATGCGTGATCGAAACCGCATCGCCCTGCAAAGCGATCTCCTCGGAGCTAATGAGGCAAATGTACGTGCGATTCTTGCCCTTACCGGAGACAGTGCACACTACTCCGATCAACCTCACGCCAAAGGAGTATTCGAGGGGAATAGCAAACTCCTTCTCGATATTATCACGACACTCAATAACGGTACGGATATGGCGGAGCAAAAACTCCTCTCCCCAGTTCAAGAGATCTATCCATTTGCTGTGACCGACTCGTATGCAAAAAGTTCCGCTACCCTGCAAAAGAAAATGTCTAAAAAAGTAGCTCACGGTGCTATCGGAATCATCTCTCAACCCGTGTATGATCTCGAAAATGCCCGTCAACTTCTCGAAATGATGGAAAATGCCAATAGTGAGCACGACGGTCATTGTGTTCTAATTTTGGGGTATTTTCCGATCACAAAACTCCGAACCGCCCGATTTTTGGATGAAAACGTCCCCGGTATTTATGTTCCACTAGAATGGGTAAAGGCCCTGGAGGAAGCTTCTCTCATTAGTATCGAGGAAGAGTACCGTGTCGGATTTGAGCTTAGTAAAAACCTTTTCGAAGAACTAAAAGCCCTCCATCCGAAAATCCATATTATGACTGCCAACCAGTTCGAACTTGCCAAGGCAATTTTGAGCTAACTTCAGCCTCTTTTGGCTATAATCGACTCACTTTATACCAGTAGGAATTACACTTTATGATCGATTTAAAACTTCTTCAAAAAGATTTCGATGCATCGGCAGCTTCACTTAAACGTAAAAATGTGGACAGCGAGCTAATCAATTCTCTTAAAACTCTTAGTGAAACACTTAAAAACACTAAACTAGTCTACGAAAGTGCCCAAGCGGCTCAAAATGAGCGTAGCCGTCTTTTTGGTCAATACAAAAAAGAAGGGAAAAGCACGGATGAACTTAAAGTTGAAGTAGATGCAGCAAAAGCTCAATTGGTAGATCTCTTAGAAGCACAACGAATCGCCGAAGAAGCATTAGAAACCATTGCCATGCGTGTCCCCAATTTTCCTGATTCCGATGTCCCTGACGGCGAAGATGAAAATGATAATGTTGAGCTCAGAAAAGTACTTACTCCTCCAGTATTTTCCTTCACCCCAAAAGAGCATTGGGAACTTGCAGAACAAAATGGTTGGATTGATTTCGAGCGTGGGGTCAAACTTGCCAAAAGTCGTTTTAGTGTCGTAAGCGGAATGGGAGCACGCTTGGAGCGTGCCCTTATCAATTTTATGCTTGACTTCAACCGTGAGCGCGGATTTATGGAGGTGAGCGTTCCGATGCTTGTCAACCGCCGTGCCTTGGAAGGGACAGGTCAACTTCCAAAGTTTGAAGATGATTTGTTTAAAGTTGATGGGGAAGAGCTATTCCTTATCCCCACCGCCGAAGTACCCCTCACCAATCTCTATCAAGATGAGATTTTAAATGCCCAAGATTTGCCGATTAAAATGACAGGCTATACGTCGTGTTTTCGTAAAGAGGCAGGTTCAGGCGGACGTGATGTACGCGGTATGATTCGTCAGCATCAGTTTCACAAAGTAGAGCTTGTCTCTATCACTCGCGCCGATCAAAGCGACGGAGTATTTGATGAAATGGTTGCGTGCGCTTCTGACCTCCTTGCAGCATTGGGACTTCCACACCGTCTCGTGACTCTTTGTACCGGAGATTTAGGATTTGGTGCTGCGAGAACAGTTGATTTAGAAGTGTGGCTTCCGGGGCAAAATGCGTACCGTGAAATCAGCTCTGTTTCCAATACGCGCGACTTTCAAGCCCGCCGTGCTAAAATCCGCTACAAAGAAGAGGGGAAAAATATCCTTGCACATACCCTCAACGGTTCAAGTTTAGCGGTCGGACGGACGATGGTAGCTATTATGGAAAATTTTCAACAAGAAGACGGTTCCATCATCCTACCAACTGTATTGCAAAAATACCTCTAAATCCTAAAGAGAGCTTATGGCCGACCAAGAAGAGATAATCATCATCGAAGAGTCCGACGCTGCTGGCGTTGAGGCAACCGAATCAAAGGACGATGAGAGTACCATAGCAAAGCCGCCATTTCCAAAAAAGAAAATCCTTATTATTGCAGGTGCTGTGGGTGCATTATTACTAATAGGTGGAGGGACGTTTGCCTTCCTCTCTCACTCACATAAAGAGGGTATTGTCACCAAAGAAGAGCCTCTTATTTCCTCCAAAAATCCCGAAGAACCCAAAATAGAGCCAAGCGAACTTGAAAATATGATTGAGCGTGCCAACTACATGTACGCCAATGGCAATCAAGCTGAAGCACTCAAGCTTTTTGAAAAAATTGCCCTTTACTCTGAGTCTATTTCGCAATACAATCTTGGTGTCGTAAGGCTCAAAGAAAAAGAGTACAGTTCCGCTTTGGAAAACTTTAAACGCTCTATTTCTATGTCAGAAAACCGTTGTGTCAGCGCACTCAATGCTGCCGTTTGCTGTCTGCATTTGAAACAAAAAGAAAACTTTGAGTATTACATCGACTTGGCACATGCCTATTTGAATACCGAAAGTAATTCTCCTATGTATTCGTATTATTATTCATTGATCAATTACTATCGCGGAAACTATTTTGAAGCACTTAGTGCCCTTAACCATCCCACTACCTCTGAATATCAACTGACCCAAAATAAGCTCAAAGCTTCCATTGATACTTTGTATGGAAATTACAGCGGGGCAATCGAAACTCTTGAAAATCCTCTCCAGGAAACAGACTCATTTTCCCTTGGCCTACTGTATGCCAACAATGGTAATTTATCTCGAGCTCGTGATTATCTCAATAGTGCAATAATTCAAAATAATAAACCTATACAAGAGAGCCTTTCTTTGGTTTTTGTGGATCTCAAGCTAGGACAGCATCAAGAAGCCAGCTCTATTCTCAAAAGAGTGAGTGATACTTATCCCAACGATGTTTATACGCCATACCCCCTCAAGGTATTTCTAAAATCCACACTGTTTAATACTGAATCTGCACAAAAAGCCTATCGTACCATCAACGCCAAAGTTCATCCCCAGACCTATCCAAAAATTTTTGCCTTTACCCCCTATAAAATCTTTAACGCCAATCAAACCATCAGCTATATCCGTAAGGGAAATGCCAATATTTATATCGATGATATTGACTCTGCCAAAGAGTATCTTGAAAAAAGTTCGCATGCCTCCGACGTTGATTATGGTATCGCACTCGCCATTGACAAAGCATTGCACTTTCATCTAAGAGACGCCAATACTCAACTTCAACAACTTCTCTTAACCCATCCGCAACACTCTATATTGCAATACAATTTAGCACTTACCTATGCTCAATTAGGTGATTACACCAAGGCATATGATCATTTTCTACGCTCCTATCATCTGGATGCCAACAACTATCTCTCCGGTATTTTTGCCATCATGACATCCGAGATGATTTCAAAACCAAATCCAAAACTTATCTCAATTCTCAAAGAAAACCTCTCTCAGGAACCAAAAAATGAAGAGTCTGACCTCTACCAGACTCTTTTATCGATAAGTGAAAACAATTATCCTTCATCCAGCCGCTGGCTTGACAACCATTACAAAGAACGACCATTGTATTTGGTGATGAAAATTATCATTGCTCAAGAATTGGGAATGGAGGAACAAGCAAAAAAAGCTTCTGAAAAACTCACCTTCACTCAACCACATGATACTCTGCCGCATCTGCTTTACATTGATACACATTTCAATAATGAAGCACCAAAAGCATATGCTCGCCTAGCCCTTAATTATCTCAAAAATCAAAAATTGAACAATGAGGATATCTATTTTGGTCCTCAGATAGTTCGGGATAAGGCCGTTGCCATGGCAGCTATTACCGGTAAACTTGAACCTTTAATTCAAGATCTTGAAACTAAGCTTCAAACCACGACTAAAAATCGTGCCAATCTAACTTCGGCGCTTGCGCTTGCATACTTTTACAATCAAGATTTTGAAAAAGCTTATACCCTTTACAACGAAGCTGTTGACAATTATAAGCTCACCGATGAACGAACTCTCTTTACGGCAGCATCGGCTTCTATTGGTGCACAGCACTACCAAAATGCCATTGCCCTGCTAGAGCTTTCAAAAATGACTAATCCCAACTATCTCGAAAACCGATATGCGCTTGGATTACTCTACATGCAAGTTCAAAATAATCCCGCAGCCATTATCCAGTTTAGCAAAATGGGAAATAGTGGATTTAAATCCAATACATTCGATTTTAAAATCGATACTGATAAACTCGCTCTTGAGCCTAAAGATTATCATCCTCTCTAAACAACTTTCTTACTCACAGCAATTCTTATCCAACCATCCGTCGAACAAGATAATAGGTTGCTCTGAGAGGCCCATATAAAAGATACATTGCCCCAAGCAACGCCATCCCCTCGATAGGATACACAAAGACCATCAATGCTAGAAGAATCACCCCGATTAAAAAACGAGTAAAGTGCATGGCCCGCATATTGAGTTTTTTGAAACTGGGGTAGCGAATATTACTTACCATCAGAACCGATAAGAGTATGGAAAGAGGTAAAAGAAGCAGATGAATATGATCCATTTGCGAATAGCGTTCCATGAGTAAAATAGCGATTGAGATCATAATAGCCGCAGTAGGAATAGGAAGACCGATAAATACAGAAGGCTCTATACGTGACGTCATAACATTAAAACGGGCCAATCTAACGGCACCAAAAATGATAAACAATGCACTAGCAACAATACCAATCCGGCCATACTCATCTCCGATATAGAGATACATCAACAATGCAGGGGCAACCCCAAATGCCACAATATCAGCCAAGGAATCAAACTCAACGCCAAAATGAGTTGCAGTGTTGGTAAAACGTGCAACACGTCCATCCAGGCCATCAAAAATCAAGGCAAGAAAAATAAACCATGAGGCACTTTCAAATGAGCTTTGCAGCGCAAGAGAAATAGAATAAAAACCTGAAAAAATAGACGCAGCGGTGAAAAAATTTGGGAAAAGGTAGGCGATGGGCGGAGGATCTTTACGCATCAAAGCGTCCAATGACGCTCTCACCTGCTCGCACATCAGCGCCCGGATGAACTTTTAAAGTGACATTGCTTGGAAGGTAAAGAATCGTTCTGCCCCGAGCTAAGAAACCATAGCGAGAGCCTTCTTTCATCTTTACACCTTCTTCCACATCAATAGCAATCGGGAAACAGCTTCGATCACTTAAATGCTCCATAAAAATCTCATTACCCGTAACAGATTTAAAAGAGAGAACTACTTTTTCATTTAATGCCTCAGAGAGAGGATGATGCAGTGCCAACGAAACACCATGACGAATACGATAACCTTCCATAACCCCATCAAAAGGAGCACGAAGCATGGATACATTCCACAGTCCGTTAAGAAGTGTAATTTTTTTCATCATCCGGTCATTTATAAGTGCCTCTTCAATCCCCAAAACAACCCCATCAACACTGCTGATAATAGAGACGGCTTCGCCCAACAATGCATTACGTTCAGGATTTCGAAAAAGAATCAAAAAGGAAATCAAGAGTGCACTAGTAAGAAATTGAAAAAGATGCAATCCCGTCATTATAAAAAAGAGTAAAACAGTAGCTGCCAATACGATTGGAAGCCATCCTTGCTTAGAGAGGATAAAGGTGTCAGTGTGCATTGCCATAAAAACTCCTATAGTGCTTTTTTAGGGGATAGCTTCGTCTCAATATTATTTTCCAGCTCGTATTTTTCGATAATATCACGAACTTGATCGCCCGTAATATTTTCTTTTGAATACAACAATTCTACCATTTTTTCGATAGCATCGCGATATTCTTCAAGTCGTATTTTAACTTCGCCATAACGTTCTTGAAGCGTATTTTTAATAAACTGGTCCATCTCTTCAGCCATTTTTTCACTGTACTCTTTGGATTGCGTCATTCCTCCGCCCAAGAAAGTACTGCGCTGTTTTTCGAGAACCATTAATCCAGCAACATCACTCATGCCATACATCTGTACCATTGCTTTGAGAATGTCCGTTGCACGCTCTAAATCGTTAGCTGCACCTGTACTTATTTCTCCAATAAAGACCTCTTCCGCTGAACGTCCAGCAAGCAATACATCAATCTCCGCAATCAGTTCATGACGCTGCATTAAGTACTTATTCTCTTCAGGAGTATTAAGGGTATACCCAAGTGCAGCTAGTCCACGAGGAACAATAGAAACTTTTGAAACTTTTTTAGCTCCTCTGGTCGTCTCCGCTAAAAGTGCATGACCACTCTCATGATATGCAACGATGCGCTTCTCTTTTTCATCTATTCTACGGCTCTTTTTAGAAAGACCTGCAATAGCACGTTCAACTGCTTCTCGTAAATCAGCTTGACGAACAGTTTTTTGACTTTTTCGTCCTGCGAGTAATGCAGCTTCATTGATAATATTCGCCAAATCTGCTCCGGCAAGACCTGCTGTTAGTCGAGCAATCTCTTCAAGATCAGCCTCACTGTCGATTTTAACACCTTTAATATGAACATTTAAAATGTCAATACGCCCTTGATAATCCGGCTTATCCACCAATACTTGGCGGTCAAATCGTCCGGGACGGAGTAAGGCTGGATCAAGGATTTCGGGACGATTCGTTGCTGCCAAAATAATAACCGGAGTATCTGTACCAAAGCCGTCCATCTCTGCTAGCAGCTGATTTAGGGTTTGCTCACGCTCATCGTTACCGCCCATCATTCCACCCGCAGCACGACTTTTTCCAATCGCGTCAATCTCGTCGATAAAAATAATTGAAGGGGCATCTTTTTTAGCCTGCTCGAACAAATCGCGTACCCGTGCAGCACCTACGCCAACAAACATTTCGATAAAGCTCGAACCTGAAACCGAGAAAAATGGAACATCCGCTTCACCGGCAACTGCTTTTGCTAATAAAGTTTTTCCGGTTCCTGGACTTCCAACAAGAAGAACCCCTTTTGGAATCTTTGCCCCTAACTCGACATATCGACCAGGTGAACGTAAAAAATCAACAATTTCTAAAACTTCTTCTTTTGCCTCTTGAGCACCTGCAACATCATCAAATTTGGTTTTTGGCTTTTCAGAATTGACCAGCTTTTTAGAGCTTCCCATTCCCAGAATTCCACCACCCATACTTTTTTGCATCCGACCCGCAAAAAACATCCAAATCGCAATAATAATCAAGAAAGGAAATAGCCAACCGAACATTTCAGTAAACCAATTGCTCTCATTAAAGCCGCTGTAATCAATATTTTGCTTATCCAAAAGGTCAGTTAGCTTGGTATCTTCTCCCAAAATACGACGAGTTGTATACGCTGTTTTGCTCGAACCATCTGCACTTAATGCACGAATATACGTCTGACCAATTGCTACTTTTTCTACTTGCTTGTTGATAATCAGCTTTTTAAGCTCTGCATAACTTACTTCTTGAGTACGTGTTGCAGATGAGCCATTTACTTTTGAGCTTAAGTCACCGCCATCGCCGACAAATGCTTTAAAAAGCATAATAATAACAATTGAAAAGATGGCAAAAGTAATTAAAGGATTTTTGTTAAAAAAATTATCATTTTTATTCGATGGAGTCGGTTTTTCTGGTTGTGCCACGTGATTATTCCTTTTTGGTTAATACGAGCGTTACCCATTCGTTTTCAACGATTCGTTCACTAAGCTCGTATGTTTTGTATGCGCGTAGAACTTTATCTTCATATTTATCCATTATTCCTGAGAGAATTAATATTCCCCCCTCACGTAACCGTTTTTTTAGATCGCTGGCAATAAAGACAAGGACATCAGCAACAATATTGGCAACGATAACATCATATACCTCATTTGTCTCTTGAATAGGCCCTTCCCATAATCGACGGAATGATAGCCCATTTTGTTGGGCATTGACAATCGTATTTTCAACGGAAAGCGGATCAGTATCACACGCATCAACGATGGCTCCTTTACGTAATGCCGCCATTGCTAAAATACCGCTGCCGCACCCAACATCCATAAGGGTATTGTCCTCTTTGACATAACTGGCTATGGCTCGCAAACATGATGCTGTAGTTGGATGATGTCCTGTTCCAAAGGCCAAAGCAGGATCAATTGCAATATTCAGCATCCCCTCTTTTGGCGCTTCCCATGTCGGATGAATGTAAAAAGGAGCAATTTCAATTGGTGTAATCGAGCGTTGATAGTGAGAAATCCAATCGTCATTTTTTTCTTTGCTCAGGGTCAATTCCAAATCTATCACCTCACCAAGCGCACTTTGAAGCGCTTCAGCAAATTGTTCAATTCCCCAACTCACTGTCTCTAAATTTTCTTCACTGCGTACAATAAACCCATCATCAATCTCTTCGAAACCGACAGGTATAACATCAGCTAAAAAATCACCGAACAACTCAATATGAGCTGATGGCTTAACCACCAGCATGTAATAATAATCTTGCATTACGCCTCAGTGCCGAGGACTGCTGAAAGTTTTTCTTTGAGGACTTGAGGAGTAAAAGGTTTAACAATATAGTTGTTAACCCCTGCTTTGAGAGCGGTAATTACTTCTGCTTTTCCCCCTTCTGTCGTAACCATAATAATAGGAAGGTCGGAAAAACGGGCATCTGATCGTACTTTTTTAACCAATTCCAACCCATTCATTTCAGGCATATTCCAATCGGTGATCAACATTCCAATATCAGGATTTTCGTTTAGAGCAGCCCATCCTTGAAATCCATCTTCTCCTTCTAGCACCTCTTCATAACCAAGACGTGAAAGAGTATTTTTAATAATGCGACGCATTGTTGAGCTGTCATCTACAACTAATAATTTCAAAGCGTTTCCTTTGTAATCTATGTAATTTTAAAGAATAATTGTCCAATAATAGCCAAATGAACTTTGTGTGAAGTTTAAAAAAAACGTTTTAGTTCAATTCTTCCCTCATAAAATGCTTTTCCGACAATAACACCCTCTATTTCGCCCGTTAAAAGTAACGCTTCAATGTCTGAATCATCTTTTACTCCACCACTGGCAATCGTAGGTATCCCCGAAGCTCTTGCAATTTCAAGAGTAAACTCGACATTCACACCACTCAGCGTTCCATCACGACCCACATCGGTACAGATAATCGCTTCCACCCCTGCATCCGCAAATGCACGTGCCAAGTCCGTTGCTCTCATAGAACTTACTTCACCCCATCCCTCAACCGCTACAAATCCATCAATGGCATCAATACCGACAACAATTGGATATTTGGCCGCCATTGCTTTTACAAATTCAGGATCGCGAAGCGCAATCGAGCCCAAAATCAAACGATCAATACCGAGTTCTAAATAACGTAAAATGGTCGCTTCATCACGAATTCCACCTCCAAGCTGAAGCTTAACATTACAATTTTCACGAATAGCGCGAATTTGCTCCAAATTTTTAGGCTCTCCTGCAAAAGCACCGTTCAAGTCCACCAGATGAACCCATTGTGCCCCCATTGCTTCGAATGTTTTTACTAACTCCCATGGGGTATCAGAATAGATTTTTGCACTCTCCATAAGCCCTTTTGTGAGACGAACAGCTTTACCGTCTTTAAGATCGATTGCGGGGAAAATAGTCATGAAGTTATTGCCTTTAGAGATTTATAAAGTTTTGTAAGATTTTCAAGCCATTTTTATGGCTTTTTTCCGGATGAGGCTGAATGCCCATCACGTTCTCATGTGCAACGGCACTCGTAAAGCGGTAGCCATAAACACTTTCTCCGATACCGTCTGCTTCATTATCACACAAAGCGTGATACGAGTGAACGAAATAGAGATAATGGTCCTTATCCAACCCTTCAAATAGCGGATGCTCTTTAGTAAACATCCTATTCCATCCTATATGAGGAACTTTTAATGGGGTATGAAAACGGCTTGTATCAAATGCCACAACTCGCCCCTTTATAAGCCCAAGCCCCTCATTTATTCCAAACTCTTCACTTGAGTCAAACAATAATTGCATTCCCAAACAAATTCCAAGAAGATATTTTCCGCTCACGGCATATTCACGTACTGCTTCATCCATTCCACGGCTTTGCAAATGTTCCATTGCGTCCCCAAATGCACCGACACCCGGCAAGATCAGCTTGTCATACATGCACAGTTTAGCAGGGTCTGATTCCACCACTACTTTTTCACCCAGTAAATCAAATGCATTTTTGACACTGGCAAGATTGCCTATATTATAATCGACGATTCCTATCAAGTATGCTCCTTATCGTGCGTAAAACGGATATAAATAGCCAATCCAACCAACAAAGAAGCAACACCGCCAATAATATAAATAGCATTGAAAAGCATCGCAGGCTCTGTCATAGCGAACTTAAACACTAACATCAGCGCCTCGATTGAGAGTGCAATAATAATAGAGCCTAAGAACCGGACCATTGTTTTATGTATATCTGAAGCAGGATCTTTTTTGGAACGCCCCAAAACTTCTTCTTCAAAAAGAGTTTTAACCAAATCAAATATAGCCAAAGAAAGGGTAAGCAAAATAGTTGCTTCAAAAATATCTTTAATCTCAATATGCTCTGCATTACCAAGTCCGTATGTGAAAAAGCCTTCTATCCCTTTGATAAATAGTAATAAAGCAACCGCGGCTAAAGCAACTGAAAAAACAGCATAAATAGTTCTAAAAAATTTACCTGCAAAACTCTCCAATGCTAAAGGATGAGCGATTCGAAGCACTTCATTTAAAGGCATATCCAGACACGCCACATAAATAATTTCACCATTCTCATCAAAAATAGGCTCCGATGCAGTAACCGTTAATTCATCATTTATCAACGAAGGATAAGGATCAGTAATCGTACAGCGACGTTCATGCATCGCACGATAATAATAGGCTCTTGTGGAACGATTCTCGCCAATATCGTCCTCTTTAATTATGCCTTTTAGATAGGTAGGGCCTGCTTGATTTCCTGCCGCGTCCAATAAATAAACAGCTTCTACTCCCGGTAAATCTCCTTTGATTTTACGGAGACGATCTGTAATGTGTTCTACCGTTGCAGAAGGAAGGTGATTAGGGAGATTTTTTTGAAAAAGGTAACAAAAATATGCTCGTGCTTTTGGGCGAATTTCAGAAAATTGCTGTATGTCTTGAACAACCATTTTTGCGCTCCTAACCTCTTAATAATTATGCGGATTATAGCTTAGTTGCGCTATAGTTATCCTTATGAAAAGTCCAAATCTACGTATCGCAATCGTCCGTCTCAGCGCACTCGGTGACATCATTAATACAGCTGTCGTGTTACAAATCATCCACAATTATTACCCTGATGCTGAAATTGATTGGTTTATTGAAGAGGCATTTGCCCCCATACTCCAGAGCCATCCTCTGATTCATGAAGTGATCCCCGTTCCTCTCAAACGGCTCAAAAAAACCAAAAGTTTTACTCTCTTAAAAGAAATGATTCATACCTTGAAATCCCGTAAACGCTATGATCATATTATCGATGCGCAAGGCCTTCTTAAATCGGCAATCATCGCTTCTTTACTCCCCGGTAACGTACATGGATTTGATAAGCAAAGTGCTCGAGAAGCAATCGCCTCGTGGTTTTATACCACTACTTCTTCTATACCCTACGAAATCAGCGTAATACGGCGTAATGTGATGGTGATAACCGAAGCGTTAAACATCCCTTACTCCGATGCGTTGATAGAGCAAAAAACTCCCGTGTTCCCTACCCCATCAACCCCGCATGAGAATAAAATTTCCCTAGTCATCGGAGCATCGTGGCAGAGTAAATGCTATCCCAAAGAGCAGTTCGCAATCCTTTGTGATTTACTTCCCTACCCTTGCCATATCGTTTGGGGAAGTGCGAAGGAATATAGTGATGCTTCTTGGATAAAAGAACATTCTAAAAATGCTGTCATCACTCCAAAAATGTCTCTAAATGAACTGGTTAACTTTATTGCTCACTGTACGCTCATCATTGGAAATGACACGGGACCTACTCATATCGCGTGGGCAATGAATCGTCCCTCTATAACCCTATTTGGTCCGACCAATGAGCGAATGATATATCCAATGGAAAAAAATATTGGAATTAAATCTCCGTCCCACGTTGATATTTTTCACATCAATCGCAATGATTTTTCGATTCGAGACATTGATCCTCATCTTATTGCTGTTAAAGCCAAGGAGCTTTTATAATGGGATATCGACTTTTTTTACTCTTAGATTCGTTTTTGATGATGTTACCGCAGCGTTGGCGTAAAAAGATATTTACCTCTCTTGCTTCACTTGCTCATCTTTTCGCTTTTTCACGAAATCGGATCATTCAAGCCAATTTAAATTTTGCGTTTGGAGAAAAACTCGATCTTACTCAAAAAAAAGATATTGAGAGCTACTGTTATCGAAATTTAGCCATGAATTTTTTACAAGTGATGGAGAACCGACGAAATAATGCCGATGATTTACAATGTCAAGTAACCTTTCAAAACCGCGAAGTTGTTGATGCCCTATTGCATGAAAAACGGGGAATTATTTTTGTTTCCGCCCATTTTGGGAATTGGGAACTTGGAGGGGCAGCTCTTTCTTCTTTGATTACACCTGTTTCTTCAATCTATAAGGAGTTTAGCGCTTCCGAGTTTGATCCCTATTTGCTTCAAGCACGAACAAACCACAAAATGCAGCTTGCAGAAAAAAATGGTGCTCTCAAACATATTGCCAAAGCTCTCAAAGGCGGGCGCTCTATTTTACTTATGATCGATCAAGCCAGCAATGCACGTGCAGGGGTAAAAGTTGATTTTTTTGGGCATGAGACGTACCAATCTTCTACCCCTGCTGCGTTATCCTCAAAATTCAATGCTCCTATCGTCGGTGTGTATATTGTCTCACTCCATGAACAGCACTATACGATTACGTTTGAAAATCCCATTGTAGTAAAAAACAATGAGGAAAAAGAGATTTTAGATGCCACACAAGCACAAGCCGATGATCTTGAAAAAGTAATTCGCACCAATCCAAAGCTCTGGTTTTGGTGCCACAAGCGATGGAAGAGTGAATTTAACGAGATTTACGCAGGGTAAGCCGTTTTTAACGCTGAATATAGTTCAGCAGGGGTCATCTCAGGATTATTTTCCCATGAGAGCTTCATAACGGCATTGTCTTCCAAGCCGTTCCAAATTTTGACATAATGCCCCTCTTTATACCCATGGTCTTGACGAAATTGATTAAGAATATTTTTTCCGACATACAGGCGATACAACTGCGTGGTATTCAATGCACCTAAATACGCCAAGTCAAAAAATTCTTCAATCATTGCGCCAATCATCTCAGGCGAGATGGGGACCAGAGAGAGACGCATAACATTTTCAATTTTAATCATTAGCACATCATCCTCACCAAACGGTAGAGGCGTTTCACTGCTTAATTTTTGATATTCTGGTGTATTAGAAATTCTTTGCGCTAATTCTTCAACTGCTTCCGTACCATTGGCTTTCGTAAATTCCAATACCAAACTCATCACAAAATGCCAGACATCGACAACCTCGATTTGCAAGTTAGCATAATCGGTCGGTTGAGCAATACTTTTCCAGTGTTTCCATCCGAATGAATCAATCATCTCAGCAGACTCCATCGTAATACATCGACGCCAGTTTATTTTTTTGCCGTGCTTCGTAATCCCTTTTTCCCAACCAATTCCATTGGTAGCATCATTGAGTTGTTGCTGTAATGTCAGCATACTAAGTAATTTATTCATCTCTATCCTTTAAAAAGTTCCAAATTATAGGTAAAATTCCCTATGCAAAAAATTATCTGTCAAAAATGTACTTATTATTTTGTCACATGGGAAGCCAATCAACCTCACGGATGCAAAGCGTATGGATTTAAAAGTAAATTTATCCCATCCCAAGTAGTCCTCAGTTCCAGCGGAAAAGCATGTTCTTTATTTGAGGCAAAAACTCCTAAATAACTTCTCTCGTATCCGAATGATACGAGTAGCTTTAGGGGGTTGTAGGGACTTTTGTCCCTGCCGCTTTATGAGCTTTTAGTTCAGAAAGCGTATAAGATCAATGGTCCCGTTTCCAAATAAGTTTTTTACCAAAACCAAGTGTATTATCGGTCATTTTAATCTCTTCAAGACGTATTTTCCACAATGTTGGATTCATTATCCGTGCATAAGGAAAAGCTTTATAATAAAACTCTTTTCCCTCATCACACAGCGTCATCGTACCTTTAAATTGTATCCCTTGAATCTTTCCAACCGTCTTGGTTTCAAATGCCACTGTTCCAGCAACTGTATGATTTTTTACAACATTGATACCATGAAGTGTTTGGGTATCCGTTGCGACGATAAAAGCAATTTCTTCTGAATCATACGCATAAAATAGAGAACAGCACCACAGTTCATCCCCATAGGTTGCCAATGAAAGCAGATGATGTTTGGCGATAAATGTTTCAATTTTTGACGTCATAGGTTCCATTATTTTTTACCGAATTGCAAAAGCAAGCGCGAAAGTCATTATCGACATCAAAACCAATGCAGCAAAACTCATCCATCCAACATACCGTGAGCTTAGAACCAATGCTATTATCCCTTTCAAAAGATTGTTACTCCCGATAGAAATTAAAATAGCACACATCACGGTATTAGAAGTAATAGAATACTGAGTATTAATTAGAGAAAGGATAAAGGGATCAATATCTGTAAATCCGCTAATAAATGCCAGTACATTCAATCCGGAAATACCATAATGAATGATGAAATAATGGGTTGCCGTTGTCATGATTACAAACATAATAGCAACAAGTAATGCCATCCCAAGCTCAAGAGGATTAATATTTATCTGCGTACCATTCTCATTTCTAAGCAGATTACTTCCCTTGTTCTTTGAGAGCATGTATCCTCCTAAAAGCGCAATTGTGCCAAGTAATCCCAGTGGAAGTGCAATAGTTTGAAATAAAGTAAAATTAAAAAAGCCAATCATAACCATTACTCGTACATGCATCATTCCCGTTGCCAAAATTATGGCCGAAATAAACGTATATTCATCCGAGTCAATGACCTTTGATTTACGAGCCAAAACAACGGTTGTCGCTGTTGAGGAGTAAATCCCTCCTAAAATACCGCTGACTAAAAACCCTTTTTCTTTAAAAAAATAATGTTGAAGCAAATAACCAATATAGGATATTCCCGATACAACGACGACTGCCATCCAAATTTTACTCATCGACATCGGCAACCACGATGCTATCGAGGTAACCGGCAATAATGGCCAAATCACCGCACTTAATAGGACCCACTTGGCAAAAGTAATCAATTCACTTTTATCCACTTTTTCAAATAATATTTGGACTTTAGATTTTGAATTGACAACAAAAATTATGACAACAAAAATAAAAGCAATCAGCCACAAAGGCTGTGTTATAATCATTGGAGCATAGGTGTAAACCAGTAATGCTACCAAAAGACTGATGATTCCTTTTTGTTCATTATGGAGTTTACTATAGTAAAAGAGACTGAAAAATAATGCCAAAATCCCAAATCCGGCCAGATAAAGCCGTAATGCAGGATCAAGGATGTAAAGAACATAGCCAAGCATCCCAATGAATGTATACGTGCGAACGGTTCCAATAAAATACGGATGCTCCAATGTAGATTTGTATTTTCGCATCTCTAATCCGGTTAAAAAGCTCAGTATTAGGGTTAAAATAAAGCGAAAATACTCTGTTTCATAAAAAGGGACTATGGATTCAATTATCATTTTCTCTCTTTTAAGGCAGTGCTAATTTTTGCTAATGCAACCTCAAGAGCAGACGAAGAGACAGCAAAATTTAGCCGCATAAATCCTGAGCCTTCACGACCAAAACTAAGTCCTGCACTCAAACCAAGACCAGCTTTTTGAATAAAAAATTCTCGTAATTCACGATCACCCATTCCCAGTTCTCGGCAATCAAGCCAAGCTAAATACGTCCCTTGAGGAGGAATAAATCGTATCTGTATATCTTGAGAAGCCCACTGAGCTATTGTATCTCTATTTGTTTGTAAATGATATATAAGTGCTTTGTGCCACTCTTCTCCATGAGTATATGCAGCTTCAAAAGCCACGTGCGATAATACTGCCCCATCACCAAAGTGAACTTGCCGACGTTGCTCATCATAAAGATCACGCAGCTTTTTCGAAGCAATACAGACCGTAGAAATTCCAAATCCAGCCATATTAAATGTTTTGCCGGGTCCTAAAAGCGTTACGGTACATTCAGACAACTCATCCGAAAGCGACGCGATAGGCACATGCTTATGCCCATCGTAAACGATATCACAATGAACCTCATCACTGACAATGACAATCCCATATTCAAGACACACTGCGCCCAAAGTCAATAATTCATCCTTACGCCACACGCGACCTATAGGGTTATGAGGAGAACATAACAATAGTATTTTTGTTTTTGAAGTGATTTGTGTTCGTAACAGTTCACTGTCGAAACTATACTGCCCCTCACTGTTTTGCGTTAATGAGTGGGTGATAAGGTGTCGATTATTCCCAGTAACCATCGAAAAAAATGGCGGATAAACCGGACTCATTACGATTACCTCATCTCCATCATCACTAAAAGCACGAATTGCACATCCGATAGAAGCGACAACTGAGGGAGAGTAGCTTAGCCATTCACGCTTGATTTCCCAATCGTGATGTCCATGTACCCATTTGCATTGAGCTTCATAGGCACTATCTTTCATTATTTCATATCCGAGGACAGGATGATTCAACCGTTCTCTCACTGCATCCAAAACACACGCTGGAGTAGCAATATCCATATCCGCCACCCACATCGGCTGTACGTCATCAGAACCAAAGAGTTTTTGTCGCAGTGTAAATTTTTCAGCATTCGATCCACTGCGATCTATCTCTCCAAACTCATCCATATTGTTTTCCCCACGCTTTGTACATTTGTTCTATACGCGAGTATTTTTGGGATTCAGTTTCACCCTCACCTACTACATACCGAAATCCTGCGTGCTGAATAAAATGGCGGCGAAATGCATATCGGGATTCTCTTACAATCTCATTACCCGTAGATGCCCACGAGCCACCCTTAATCATATTGTGTTTACCATCAAAGGTAGGTTCAGAAAAATCGTCGTACCATGGATGGGTTGCAAACCCCTCAAATTCATCCATTTGTGTTTGTGTCCATTGCCATACATTTCCCACAACATCATAAAGTTTCCCGTGAGCAAACGTATCAATGGGAACCGAAGAAGCATAATGAGCAAAGTCAAGGTTAGCATTGCTGTTATCAAAAACATCCTTTAAGATACCCCCGTGATCTGCCATAACACGCCACTCTGCTTCTGTTGGAAGACGATATACAGCTCCGTCTTGAGCACTTTTCCAGCGGCAGAATGCTTCCGCTTCGAGAGCATTGACCTCAACTGGCCAATTATAAGGCATATCCATCTCGCAGGTTAATGCACGGTATTTAAAACTTCCATCATCTTGCGGAATCCAAAAGGGGGGACACGTTGCATTACGAATGCGCAAATATTTTAGCCCCTCATCATCCCACCATCGCTGTATGCCATAACCATTAGCAGCTACAAAATCCATAAATTCGCCATTGCTGACCAAATATTTCGATACTTCAAAATCTTCCACATGATACGTTGCCATTCCATATTCATTATCCCAGCCATACAATCCGTGATCATCCACACCTTTTCCAAGACGGATTTCCTGAGCATCGAAGCTTACCATCTCATTTTCCAAACCATCACCCCAAAGTGGGCAAATCGGAAACCGAGTATCCTCTCGAATAAACTCCAAAGGCATTTGACGATGGAGAACACTGGACGTTTCGATATGTATCCGTTCATGTTCTATTCCCATCCAAATCGCCCAAAATGGATCTGTTTTGGTTATGGGCAATGTCATTGGCAATGCAGAAATCATTTCATCAACGCATGCGCGAACACGATTACGATATTCACGTACTTCATTCACGCTTGGCCATGCAAAGCTCCCACACTCAGCATCCCACTTCATCTCATCCACACCAACAGCAAACAAGGATTCAAAATGAGGATTGATTCTCTCATTCACTGCACCTGAAGCAATTAATTTATTCACATAAAAAATGGCTGTATGAGCAAAATAAAAGATCATAGGATGACGTGTTGGTTCAGATTGACGATAAAAAACTTCATCAGATTGTAAAAGATCAAACAATGATTCAAAAAGATCAAAACTTTGATGAAAATAGTGACGTAATTGAATCCGTGTATTTTCTGTATTTTTTCCATCAAGTCGTACCGACTGCATTTGCTTCACTATCACGCTCTCAATCCTCTATACTATAATAATTCAAATGTCCCTATTGTACCCTAGAGACTCTTATACGAAAAACTTGAAAAAAAATGAGACAAAATAATCAAAAAAATGATTATAATGACAATATCAAAAATATATCAAAAAATACTAATAGGAAATAAGAATGGCATTTGAAAAAACGTTACAGGATATGAGTATTAAAAAACGGATGAATTACCTCGTTGGTGCGGCCACATTGTCCGTTATTGGAGCTTCCGTATTTGTCTATTTTGCCCTTAGCAGTTTAGAGGTTCAATACAGTGAACTTCAGGAAAAAACCATATCTGGAGCCATGAACGCACTTGAAATCGAAAAGGATCTCAACTATATCAGTCGTACCAGTCGCGATATTATGTTGGGCGGGGATTATAATAAAAATATCGATAAGCTTGAAAAACATATTGATAAAATTCATACCGTATTCATTGAACTGGATACAAGTGCAAGCGAACCTGCTGAACAACAACTTATTGCGGACGCCAAAGAGAGCACATCTGCTTTTTTGAACAACTCGCTTACAATGATGAAGTCGCTCGATGCCGCTACTATTTCTAGTAATTCTACTACTATTTATGCAAAGTACAAAAAAGAATTAACTCCCTATGCGGATGCTTCAAGAGAAAAATTTGAAAAAGTAGTGGAACTCAAGCAGAAAAAACTCAAAACTGCTTCTGAAAGCCTTCACTCTCAAATCGCATTTTATAAATTTTTTGTTCTTATGACTGGATTTGGTGTAGCCATTGTTATTTTTATTTTTGCCAGCATGATCAGCAGTTCTATCACAATCGCAATTGAAAAGTTTACACGTATTATTGCCAATATCTCAGAGGGTAACTTCAAACAAACATCTGTTAATGCTCCCGAAGGCACTGAAATGGGAATTATGGGCAATGCACTCGGCCAGCTCATAACACAAATCCAAAACCTTATCCATCAAATCAACACTTCCATTTCAGGTGCTACTAAAGGAGATTTTTCACATAAACTTTCCAGCGCAGGAATGCATGGAGAGTTTGTGAATGCCATTGAAAACGTCAGCACCAGTATTACGGTGATGCAAACACAAGAGCAAAAGAAACGTCGAGACTCCCTAAATTCTGAATTAAGCCAACTCAACGTAAAAGTGACAGAAAGTCTCAGTGTCATCCAAGAAAACCTTCACAGTAATATTCAAGACCTAAAAGCAGTAACAAGCGCAACAACCACGGCAGCCATTCTAGCAAATGACAGTCGAGATACCATATCCATTATTATCAATGAGCTCAATATGCTCAACGAAAAAGTAAGTAATAATAATGATGCTATCGGGCATATCGCATCCCGCGCGAACGAAATCAACTCTGTCATTCAACTCATTACCGACATTGCCGATCAAACGAACCTTCTAGCTCTTAATGCGGCTATCGAAGCAGCACGGGCTGGTGAACACGGACGAGGATTTGCCGTAGTCGCGGATGAAGTACGCAAACTTGCAGAACGAACCCATAAAGCAACCGGAGAAATTTCCGTATCGATCAACTCTCTCCAACAAAATATGAGCGAAATTCAAACCAGTGCTGAAGAGATGAATGAAGTAGTAGCGCGTTCTAGCTCAAGTATTGTCAGTTTTGAAGACACCCTCGTTCAGCTTAGTGATGGCTCATCTAATATTGTGACCTCATCTCACAATATGGAAAACAGCTCTTTTATTATTTTGGCAAAAATTGACCATATTCTTTACAAAGCACGCGCATATAACAGCGTTATGGTCTGTGATCAAAAACTAACCCCAATGGATGCACACCAATGTCGTCTTGGAAAATGGTATGACGGTGAAGGAAAAGAGCGTTTCGGTCGAATGGGAAGTTATGAGCAGATAAAAGCACCTCATGCAGTTGTTCATCAAAATGCTAACAAAAATCTCACTTTCATTGCTCAAGGTGAAGAGAACATTCTCAACAACAGTAGTGAAATCATTTCAAACTTTAAAGAGATGGAAAATGCTAGTGAACGACTTTTTGTACTTATGGACAATGTTCTTATTGAGAGTCGGTAAAGTTTAAAAGAGGGAAGGAAAATTGTGTGAAACTTTCCACATGGTCGGAGCGTGGTCGGAGCGACCTGACTCGAACAGGCGACCTCTACCACCCCAAGGTAGTGCGCTAGCCAAACTGCGCTACGCCCCGATCAATAAATGTGGAGTGCAAGAATAATCGAAACTTGATTAATCGCACCTAAAAGCGACTCTCGATATACTCACTTATGCAAATTGTACTCTCATCCATTTTACTGTCGAATCCAAAGGTCACTGCCTGTTTTACAACTCGGCATGGCGGGGTATCGCAAGCTCCATATACCACTGCTAATCTTGCATTTCATGTCGGTGATGAGTACCACAATGTTCTCCGAAACCATGATTTACTTGCAAATGATTTGTATTATGATCGAAAAGCCTTAATTCATATGTCTCAAATTCATTCTGATACCATCATAACTATCGATGATACGCACAGCTTCGATACCATACCCCAATGTGACGCTCTTATAACCAATCGCCTTAATACTCCGATTATGGTGATGAGTGCGGATTGCACCCCTGTTTTGATCTACGATCCGATTCATAATGCTATTGGAGCTGTTCACGCAGGACGAAAGGGCGCGCTTAATAAAATCCTACCTAAAACACTCCACGCTATGAATCAAGCATTTGATACTCAAATCAATGATGTGCAAATCGTACTAGGTCCCTCAATACATGGATGCTGTTATGAAGTCAATGAAAATATAGTCAACGAAGTCATAGAAAAGGGATATGAGGATGCAATACGAAGGGAAAACAAACGGGTCTTTTTAGATGTCAATACTATCTTATTGTTGCAACTGCGCTCATTAGGGGTAAAAAAAGAGAACATTGAAGTGGTTAATCATTGCACCTCATGCAACTGCGATACCTATTTCTCGTATCGCGCTGATGCACAACACACGGGGCGGATTGCGGGTGTAATTATGCTACGACCCGCTTAACCAGCTGATGGGGAAGTAATTCAAGTGATTCTTCTACAAGGGTAGTATTACCGTGTTTAATAAATTCATCCCCATATTCAAAACTAACTACCTGAACATCCCTGATTTTTTCTTCGGATAACCATTCGAGCAATGCACTTCCCACACCACCCATACGTGACGAATCACTAAAAACATACCATCTTTTATGAATTTTTGACATTCGTATCAGCATTTCAGTATCAAGTGGCTTTACAAAACGCAAATCAAGCAAGGAAGGTTTTTCCTCCATAAGCTCCATAGTTTGTGCCGCACGTCCGACACCGTTACCGTATCCAATAAATAAGATATCAGAGGCATTGGAAATTAACAGCTGTGATTTTCCTGTCTCGAAAGGAAGAGACTCAGGTACATTTGCGTCAAGAAATGCCCCTCTGGGATAACGAATGGCACACGGTCGATCGTACCCAGCCGCATACGCCACAATCTGATGAAATGATTTTTCATCGCGTGGTGCACACAATGTCATATTGGGAATCAAACGTAAAAAGCTAATATCAAATACACCCTGATGCGTCTCACCATCTTCACCGACAATTCCGGCACGATCAAGAGCAAAGACAACCGGTAAATCCATTAAACATACGTCGTGAATCACCTGATCAAATCCTCGTTGCAGAAAAGTCGAATAGATCGTACAAAACGGTTTAAATCCTTCTTTTGCCAATGCTGCCATAGAGGTTACAGCATGCTGTTCAGCAATTGCAACATCCCAAAAGCGTTCAGGATATTTTTCCATTAAAGCACTTAATCCTGTCCCGCTTGGCATCGCGGCCGTTGCTCCCACGATTTTCGGATTATGATCCGCTTGATGCATCAGCGCTTCAGCATAGATTTGCGTAGCATTTTTAACAGAACTTTTACTATTTGCCGTTCCGCTTTTAAGATCAAAGGGAGAAACGCCATGCCATTTTTCATGCTTACCCTCAGCAATCTCATACCCTTTACCCTTAATCGTCTGCACATGAACCAAAACAGGTTTCCCCATTGCTTTTGCCATGCTCAAAATATCAATAAGCGATTTAAGATCATGCCCATCAACAGGACCAATATACTCAATCCCCATTTCTTCAAATAATATTCCCGGAGTAATGAGCTTGAACGACTCTTCAAACCGTTTGGCGAGATAATGGGCACCTTCGCCGAAGTTGTCCACAAACTGTTCTGTTTTCTTTTTAAAACGTTGATAAAATGGGCTCGCCATCGCAGAACTAAGCATCCGACTAATTGCCCCGATTGGTTTGGCAATGCTCATCTCGTTATCATTGAGAATAATAACCATCGGATATTTTCGATCACCCAACTCGTTAAGCGCCTCGTACACCATCCCAGCAGAAAGAGAACCATCACCGATCAGGACAACCGGAATACGACTTTCCTGCTCATTTTTAAGGGCAATGGCTTTAGCTGCTCCCACACCTAGAGAAATCGACGTTGAGCTATGTCCTGCAACGAAATAATCAAAAGGGGACTCAGAAGGTTTTGTATAGCCGCTCAGTCCGTCAAAGCGGCGTAGGGTAGAAAATTCTTCCCATCGATTTGTAAGAAGTTTATGAGCGTACGCTTGATGCGAAACGTCAAAAATAAATGGATCTTTTGAGGAATCAAATACTTTATGCATTGCCACGATTATTTCCGTAGCACCCAAGGTAGAACTTAAATGTCCACCATTGGTACTGACAACTTCCAAAATTCGATCACGAATTTTTTGTGAAAGTGCTTTTAACTCATCGTGCGTAAAATTTTTAATGTCCATTGTAACCCTAATTATGATTCCAGTAATAACGATCTTTTTAATCGCTCAAACCGTTTTTTTATTTGTGAGTCAATATTACCCAAATCACTAATAGCAACTACCCCGCCAGCACTGATCGCACGATCCGATAGTACTTCAACATTCTTAAGAGATCCTACTTTTTCAGAAATAATTCCATGGTCGTTTGGATTAACACGTAAGGTAATCTTAGCGGCATCACTGAGTTCTTCGATCAATAATTCGGAGAGTTTAGCAGCAATTTTTGCACTGTTTTCCTGTGTCTCAATTCCAATAACTTCTTTGGCAATATCAAGGGCAGTATGAGTCAACTCTTTTTTAATCTCACCTAGAGAAATAGAAAACTGTGCTGCTGCATCTTCTAATGTTTTTACAGACAATGAAAACTGATCTTGCCCTTGCGTATTGCGTTGTGAATTTTGGATCTGTTCTTGCGCTATTCCTGCTGAAAATCCTTCATCATAACCACTTTTTTTCGCCTCTTCAAGTCCCTGTGCATGTTCTTCCTGAAGGCTTTCAAGACGCATCTGCATTTTGATAAAGTTTGAACTCATATCATCCGCTTTTTTTAACAAGGATTCAATCAGTTCATCTTTTGCTGATGTTGATTCACGATTTTTTTCTCCAGATGAATCTGATAAAGAAGGACGTTGAAGTTCTAATTCTTCGTATGCTTTTTGAACACTTGTTCCGCTCAATCCACTCAAAATCTTAAACTGATATTTTCCAATTGCATGACCCGATAAATTATCTTTGGTAATCACAACATCTTCCATCATGGCTTTAGTCAATCATCTCTTCAGATGCCCCTAATTCCAATACACCCTGTTCAGCAAGTGCTTGAACCGCATCTACGATTTTACGTTGAGCTGTCTCAACCTCTTTCATTTTCACTGCACCCAAGAATTGCAATTCTTCCACAAACGTATCTTTTGCTCGTTGGGACATACAGGAATAAAACTTTTCTTTAAGATCTTCAGGAGAGCTTTTAAGCGCCAGCATAAGGTCATTTTTGTCAACTGCTTTGAGAATTTCTCGAACCGCATTCACATCAAGACCTGAAATATCTTCAAACGTAAACATCATCTCTTTAATGGATGCAGCAAGTTCTTGATCCAGTTGTTCAATCTGAGACAATGTTTCTTTGGATACTTTTGCACCCAAACGGTTAAAGACATCGGCAACTGCTCTTGGACCGCCTACTTCAACTTTATAGCTTGCCAATGATTCAAGCTTGGACTCAAGTACTGCACTCACCCGTTTAATAATTGCAGGAGAAATATCTCCCAACTTTGCCATACGAATAACTACTTCTCCTCGTAGTTCAGGGCTGAAAATATACAATGTTTCAGCAGCTGCAGATGGATCCATATGAGCTAAAATAAGAGCAATAGTTTGAGGATGTTCTGTTGTAATAAAGTCGGCTAATTGTTGTGGTTTGATTTTGGATAAATAGGCAAAGTTTTGGGAACCTTGCATGGTTTTACTCAAACGTTCTAAAACTTTTTTAGCTTCATCAGGGCCCAATGCTTTATATAAAATCTCTTTTGCGTATTCCAAACCACCCGTATTTAAATATTGGTTAGACTGAATAATTGCATAAAATTCTTCTAAAACAGCCGCGCCAATACTTTTTTCAATGGAGCTACTACTGGCTATATATTTAGAAACTTCCGTAATAGACTCCACAGTCATACGCCCAAAAATTTGTGCAGTTGAATCTTCACCCAATTGAATCAAAAGAATCGCTATCTTTTCAGCCATCCCCATTTCATCGAAATGTGCCTGTTGTGGTTGAGTTAATGTCATGTTAGATTCCTCTTTCCTTACGTATTACGCAATGGAGCTGCTTCTTCATTGATTAACGCTTGAATCAACGACGCAATTTCATCAGGACGATCTTCGGCTATTTCACGAATTTTTTCGAGTAATACATCATATTTTAACTCATCTTCATTGAAGCCCTCACCAAGTCCCAACTGATTTTCTACTTTTTTACGCATTTGCTGTACTTTTTCAACAAGGTCTTCATCCTCATCATCACTAATTTCCAATATTGGCTTTTCATATTCTTCTTCTTCTCTGGTGAAGTCCAACATTCGATCGGCAAAAGGAAGAATCACCTTCTTGTAGGCAATAAAAAGTATTATAGCAACTAAAATGTATTTAAGCACAGGCATAAATGGCACAATATAGGTAGTAAAAAATGCTGATGTTTTGGATGCAGCATCTTTAGAACCGAAGCTCCCTTTAGTACCTTGAAACTCAAAATTTCGTACCGTCACCAAATCTCCGCGTGCATCATCAATCCCAATGGATTGCTTTGTCAAAGACGTTATGGCATCAAGCTGTGTTTGATCAAGGGCAACGTATGCCATTTCATCCCCAATAGCCCCACTCTCTGTTTTTTTAGCTTCATATTTTCCATCTACGACAACTGCTGCCGTAATACGCTTAATTCGTGCAAATTCCATTTTAGTAGTTGAAACCGTTTTGGAAATTTCAAAGTTTGTTGTACCTGTTGTTTTTTCATACTTTTCCCCGCTGCCAGAGCCTCCAGCCGAACCATTTACATCAGTTGGGCCAATATTGCTCACCGCACCCGGAACTCCGCCGACGGCTGCCGGTGATGCACCATCACGTTTTTCTTCGGAGGTTTGTTCACTTCGCACTACGTTTTCTGGGTCGTATTTTTCAGACGTTGAACTTTGTTCCGAAAAATCATATTCAATCGTCACTTTGGCAACAACGCGGTCTTTGCCGCCAATAAAGGGGGCAAGAACGTTAATAATTTTTTCCTCTTGCTTTTTCTCTTCTTTGGTTTTAAACTGTTGCTGCATTTGAGAAAGTTCGCCCATCATCGCATCAGAATCACTATCACCTAAACTTTCACCCTCAGAATTAATCAACGTAACATTTTCAGTTTTAAGCTTAGGAACAGCTGCAGCTACAAGCTTTTTAATCCCACGTATCTGCTTTGGCGTAAGCTTGCGATCTTCGTATAATTGAACCATAACAGATGCAGACGGAGGGACCTCTTCAGAAACAAACAACGTCTCTTTGGGCAGAGCTAAAGAGACACTTGATTTTTCTACTGGCGAAAGTGAATCAATGGAACGGGCAAGCTCCCCTTCCAATGCACGCCTAAATTTTACCTCTTGGTCAAAATTAGTTGCACCGAATTCTTGTTTGTCAAAAAGCTCAAATCCAACATGTCCCTCTTTTGGAATTCCCATTGAGGCAATCGTAATACGCTCTTTATATACGACCTCTTTTGGAACTTCGATGACATTATCGCGTGGAATTTTATAAGGGATTTTGTCTTTTTCAAGTTGCTGAACTACTTGTGCTGCATCCTGCGGAGTCAGGGATTCAAATAGAACCTGATATCCTTCATTCTTACTTGAAGAAGAATCAGATGTATACACAACCAAAAAAATCAAAAAACCGATAATGCCTGCAACTGCAGCAGCAATTATCGTTTTTTGTGCCTGGGTTAATTTCCCAAAAACTATCACAAGTTGTGAAAAAAGTGCTTTAAAATCCATTCTTTTGAATGCCTACTTTACAATAAAGGTTCTGTTAGTTCAAAAAATCGGTCATTTTGTATTGATGTACCGATGGTTACGCGAATGGCGTTCAATCCATAACTGCTTAAATCTCGTATAATCATACCCTTTTTTAACAGTTCTTGGGCTATTTTGGATGAATTTTTTGTTTCAGGAAGTGATAGTGTCACAAAATTAGTATAACTGTCAATTATAGCAATCTTTTTTGACTGGGCAAATACTTCGTATCGCTGCATCTCTTTAAAATTATCTGCGATACACTCTTGCACAAATGCCTCATCTTCAAGTGCTACGGATGCAGCTTCAAGAGAAAGAGTAGTAATATTAAATGGCGGACGGACTTTATAGAGCGCTTCAATAATACTTGAGCGAGCAATCCCATATCCAACACGCATCCCGCCTAACCCATATGCCTTTGAAAAGGTCCCTAAGAAAAGTACATTCTCAAATTTGGCTATTAACTCTCGGGGATCTACCGCTTTTTTCGGATCTTTAAAACGTGCATACTCCATATACGCACCATCTACGATAACAAGGGTATCCGAATCAATTTTTTTTATAAAGGCAAGCATTGACTCAGCATCGATTGCATCACCCGTCGGATTATTCGGTGTACAAAGAAAAATTATAGACGGATTGTGCTCAAGATAAAGTGCATAAAATTCGTCCATATCATGCTCTCTTGAAGCGGTACGAATAATTTTAGCCCCTACTTGTTTGGCATAAATTTCATACATAGCAAAGGTTACGCTGTTCATCAATACCGCTGCACCTTGATGAGCTTTTGCGTGGATTGCAAATTCAATTACCTGATCGCTTCCTGCACCGATAATCAGCTCATTGCTTTCAATAGAATATTTATTTGCAAGTGCATTTTTGAGTTTTATCATCGAATCATCCGGATAGAGAGCCATGTTATCAATAATTGAGCATACAGCCTCTTTCACTTTAGGTGAACAACCAAAAGGATTTTCATTACTTGCCAATTTAACAATATCCGCTTTATCGATTCCGTATTCCCGGACAACAAGCTCGATTGGTTTACCGGCCTCATAACTTTTAATGGACTCTAATGTGCTGTTGAATTTCATAATTCTCCCTTTACATAGCTTCCAAGCCATGTTACTTCATTTGTATGCTTTGTCATAATATTTTGAACTCTTTCTTCATCAATATGCCCGAAAAAATCAATAAAAAACCAGTAAGCGAACCCATCGTTCTCTCGCGCAGGACGGCTTTCAATTTTACTAAGGTTAATCTCTGCTTTGTTAAAGTCTTCTAAAAAGTGGAACAATGCCCCTGATTTTTGTGCCTCTTTCAATCGAACTAAAATCGAGGTTTTATCTTCACCGCTGGGAGCATTTTTAAAATCACTCAGTATAAAGAAACGAGTTGCATTGTTGTGAGAATCCTCAATGTTCTCAAACAACGTCGGTATCCCATACAGTTTTGCTGCAATATGAGAACAAATTGCAGCAGCTTCTGGATCTTTTGACGCCAAAACAGCTGCTTTTGCTGTTGATTCTACGGGGATATGCTCAATCCTATCCAATCCATGCTCAAGTAAGAATTCTCTGCACTGACCAAAGCCTTTGTCTTTCGAGTAAATTCTTTTGATATCATGTAATTTTTCAGCTTTACTGACAAATGCCATATGGATTGGCATATACAATTCTGCTACAATTTTAACACTGCTTTTTCCCAGCAAGTCAAGCGTTTCACCCACTACACCATCACGGCTGTTTTCGATGGGAACAACCCCAAATTTTGCACGTGATGCTTCAAGAGTTTTAAATACTGCATCAATAGAACCAAGCGAGAGATAATCACTCATTGCCCCAAAACGTGATTCGGCGGCTTGATGAGTAAAACTCCCTTCCGGACCTAGATACGCAATTTTTTCAGGAAGTTCAAGATTGCGGGCTACGGCAAAAATCTCCAAAAAAATTGCTTCAATAGCTTGAGAGTTCAGTAAACCACCCGATTGCTTACTGTGAGCACTTAAGCGGTCAATAATCGCTTTTTCACGTTCAGGACGATAAATAGCACCTTTTGTTTCGTGCTTAATTTCCCCGACACGTCGTACCACTTCCATGCGGCGATTTAGAAGTACGATAACCTCATCATCCAATGCATCAATCGCTTTTCGACACTCTTCTAATGTGTTCATTTGCTCTCCAATACTGCTTGCATATCCATATAAACTGCGTCAGGTTGCAGATTAAGCTGCGGAAGAATTTCTTCACGTGTACGATATTTTCCACTTAAAACAAAAAAGCACTTCATACCCAAAGCTTTTGCACCCATTAAATCTCCTGTAACATCATCACTAATCATGGTCACATCGCTAAAAGCAGCACTACTCTTTTGTTTCTGAATAGCCTTCAATGCAGTATCAAAAAAAGGACGGCTTGGTTTCCCAAGCACACGATAAGATGTCGATGTTGCAAACTCCAACATTTTCAACAGTGCGCCAACCCCAGGATAACGTTTATGGTTTTTCACATAAAGTGATGTTTCGTGCATTCCAATCAGTTCACAACCGCCCAAAAGAAACTCAATCATCTGAGCATATTCTTCATGATTAAAATCTTCTTTGATAGAAAGAAGAACCACAGCAGGTGAAACATAGTCCAGCTCATACCCAATAGAGTTTAAAACATTTAAAAATTCACCTGACCCATATGCTGCTATTTTCTTTTCTTTCGATAGCTGAGATTCCAGTACCATCAAAGGATCCAAATAATGGCTAGATGGGATATTCAAACCTATCGAATTAAGATATGCCAAGAACTCAGAACTTAGATATTTTGTACTGTTCGTTACAACCATATAAGGAATATGAGAAAGATTCAAATAATCAATAAAAGCAACCGCACCACGAATGGGTTTTTTGGTATTATCATCGATCAATGTCCCTTGCACATCAATAAAAAACATTAAAGGTACTCACGCTCTAATGCAATAAGATCATCGAA
>JAPLGN010000042.1 GCA_026390135.1 Campylobacterales bacterium | reverse complement strand
ATGTCCGTCTTTAAATGCGCTGATAATCGCACTATTACGTTCTTGTTTCGATGTCACAGCATGAAAATGTTCAGGTAGAATTTTTGATCGTGCCACTTTTACCTCTTCATTTTCAATACTAACTTTACGTTTTTGTTCCTCATTCAGTGCAGCCAATTCTTCTTCACTTAACTCTGTTTCTAAAAATTCTATCAGTGTTTGAGGAGAAAAATCATGTATCAAAATCGATCCTTTTGCACAGGAGATTATTTCACTGTTTCCAAAAAGTGCTGATGAGAGAGTATAGGGATATTCACCTATTTTATTAGAAAGGTTCGCTTTTAGTGGATTACTTTCTATGTAGCGTAACAGGAGATACAAATATTCTTCATTCACCACGTACCATGACCGAAACCGCCCTTGCCATAAGTAACCAACACGGTTCTCTTTTTTATTGAAATAAATAGCATAATAGCTATTGAGCTGTCGCATTATTAGCGAGAGGTTTTCTTGTTTGGTTTCGAGGAACAGGTGATAATGGTTATCCATGAGGCAGTAATCATGGACAATAACATCGTACAGCTTGCACGCTTTGCAGAGTATCTGTAGAAATTTATCTTTATCCGTAGATGATGTAAAAATATTTGAACGTGCAACGCCACGATTGATTACATGATGATAACCCGCCATATCTAAACGTGGACGTCGTGCCATGATTTAGCTTTCTATCTTGTAATTACTTTTGTCAGTATAACTTAAAAAGTGAAGATTGAATACCTGACCCCTATTTTTTTTGACCTTTGCTTACAACTGATTGAGCCTCAGCAAGAGTAGTTAGTCCATTTCTCCCATCATGCCAAACACCATGTGAGTCGGTCTTTGGACCAAATGTATTTAGAAGTCCTTGTGCTGAATAGTTTGTTTTCTCGACCATTTGCGTGAATCCAGAACTCTCTACTTGCATCTGCCCCATAAAATTTGCCAACTCTACTGGATCTGTGATACCACTGCTAATCGCTGCAGCCATTAATTTATTTGTATTAATTGTCCCTGATTTTGTCATTTTATTTTCCTTCATTTTTAATTATAACTTCAACAAAATGTGATAATTCTCCATAACGTTCATCAATTTTTTGTAGCTCTAAGGAATCCAAAAAATCAGATTTTGTGATTGGTTTGAATTCATCTCCTCTCGAAGGTTTCCAAACTTTATTGTCAGAAAATATATTTTTTTTGCACATCTTTCCAGATACCATTCTATTATCCCATTCTATTTTTTCATCATCTTTCAACACAAGCAGCCCAACACTCTCTTCACGCCTAAGAGGATAACTTCCTATCACAAAGTACTTATATCCATTCCTTATGAACCCTAATGCAGAATAAGACCCGTACAATTCCAGGTCATGCTCAATTACAAAAAGCTCTTTGCCACCTTGTATTGTAAATTCGGGTACTTTTTTGAGATTACCGTATGAATATCTCATTTGTTTGTCTTTTCCACATACCGAAACAGTTTTTTTGTTTTCCAATTCGCAAGAGAAAACTATTATTTCCTCTTGTGTACAAAATGTATTTTCTTTTATCGAATCTACATTACTCGTTTCATAGGCACTACAACAACTTACATCAAAAATCAATGCAAAACCAATTAATAACTTGGATAATTTTCTTTTCATTACTTGACTCCTTATATTTTTATCTTGGTGAGCACAAAGCCCACAAACTCTTCTTTTCTGTGTGTATCTCAGGTCTGTTTTGTATCATTTAAGCTGCCTTTCTTTGAATTTGATTGATTGCATACACTTCACTGAGCGCTTTGAACTCATTGTTGGTGTTATAGAGGATAAACGCATCATAGACCAGTCCGCTCCCTCGTAGCTGTGGGAGGAGGTTCGTGATCGGATCGATCGTGAAGTTCGGGATGTCACTAAGAAAATAGGGGTCAGGTATTTAATCTTCACTTTTCCTCTTTCCTAACTTTTCTTTAGTGGCTGTATTTCATGTGTTATTTGTATTATTTGTACCATTTATGATGCCTTATGCGTATTATTGACTTGTCTGATTATAACAAATTTTACTTTTATTAAATCTATCTATTGAGATCAATGGTGTGTAGTGAGAAAACGAGAGGGGGGAGTTATTATCTTTTATTGAACTTGAGGGGGCCAAGGGGTAAAACCCCTTGGCTATGCTAGTGAAGCATAGGTGCAAAAATGCACAAAAGCAATAGTGTGAATATGAGCTTTTCCATAAAGAACCCCCTTGTGTTAATTCTTTGGAGGGTAAAAAAAAAGGGTAGAGGTTTCGAACCCTCTACCCTTAGCGCTACCGCTCCATCGAATCAACACAAAGTCATATTCACAAAAAGAATTATATCACAAAAAATGAACTACTTTAATTTTTACACTCTCAGGACGTTGAAAAGAAAATGGGATTTTAACGGCTTAAAACCACTCTTTTGCCAAAAAATATCCCGCGATGATTCCAACACCCAACCCTGTCAAATATGGGAAAAGCTCTAAAGAGTGATTATTTTGAAGTCCGAGAAAGCCTAAGACTAAAAAAGCATACGGAAGTAATCGATAGACCGAAACCCATGCAGCTGAATTTTTAGTGGTATTTTCAATAATATTTTGTTTTTGTTTTACTTTTTCTTCTTTGATCAACTCTTTAATATCTTCAACCTCATTTTGACGCTCTTCTTCATACAAATCATAAGGGTCATCCATCATATCAATGATGTCTTTATTGTCATCAATCTCTACATCAAGCGTTCGGGTGCGAATCATATTTCGATACGCGTACAACGATCCCATAATAATCACTGCTCCCGAAAGCAGCGCAACCTCAAAGCTTGCAAAAACTGCTTTCGAAATAAAGAGTAAAAGAGCTATTGCAGTTTGTATAACGATTAAAAAAATGAGTGTTTTTTTAATCTTCGTCATCTTCATCCTTACCTATTGTTTGTCCCATATTGTAGCGAGGGTCTTTTGCCAATTTTTCAAACTCTTTGTACTGTTTGCTGTAGGCTTTATAAACATTCAAAAATGCTGCAGCAATACCGATAGCAACCCCGACCCATAAGAGCCAGGTAATACCCGTAAGCTTTTTTAGTCCTAGCCCTATTCCCACCCCGATTAAGACAGCAACCACCATTGAAATTCCAAGCGACAGACTCTCCGCTCCCTCAATGATTGGTTTGATCCGTGGTTTATGTTCCTCTTCCATTATTATTCCTTTAATTCTGCAAAAATATTTTCTGCCGCAGTAATTGTATCTTCAATCATTGTATCCGTAATAGCCGTACAAATAAATCCTGTCTCAAACTGCGAACACGCAAAATAAAATCCTCCGTCTAGCATAGCAGCGTGAAAACGGGCAAATCGTGTTGTATCACTTTTCAGTGCATCGGCAAAATTATGGACAGGCTCATCCGAAAAGAAAAATCCAAACATCGATCCACGAACATCAGTTTGTAATCCGATATTGTGCTTAATCGCTGCATCGTTAAATCCTTGCATGAGACGCTTTGCTCTCGTTTCAAGAATTCCGTACAAACGGGAATTTTGTTTAATCTTACGAATCGATGCCAATCCTGCTGCCATTGCTACCGGGTTACCGCTTAGCGTTCCAGCTTGATACACTCCGCCCTCAGGTGAAAGGTGTGCCATGATATCGCGACGTCCGCCAAAAGCTCCTACAGGCATACCACCACCGATAACTTTACCCAGTGTTACCAAATCGGGTTTCGTCCCCGTGATACTCTCAGCCCCATGCAAGCAGGCACGAAAACCGCTCATGACTTCATCAAAGATCAGCAGTGCGCCGTATTCATCACACAATGCTCTAAGTTGGGCGAGGAAATCTTTATCTGCAGGTACAAGTCCCATATTCCCGGCTATGGGCTCAATAATAACACATGCAATACCAGGACTATCCACAAAACATTGACGAACACTTTCAATATTGTTATAGTCTGCAAGTAGCGTATGCTTCGTAAAATCAGCAGGTACTCCAGGTGAGCTTGGTGTTCCGAATGTTGCTGCTCCTGAGCCCGCTTGGACGAGAAGAGCATCACTGTGACCGTGGTAGCATCCGGTAAATTTAACAATATCATCACGTAGTGTAAATCCGCGAGCCAAACGAATGGCACTCATAACCGCTTCAGTACCGCTGCTTACAAAACGAATTTTTTCAATGGAATCGTAAATCGAGATAATCAACTCAGCCAAGTCACTCTCGGCTTCGGTTGGAGCTCCAAAGCTGAGTCCGTGCTTTACCGCTTCAATGACAGCATTTTCGATACTTTCATCTCGATGACCAAAAATCAATGGTCCCCAGCTTTGAACATAATCTACATAACGATTATCATCAATATCAATGAGGTATGCACCCTCTCCACTAGCAATGAAACGAGGAATCCCTCCAACACTTTTGAATGCTCGAACGGGCGAATTGACACCACCTGGGATTAGTTCTTGTGCCTTTGTGAACGCTTCTTGCGAATGATTAATTGTCATAAATATTTATCCTTATTTTAATGATTCATATTATAACCACACCTCTATTAACCCGGTATAATATCGTTTACAATGATTTGGCTATAATTCTCACAATTTACATACTAAATTTGGAAATTTCATTGCAGAAGCGCCCTTCTTTTTCTTTTTATGCATTACTTATCGCTGTACTTGTACATATCATAGTAGTTCTTTTGCTCGCATTTATCGATAAGATCACTCCTGTACCTGCTCCACAAAAAGATGAAAAAGCAAGCGAATCACGATTTAAACTCTCTCTAAAAGAACAGCCAAAGGCATCTAAAGAGGCGTTGGTAAAAAATGAAATTCCTAAAATCACCAAAGCACGGCCCATGCCCAAAGGGGAACAGCTCAAAACACCGACCCCTCAACAGCAAAAAATGGTTCCGAAGCAAACTACAACAACCGTACAACCAACACCTCCCGTACAAGAAACAGTCCCTATTGAACCTAAAAAAGCATTCGAGCGTCATATTGCTAAAGAAGTAGCCACTATAGAGCGTAAACCGCAGCCAAAAGGGCTCTATGATATTCTTTCTCAGGCTGATCCTGAAGTTAAAGCATCTTCAAAGTCCAGTATCAAAATTAATGACAGTATCAAAAAGCTTTACGGTGATAAGTTTGGGGAACTCTCTGAAGGGGAACAAAAATATATTCTCGATAATCAAGAGGCAATGCGACGTATTACACAAGGGGTATTGGATCGATATGGGCGTTCACGTATTCCTGATAATCTTCGCGTCGATGAGACCAATACTATCGAGTTTTATCTTTATCCTGATGGGAGCATTTCTGATATTCGTTATCTCAAAAATAGCCGTTTTGCTATCTTGGATGATACTACCAAAGAGACTATCGAGCTGGCGTATGCACAATACCCAAGACCTGCCCAAAAAACCTATATTCGTTATCGTGTCTGGTACAATCTTACCGGCTATTAATCACCGCCAACGCACCCTTATAAATCGGCTCATCGATAAATCCATACCGTTCATCCACAAAACCTGTAATCCCACGAGAAGCATGCTCTTCAAAAAGACGAATAATCTCCTGCGCACGCTTAATCTCTGTATCACTGTGACCAAAAGTTTCATCTATTAGCTCCACTTGAGACGGAGAAATACACCCTTTGGCATCAAATCCCATGGTTTTCTCCAACGCTAACCAATGACGCAATCCATCACTGTTTTTATGTTCTTGATAGACGAATGAGACGGGTTTGACACCGCAAGCACGAGAGGTAATCAAAAAATGGGAAAGAAGATACTGCGCCGTTGGATTTTCAGGAGTAAATAAACTCTGTGACAGTCTCAAGTCAGCAAAAAGGTCTAAGATTCCGAGATAATAGGCTTTTATACGTGGACTAATTGCTAATTCCCCTAAATGTAACCACGCCTCTTTAGTTTCGATAGAGAGATGGACTTCAATCCCCTCGTCGATAAGTTCCAAGGCACGTTTGACATCTTCAACACTTCTAATTTTTGGAATTCGGATGGCATCGGGCATAAAAGGATTAAGATACGCAATCTCCTCCGCTCCCCCCTCGTCCAAAGGATTGACCCGAACGACCAGTTTTTTATCGCTTACAGGATTCGAGGCGAGAGCCAAAGCACATAAAACTAATGCATACGGTTTGAGCTCAGGACTTACTCCATCTTCGAGATTTAACATTAAACACTCAGCGCTTAACGTAGAGATTTTGCTTAAATGTTTTAGATTATGGGTCGAAACCATCATGGCACTTCGAAACGTTAAACTACGATTTTGAGATCTAAAAATGGGGATAGCAAGTTGTTTTAATACTTTTAAATCACTTGTTTCTAAGAGATTATTTAGATTTAATGTGTTTTGAAGCGGCACGGCGAAATTCTTCACGATGGAGATAATAATAGAGGGTTTGGATTTCAGTATCGGTGAGGTAATAACGAGGCATCCCTATAATTTTACTGTTAACACGATGATAGAAGTCTGCAAAAGCGGTATGATTAATGGGGCTGCCTTGAAATACTTTTCGCTCACCCTCTTCTTTATAGGTGGCGATTTTTCGACCTTCACCTAACTCACCATGACACATTTGACAGCCAATGCCTCTAGGATTATGATAAAGACCTGCTGCGTACTCTTCTTTAGTGATAAATGACGTAGCACCGTACACTTGAAGGGCTATGAATAACGTCAACAATACTTTCACACTACCCCTTTAACCAACTGTTAGTTATTTATCGGTATCATACCCAAAAACTATTTTACGGTGATTAAATGCAACTACTTGACGGTAAAACCCTCGCAAAAAAAATCGAAGAAAAGGTTTCGTTAGAAGCTAAAGAGTTCAAAAAAACGACAGGACGCGTTCCTGGTTTAGCCGTTATTCTCGTCGGTCACGATCCAGCCAGTCAAGCGTATGTCGGAATGAAGAAAAAAGCATGCGATCGTGCAGGTTTTTATTCGGTAACCCATGAAATGCCTGATGATATTTCGCAAGAAGCAATTATTAAAACCATTGAAATGATGAACCAAAATCCAAATATTGATGGTATTTTAATCCAGCTACCCCTCCCTGCTCATATTGATACTACTAAGATTCTTGAGGTCGTCACACCGTCTAAAGATGTTGATGGTTTCCACCCTTTTAATGTTGGCCGTTTAGCTACAGGTCTCGACGGATTTGTCCCTTGCACACCATTAGGTGTTATGGAACTTTTGAGTGAATACAACATTGATCCTAAGGGAAAAAATGCCGTAATCGTTGGTGCATCCAATATCGTCGGTAAACCTATGGCAGCGCTACTGCTTAATGCCAATGCAACCGTAACCATCACTCATATCCATACCAAAGATTTACGTGCGCACACCCTTGGCGCCGATATGCTTTTTGTAGGTGCCGGTGTAATTAATCTTATACGTGAAGACATGGTAAGCGAAGGGTGTGTTGTTATTGATATTGGAATCAATCGAACAGAGGATGGTCGCCTAGTAGGAGATGTCGATTTCGATGCAGTTGCCCCAAAATCATCGTATATCACGCCAGTTCCAGGCGGAGTTGGACCAATGACCATTGCAATGCTCCTCTCTAATACTCTTAAAGCAGCTCAAAATCACGGAGAAGAATCGTAAATGAAGAAAAAAGTAATCAACAGTTTACACAGTGCGTATAAATTTTCAAATTCGTGGACAGGAACCATTATTATTGTACTGTTTGTTATTTTTTTTATTGCTCAGGCATTTAAAATTCCTAGCGGTTCAATGAAAGATTCATTACTTATTGGCGATCATCTGTTTGCCAAAAAGTTTGCCTATGGGATTTCCACTCCGCACATCCCTTTTCTTGAAATTCCCCTTATTCCGGGAACCGACGGACATATTCTAAACGGTGACACCCCTGCTCGTGGTGATATTGTTATCTTCCGCTATCCTAATGATACTAAAATGCACTACGTCAAGAGATGTGTTGCATTACCTGGGGATGAACTGTTTTTAGTGGATAAAATCCTTTATCTGCATCCTCATGAAGGTAACGAATATGCACGCAAAACATTTAGCAACTATGAATTAATTGATGTTGATGGAAAGCTTTGGGTAAAAGATCCTTATACTTTAGAGCATGAAGGTATTCACCACGACGATCATATCGTCGACAACGGTATATATCCCGCAGAAATATTTAACACAACGCATATCGTTGTTCCTGATGGACAATACTTTATGATGGGAGATAACCGTGATCACTCTAATGACAGCCGTTTTTGGGGAGCAGTTCCTTACGGTCTTATTGAGGGAACACCTTGGTTCGTCTATTTTAGTATCGACGATAATTATAAAGTTAGATGGGATCGTATCGGTAAAACACCTCATGATTTAGAACAAGGTGATATTTTAAAACGAGCACAAGATCAACGAATAATCGAAGACGCAAGCAGTAATGAACTCAACTGATTTCTTACCTATTCTAGCTTCGATAGTAGCACTGTTAATTGCTATTATTGGTCATGAGATCATGCACGGCTGGGTTGCTTATAAGTATGGTGATAACACAGCGAAGAATGCTGGACGTCTCAGCGCTAACCCTCTGGTTCATATTGATCCTATGGGTTCTATATTTGTACCTCTTATGACGTACTATTTACCTGTACTTTTATTTGGTACTGCTGGATTTTTATTTGGATGGGCAAAGCCTGTTCCTGTCAATATGCAAACCGTTATTCGTAACGGTGGCTATAATGCAGCTATACAAGTGAGTTTGGCTGGAATTGCTTATAATCTTTTTATGGCAACACTCTTTTCAATTATCTTGACCACTATGTACACACCAGAGACAAAAGATAGTTTCTTTATCTTGCTTGCATGGTCTTTAGTACAAATCAATGTGGTGCTTGCTGTATTAAATATTTTACCGATTCCTGGGTTTGATGGATCACATTTTGTCAGTTATGTTGCACTAAAATTTAAGATGTACAAAGTGGCAGAATTCTTTGCTAAAGCCGAACCTTATGGAATGATTGTTATCATCATCATTTTAATGACGCCTTTAAAAATACCTCTTTTGGTATGGCCTACACAAACGTTATTACAACTATTACTGAGTTAAGGGAAAAAATGAAATTTTACATCGCTACAGACCATGCTGGGATTGAACTTAAAAACTTTACGGTTGAACTTTTACGTCAAAAAGGACATGAAGTAATCGATCTTGGACCGTTTGATAAAGAACGTGTCGATTATCCTGACTATGCAGTAAAGGTATGTGAAAATGTTTTATCCGACAGTACATCTCAAGGGATTTTGATTTGTGGTTCAGGTATCGGTATGTCAATGGCTGCTAATCGTTTTCACGGTATTCGTGCGGCGCTGTGCCATGATGCCTATACAGCCAAAGTTGCACGTGGGCATAATGATGCCAATGTACTGTGTTTTGGTGAACGTATCGTTGGACAGGGTGTTGCAGAATCCATATTGGATGCATGGATTGCCGGGACATTTGAAGGTGGTCGTCATTGTGGTCGCGTAGATAAAATCGAAGCCATTAAGGGGTAAATGATGTTTATAGAGTGGTCACTTCTTACTATCGTTACATTAGGGGCGCTTGTTTTCTTAGTAAAGATGTTTTATTTTCGAAGCATTACCGTTAAAGAACAACGTACCAGTGAAATGATGAAACTGACACTCAAAGAAGCAGAGATTTTGATTCGAAAATACCAAATTCAACTTCAGCGAGCATTAGGAAATGTAGATATTCTTAGTGAAGAACTTAATAATTTGCGGAATGAAGTCAAAATGCTTAAGCAACGTAACTCAAAACACCGAATCGATACCGATCGCCTGCAAAATAAAATACGAGAATTGGAAGGGCGCATTGACGCACTTATTTAACATTAAAGGGATTGTGTGACACTTACATTGGAAGAAAAAGCTTTTTTAAACAATTCAATTCGTGATATTCCTGATTTTCCAAAACCAGGCATTGTATTCAAAGACATTACTACCCTCTTGTCAAATAAAGAAGCCTATTCACTCCTTATGAAACATCTTTATGAGCGATACAGCAGCTATGGTTTAACTCATGTCGCGGGTATTGATGCTCGCGGTTTTATTTTTGGATCTGCACTCGCTCAAATGTTGGGAGTGGGCTTTGTTCCTATTCGGAAAAAAGGGAAGCTCCCTTACACCACTGTTTCAGAAAAATACTCGTTAGAATACGGTTTTGATGAAGTCGAAATCAATATAGATGCATTTTCTCCTATTGAAAATCCTAAAGTTTTGCTGATTGATGATTTGATTGCAACTGGTGGAACAGCGTATGCGGCTGCAAATCTCATCAATAAAGTGGGTGCAGTCTGCATGGAAGCCTGCTTCATTATGGGTCTTGATTTTCTTGATGGGCAATCTAAGCTTAAAACTTTAACCCCTGTTTATACTGTAATTGGAGTAGATTAATGTATATACCTAAACCCTCCGCCTTTGACCCTGTTGATGGACATTTTGGAATTTTTGGCGGACGCTATGTCCCAGAAACACTTATGCCTGCACTTTTGGAACTTGAACAAACGTACAATGAAATTCGTTTCGATGAAACCTTTTGGAAAGAGGTAGACGGTTATCTTACCGATTATGTCGGTCGCCCTAGCCCCTTGTATTATGCAGCTAATCTTTCTAAAGAACTGGGAGCTAAAATTTATCTCAAACGTGAAGACCTTAATCATACCGGTGCACACAAAATCAATAATGTCATTGCACAGGGACTTATGGCAAAACGACTAGGCAAGAAAAAGGTCATCGCCGAAACGGGGGCGGGACAGCATGGTGTGGCAACAGCAACCATCGCCGCACTATTAGGATTAGAATGTGAAGTATTTATGGGAGCTAAAGACGTAGCACGCCAAGAACTCAATGTCTTTCGTATGAAACTGTTGGGTGCAAAAGTTCATGCCGTAGAGAGCGGTTCTAAAACACTTAAAGATGCTATGAATGATGCGATCCGTCACTGGGTAACCCATGCACGTGATACATTCTACATCATCGGTACCGTTGCAGGTCCACATCCCTACCCTATGATGGTACGTGATTTTCAAGCCATTATCGGCTGTGAAGCACGTGCCCAGATTCTAGAAAAAGAGAATCGTCTTCCCGATTACGTCATAGCGTGTATCGGCGGAGGTTCCAATGCGATCGGAACTTTTCAGCACTTTTTGGAAGACAAAGAAGTTCGCTGTATCGGCATCGAAGCTGGTGGACATGGCGTCGATACCGACAAGCATGGTTGCTCTCTTCTAAAAGGACGTCCAGGAGTATTGCATGGACAGATGAGCTATCTTCTTCAAGATGAAGATGGTCAAATACTTGAAGCTCATTCCATCTCGGCAGGACTTGATTATCCTGGAATTGGGCCAGAACACGCTTTTCATAAAGACAATGGAACCGTTAGTTATGACAACATCACCGATGACGAAGCGTTGGATGCTTTCGTATGGCTTAGTCGTGCGGAGGGAATCATTCCTGCTTTTGAAACAGCTCATGCGATTGCTTATTTGAAAAAGATGGAAAACATCAAAGACAAGTTGATTATCGTCAATATATCAGGGCGTGGCGATAAAGATATGATTCAGGCGAAACAACTCCTAAATTTTGATAACTAAAGGAGTACACAATGGAGCATCTGTTTATTGAATGGCTCAAAGAGTATGGCTATATTGTCCTTTTTGCTTGGAGTATCCTAGAAGGTGAACTTGGGCTTGTTATGGCCGGTATTATGTCTCATACAGGTAATATGCTACTTCCGGTTGCTTTAATAATAGGAGCTCTTGGTGGATTTGTAGGGGATCAAATTTATTTTTATATTGGACGGTTTAATAAAAAATACATCCATAATAAACTTCGATCACAACGACGTAAATTTGCCATTGCACATCTCTTACTAAAAAAATATGGATGGCCGCTTATTTTTGTTCAACGCTATATGTATGGTATGCGCACAGTAATACCAATGGCAATAGGATTAACCAAATATTCATCTCGTGATTTTGCCATCATTAACTTTGTGAGTGCAGTTTTCTGGGCAACGATGACCATTATTCCGGCTTTTTACTTTGGTGAAGAGTTACTTAAAGTTCTCGCTTGGATTAAAAGTCACTGGTATTTTGCCATACCTCTCGTAATCGCCATTATTGGTAGTATTAGTTTTATATTTAATAGAATAGAAAAAAATCTTTTGGAGAAACGTAATGACCGTCAAACTCGTTAATCAACCTTTAGCATCCATTAATGCAGATTTAACCCTTGAATTTATCACTCCTCAAGAATTCTTGCGTCATCCGCAAAAAGAGATTTTGCTCATGGCAGGATTTAAAGCTGAAGAAGAACAAATTTGTACTTTGCACGAACAGCGTCTTTTAGTTTGTGGTATTAACGATCTTAGTGATGAACTATTTAGAAGCACCATGACTAAAGCCATTACCTCTGCTATGAGTTATGGCTATAAATCATTAAAACTTTCCAACTATGGTGAAACTCACTTTAAAGCCCTTATTGAAGGGGTTATTCTAGGAAGTCATCGTTGTGATGAGTATAAATCTGAGCCTAAACCTTCAACCCTTACAGAGGTACTTTTTTCCCATGAAGACACTAATGGCTCTGCTGGCAGTAATCTTGAAAAAATTCTGCACCAAACCCTTATTATTGCTAAAGCAACGAACTTTGTACGTGATTTAGTAAATCAAACCCCTTACGATATGACCCCGCAAGGGATGGCCGTAACGGCAGAATCTCTTGCAAAGTCCAATAATTTAAAATGTACCATCCTTGATGTCAATGGCTTAATGGACGAAAAAATGGAAGCGATGATGGCAGTAGGCCGTGCATCCATCAATCCTCCACGCCTCATCCATCTCTCCTATAAACCAAAAAATCCAAAAAAAACAATTACCCTTGTTGGTAAAGGACTCACTTACGACAGTGGCGGATTGAGTCTAAAAGCCGCTGCATCTATGGTAACGATGAAAATGGATAAAGCAGGCGGATGTGCCGTAATGGGAATTATCAAAGCAGTGAGTGAACTTGGTCTCGATATAGAAGTACACGCTTTTGTAGGTGCAGTGGAAAATATGATTGGTGGAAATGCCTACAAACCTGATGATATTTTACGCGCGAAAAACGGTAAAACCATCGAAGTACGCAACACTGATGCAGAAGGACGATTGGTTCTTGCCGATGTTCTGGGATACGCTCAAGAAAAAATAAAAAGTGACTATATTTTTGACTACGCAACCCTTACTGGTGCGTGCATGGTTGCCCTTGGGCCATATACTACGGGTGTAATGGGACACAATGAAGAATTAAAGCAATCATGGCTCATAGCCGCCCAAGACAGTGGTGAATATTGCGGAAGCCTCCCTTTTAATCGACATCTTAAAAAGCTCATTAAAAGTGAAATTGCAGATGTGTGCAACGTTTCTTCTAAGCCTTATGGCGGAGCAATAACTGCCGCACTGTTTTTGGACAATTTTATTGATGAAAACATGAAAGACAAATGGGTTCATTTCGATATTGCAGGCTCTGCCTATACAGAGAGTGCTTGGGATGTACATACCTATGGCGGAACAGGTGCAGGTGTGAGAATGACACTTGAGTGGCTACTAAAATTACAACAAGGATTACAATAATGGGATTATCAATCGGACTCGTAGGACTACCAAATGTCGGGAAATCAACTACTTTTAATGCGCTAACCAAAGCACAAAATGCCGAAGCGGCTAACTATCCATTTTGTACAATCGAACCGAATAAAGCAACTGTTCCGGTTCCGGATGCTCGTATCGATGAATTGGTAAAAATCGTCAAACCAGAACGTGTTCAATATTCAACTCTTGATTTTGTTGACATTGCCGGACTGGTTAAAGGTGCAAGCAAAGGTGAAGGATTGGGAAATAAATTTCTCTCCAATATCCGTGAAACCGAAGTTATTTTACAGATTGTTCGTTGTTTTGAGGATGAAAATATTGTCCACACCGAAGGTCGTATTGATCCACTCAAAGATGTTGAAATCATTGAGAGTGAACTTATCTTAGCAGACATTGAAGTCCTTAGCAATCGCATTGAACGTCTCAAAAAACAAGCCAAAAACGAAAAAGATGCAGCAGTTGTTCTCGTAATTGCTGAAGAACTCTTGGAGTTCCTAGGTGATGGTAATCTTGCTCGTAATTTTCCAAAAGCTGACACTGAAATATTTGAACAGCTTAACCGTGAAGTTCGCCTTTTGAGTGCTAAAGAGATTATGTACGGTGCGAATGTTGATGAAGATGGACTTACAGAAGATAATGCTTTTGTAATTGCGCTCAAAGAACATGCTACCAAAACGGGATGTGAAGTCATCAAATTGTGTGCAAAAATTGAAGAAGAACTTATTGGGCTTGAAGAAGAAGATCGTAATGAATTTTTGCGTGAGTTGGGCGTTGAAGAATCAGGTCTAGAGCAAATCATCCGAAAAGGTTTTGATAAACTAGGCTACATGAGCTATTTTACAGCTGGAATCAAAGAAGTTCGTTCATGGACCATACATAAAAATTCAACTGCACCAAAAGCAGCTGCTGTCATTCACAATGATTTTGAAAAAGGATTTATTCGTGCTGAAGTCATTGCATATGAAGACTATATAGCATGCGGTGGAGAGAATAAGTCCAAAGAAGCAGGGAAAATGCGTTTAGAGGGTAAAGAGTATATTGTTGCCGATGGTGATATAATGCATTTTAGATTTAACGTTTAAAATAGGAAAATCAATGCCATACACACTGTGCTATACCGGTCCAAAACCAATATGTTCAGCGACAGGAATTGATTTTCAGGTCAATAAAGAGGATAAGTTTATTTATATTGGTCCTCTTTGTGAGCTTATAGATGCTCTTGATTATGACTATAAAGAAAGTGAAAATAGAAGTATCCAAATTGGACAAAAAAGTTTTGATGAAAAAAGTATTTTCGATTTAATTCACGCGTATAATCCAAATCTTGACGATATGATAGATAAGAGAGTAAGCCAAACGCGCAATGAAATTGAAAGTGATATTAGTCGTGCACGCAGTAATCATCTAATCAATGAAGAAGAAAAAAATGTATTGATTAATAACATTGAAATTATGCGTTCGTATCAGTTACAACGTGCCATTAATAAATGTGTTTATTATGCAGGAATAGAAGTATTGGCATCTATCATAAAAAAACGTCATATTGACCACGTTACTATATCGATGGAACCAAAACTTCTCCACGTTCTTCATTCAGTTCAAGGAGAACTGCGCTTGTTACATCCAAGTCTTGATTCAACCATTGACATATTTGAGAAGCAGGAACATTTGTCTGTAGCGCTCAAAATTCTAAATTAAAGAATTTTTCCGATCGTTTGAGCGAATTTAACACTTTCACCTACCGTTATGTCTGATTCTATCATCCCCGTTTCTGCTAAGAAAATAATGGTTGAACCCATTTGAAAACATCCAAAGTCATCTCCCTTTTTAAGATGCAGATTTTCATACGTATAGACACCTCCATTGGAAAGTGTATTGGTTTGAATACGAGACTCGAAGTTTATTTCCATTTTTCCTACATTTAAGGCACCTACTAACACCAGATAAAAAAGCTTGCCGTTTGTACTTACACACTCGAGTATAACACGCTCATTTTCGATGAATAGATCAATTTTACGCTTTAATGTCGGGATATTTACCGGATATAGCTTACCTGCGATGTGAATAGCCTTAGTTACTTGCATATCTAAAGGAACATGATAACGATGATAATCACGCGGTGAGAGATAAAAATTAATATAATCTCCTCCATGGATACGCTTTTTATGCTCAATTGAAATATTTTCACCCAAAAAGCAGTCCACGCTGTAGCTCATCCCTTTGATCTGCAACGCTTGATCGGCATTCATTACACCTGCTTCAGTTACGAGAGAGTCACATGGGCTGATTATATCGTTTGGATTGTTCGAGAAAGATCTTGGGGAGTTGAGATGGCGCGTAAAAAGAGCATTGAGCGTCTCATACGATTCTGGGGCTTTAAAATCGCTCATATCCAATCCCATCATCGATACATAGGTACGATTAATCAAATTTTGGACTGACTTCGAATGTTTCTTTGATGCAAATTTTCCAAAAACTCTGGATAAGGACGAAGTTACATGCTGTTTCATTCTTCTTCCTGACTTTCATCGCTGTTAATTTCTCTCTTAGCAATTTCTTCGATTAATACGGTTGCATAGCATCCCTTAGGAAGAGTAAAATGAAGCTCAAACCATGCCTCATTTTCTTTGTATTGACCCTCAACTTCTTCAGGGTAAACCCATCCATAACGACGAGCACCATCAATACCGCTTGTAATTGTGTCAAACTCTTGTTCGATTTCTTGCGCCAATCCAACGGCCCGTGTTGCCCGTTTACCGCTAAGTAGTCCACTCACTGAAATATCATGTTTATTAAAACGTTCTATTTCATCTTCACTCTCATAATGGAACAATTTTCCGTAAGGGTAATGCATCAATACATCGCCATGAATGAGTTTAAATGGGTGTTTTTGGGCTTTCATTGATACCATTTCTTCTTTTGGAAGAGTCAAAACATGGGCTAATTCTTCTACTTTAAAACTTTCAACCAGTTTAGATATCTCAATACGACGAGCAAGCCACGCATTAAAAAGATAGCTTTGATATGAGTTAATATAAAATTGATTTAACTTTCTATTTTTTTCTTTAAGGGTCCCATCTAAAATCGCTTGTCCTTTTTTATAGTTTTCACCATCCAATCCGAAACGTTGAAATCCAAAGTAGTTGGGCATCCCATTTTTTTTAATTGCTTTAAGGGCTTCTTGGATTTTCATAGCTGATGTTGGATTAACTTTTTTAAGGCGAACAAAAAATCGGTTTCCCTTGAGATGTCCAATACGAATCTTATTGTTGTGATACTGCTTTTCGAGTATCTTAATCCCTTCATGCTCAAAGTTTTCCAACATAGGCTCGTATTTTTTAGGAATTGAAATATATTGCTTTGTCTGAGCATTTTTATCTTTTAATCCGGCATATCCGATGTCACGGCTTTTAATCCCCAAATGATTGCTAAAAATATCCACCATCTGCCATGTTGAGAGATTTTTTTTACGTACATGCAAGACTAAATGTTCGCCCTCCCCGCTAAAAGGGTACAGCGGTATTTCGTCAACAACGAAATCACGAGCGGATTGACGAAAATGAAATTCGATGACACTGTGTGGGAGATAATATTGACGTTCCATGAAATACTTCCTAAAAATGGTGTGATTTGCAGCGATGTATCATTTTCCCCCGCTTGGCGGTTCCAATAATATGAATCGGTGTTCGTGTTAATTTTGAAATTCTTTTCAATTTCTGTGTGTAGCGTGGATCAAATGCAAACAACATCTCATACTCTTCTCCACTGCATCCACTGTTTTTATCCGGGCGCTTATTCCATCGTATTCCAAGACGATTAGCAGAACACAGTTTTTGTGAATCGCTAAAAAGTCCATCCGAAATGTCCATTCCGCAACGCAAATAAGGACGCCCTTTTTTTATAAATTGACCACGCAAATGGGGACGAACAAATCGGCTCTTGGTATTGACAATCCCACCCGCCATTAAATAACGTAAATGACGCAGCGACGAACCAATATTCCCCGTATGTGCGAGAACATCCCCAACCTTTAAACCCCGTCGGGTAAGAGGATATATACTTTTTGAAACAATCGTAATCGAAAGATCCAACTTGACGTTACTTATCGTATCACCGCCAATAATTTCCACTCCAAATTCTGACGCGCACTCTCTCATCCCGCGTGCAAGCTCACCCATATCGGACAAACTCATCTGTTTTGGCATTGCTGCACCCACCAAAGCATACTTTGGCTGTGCATTCATAGCAATAGCATCGGAGATATTAATAATCATCGCCTTATAGCCGATTTGGTAATAAGAGAGCCATTGGCGTTTAAAGTGGACATTTTCAAAAAAAATATCTTTACTGAAAATCCATTCTCCTACTACTGCACCATCGTCACCTATACGAGATTTTTTTTGACTCATAAGAGTAATAAAGTGGTTTTCAATATTCACGAGTGACCCAATGTATGCGTTTGAATGTAAAAAGTATTATAAACTATTTGATGTTATGCATTGGTTAAACCATCTACTTTCACTGCATAAAAATATAAATGTATGATAAAATACTCACATAATGTGATAAATTATTACGTAAGGCTTTTTCATGAAACTATCTATTCGACAAATCTTTTTTAATCTTAAAATGTCCCTTTTTATTTTAACAACCGGAATAATCTTCTTGGCTATAATTCTTGTTAATATTTCTCAGTTTTCTGAGTGTCTAGGTGCACTAAAAAATCAACATATACTTATTAAAAAAATCATAACTACCAATCTTCATGATTCGGATATGGCGAATATCACCATCAATGGTGATATTTCAGAATTAGCTTTATTTACCAAACTTGCTAACAAAGAAACAATTTTAGGCTCAATTCTTACTTCCGATGAAGAAGAAAAATCTTTGAGTGAATCCCTTCTTTCAACATCATCTACATTTCAAGAATCTGTATTGTTTTGGCTAGAATCCATGCCTGTTTCGAGAAGCGCTATGTATAACCGTATGATTTCAGCACGAAATCTTTATATTATTGATATTGACAGTATGATTGACTACCAAATACGCCTTATAAATCAATCCGTATTGATAGCTAAAATCACTGCTTTGCTTATTGCCTTCTTGTGTTTAATAACATTTTTCTTCTACCAATGGCGCTTAAATCAAATCTATAGCGATATTAAAAAAGCATATTCCGTTGATACAGACGGAACCCAACATGAAGTTGTTACCGAAGAAATTGATTTTATTATCAAACGCCTTGCTCGCAAGATACCTGTAGTTAATACCAATCCAACACTTTTACATCCTCAAAGCGGACTTAATAATCAAAAAGGGATGTTTACTATGTTTAATATCAAACGTAATACAAAAGCGGTGGGATCACTCTTTATTGTTTTGTTTGAAATTGATCAATATAAAGAATTAGAAGCAAAATTATCGAAAGAAGACATGGGAACTCTTTATAAAAAACTAGCAGATATATTAGCAATGTACGAACAGCCATTAGATGTCATTGGTCATCTTGATGATAATCGTTTTGCCTTTATCATGGCACGTAATTCCAAAGATTTAGCATTATCAGAAGCAGAAAATATTGTTAAGTCGGTTAAAGATTCTATTTTTACAACACAACAAGGAATAGAAAAGATCACACTAAGTGGTGGCATAATTCTAAAACTCCCTTCTAAAACACTTGAAGAATCATTACCAGAAGTTGCAAAATTGGTTGAAAAAGCAAAAGAGACCGGTGGAAATCGTATTGCACAACTACGAGAAAAAGCAGATATGTTCCGCTAAGTTTATCTTTTTGTTACATTCTTGGACACTTAATCTTTCATCTTTCTTCTAAGTGTTACTCTTTCGCCTTTTAATTATACGCAAGAGTTAGAACGCTATAATCATGGCAACTTATGCCAATTTGGTATTCGAAAATATTCTATATAAGGATGGTGTATGAGTATTCCCGTTCATACGTATGATGCGATTATCGTCGGCGCTGGTTTAGCTGGATGTGCTGCGGCTCGCGAATTGCAAAAGGCTGGTAAAAAAGTAGCCGTTATCACCAAGCTCCACCCATTACGTTCTCACTCAGGTGCTGCACAAGGTGGAATCAATGCTGCTTTTAGTGATGCAGACAGTGTTGAATTGCATGAATTTGATACGGTAAAAGGTTCGGATTATTTAGCGGATCAAGATGTTGTTGAATTTATGTGTCAAAGAGCTCCTGAGACTATCCGTTGGGTTGAAAGAATGGGTGCAGCTTTTAGCCGTAATGAAGACGGTACGATTGCTCAGCGTCCTTTTGGCGGACAATCTTCACCACGTGCTTGTTTTGCAAAAGATCGCACAGGCCTCACACTTCTTCAAACTATTTATGAACAAGCATTTCGTGAGGGTGTAGAGTTTTGGGATGAGTGGTATGTTGCTGATCTTCTTTATACCGATGGGAAGGTATACGGTGTAAGTGCGTACAATATTCGTAACAGCGAAAAAGCGATTTTCAACGCAAAAGCAGTTATGTTTGCAACGGGCGGATACGCACGAGCCTTTAAAATCAATTCTAATGCTCATGCCAATACCGGTGATGGTCTCTCTTTGGTCGCTCGACATGGTCTTCCTCTTGAAGATATGGAGTTTGTTCAGTTCCACCCATCGGGGCTCTCTGGAAATGGTGTACTTATCTCAGAAGCAGCACGTGGTGAGGGTGGAAAACTCCTCAACTCATTAGGTGAGCGCTTTATGGAAAAATATGCTCCGAATGCTATGGAACTTGCATCTCGTGACGTTGTTGCCCGTGCTATTATCCAAGAAATCCGTGAAGGGCGCGGAGTAGGACCTCGTAAAGATGCCGTTTTCATTGATCTTGTCCATTTGGGAAAAGAAAAAATCATGGAACGTCTTCCGGAACTTCGTGACCTTGCGATTACCTTTTTGGGGCTTGATATGATCAAAGAGCCAATTTTGATCTCCGCTACCGCTCACTACTCTATGGGTGGAATACCTATGGATAAACTCGGGCACGTTCGTAAAAACAATACCGAATTCGTAGAAGGTTTTTACGCTGCAGGTGAATGTTCATGTTCAAGTGTTCATGGAGCCAATCGTCTTGGTGCCAACTCTGTACTTGAAGCATTGTTGTTTGGTCGTTTTGTTGGTAAAACAATGGTAGATGAAGTAGATGGTATTAAATTACATGAAGCAACTTCGGACGATGCAGCACGTATGAATGATGAACTAAATTGGGTACTCACCAATCACGGTCAAGAGTCTGTTGCTGTCTTGCGTGATGCACTTCAAAGTTCAATGACCGATAATGCTGGTGTTTTCCGAACAGCCGAGACACTTACTGCACAAATGGGTATACTCGAAGAATTACGCAAACGCTATAAGAATATTAGTATCAAAGATAAATCAAAAATTTTCAATACTGAACTCCAAGAAGCAATCGAATTTGGACACATGTTAGATTATTCACTCTTTATTGTAGCTAGCGGTCTTGCACGCCAAGAGAGTCGCGGAGCACACTTCCGTGAAGATTTTCCAACACGTGATGATGAAAAATTCTTAAAACATACCATGGCATACATGGATAAAAACGGCGCACTTACTCTTGATTACATGGACGTTACACTAGGTCGTCATGAACTCAAAGCTAGATCTTACTAAGGATATGACTATGGATGCATTAACATCACAAAAGGTAACATTTAAAGTCTTTCGTTTCAACGAAGAGACCGATTACCTCCCTTATTATAATACCTATACCCTAGACGTTACTCACGAAGAGGTCGTCTTAGACATTTTAAATCGTATCAAGTGGGATCACGATGGCAGTTTGTCCTACCGTCGAAGCTGCCGTCATGGTATTTGTGGCGTATGTTCAATCAAGGTTAATGGAAAAGCTATTTTGGCCTGTAAATCACGTCTATTTGATCTTGTTAATGTATTTGGGACTGAGCTTGTCATTGAACCTCTCAGCACTAAACGTGCTATCAAAGATTTAATTATTGATAAAAAAGATTTTTGGGACAAACACGCTGAAGTAAAACCATTTTTGACCGGTGAAATTGAAGAAACTCCTCAGTCAGAACACCTTGTTAGCCCGCATGATGCTGAAAAGCTATTGGAAGCGGATTATTGTATCCAATGTGGAGCCTGTCATTACTCTTGCCCTGCTCTTGCCATCAATGAACAATTTATAGGGCCTGCTGCTTTTGCTGCAGCGTATCGTTTCTCTGCGGATGTACGTGACGAATCAGCGCTTGAGCGTCTTCATATTGTAAACGAAGAAGCGAGCGGTGTTTGGGATTGTGTCAAATGTATGGAATGTGCGGAAGCTTGTCCTAAAGATGTGAATCCAATTGAAAAAATAACGAAACTTCACAACATGATTTTTGAAGCCAATATCGCTAAAAACAATGTTGCAACACGTCACGCTGTTGGTTTTGCGCACTCTATCGCCAAACATGGTCTTTTGGATGAAGGAGAGCTTGTACGTTACTCTGAAGGGAATATCGGAGTTCTTAAACACGTTCCAGTTGCACTCAAAATGTTTACTAAAGGCAAAATTATTCTACCATGGAATATGCCAAAATCAGATAAGTTAGACGAGATCCAAAAGCTTATCAAGTCGTCATCAACAGTAAAGTTTTAGGGAGTTATACGCAATGAAAGAATTAAAATACGCACTTTTTACCGGTTGTACTGCTAAAGAGAGTACTCCTGAGCAGATGATGTCTACACTGGCAGTTGCAAAGAAACTTGGAATAGAACTCATAGAACTTACTGAAGCTTCATGTTGTGGCGCTTCACACTTGCAAGATTATGATGACTTTTTATCGTTAGTTTTAAATGCACGGAATATTGCTTATGCTGAAATGCATGGTCTTACAATGGTTACTATCTGTAATACGTGTCAGCTCAACACGGCGATGACAAAACATAGACTTGACCAGAATGCAGCACTAAAAGCGAAAGTCAATGAAAAACTTGCAGAAGTTGGTTTGGAGTATAAAGGTACTTCTCTAATCACTCACTTCTTGTATGCTATCATCGATGATTTTGGTTTAGATAAGATTAAAGAAATGGTTGTAAAACCTTTAAGCCAATTCAACATTGCACCGTTTTATGGTTGTCACAACATTCGTCCCTCAGAGCTTCAAAATGAGACTCATAAAGGTCACGAAAATCCTTATACCCCAACATCGCTCGATGATCTTATCATCGCATGTGGCGGTAAAAATGTTGATTATGTTGAGAAAAACAAATGTTGCGGTTTCCATGCTGAGCTTCAAGCACCTCATACGGCTGCTGTTCTAACCGGAAATGCAGTAGCAGGTGCTATGGATGCCAATGCGGATTGGATGGTTACGCCATGTCCTCTTTGTCACCTTAAACTCGATACCCAAACTCACCATGCTTC
>JAPLGN010000056.1 GCA_026390135.1 Campylobacterales bacterium | reverse complement strand
AAAGTGATATCCACCTCCAAGCTCTAAAACCTGAGGTGTTTGACCATGATAGGAAAGTTTAGACTGACGCAATGCCAACGAAACAAGGGCAAACAGTTCAGCATAACGATAAGGTTTCACAAGATAGCCACATGGATTCGTATCAACAGCTACTTTGACCGTCTGAATATCAGCCGATGCACTTAAATAAATGACAGAGGGTGTGTGATCTACATAAATACGCTTCACAATATCAATCCCGCTCTCCTTTGTCTGAAGAGTAATATCGCACAAAAGAATGTTGGCTGGAGTATGCGTCATCACGTCGAGAGCATCATTATAGTTTTTAGCAATTCCGACAACGTGACATCCCATTTCTTCCACTACCAAACTAAGGTCAAGGGCAATAATAGGATCATCTTCGATAATAAGGATTTTGTTGTATTCATGATGTGGAATCAGTGATAAAGACAATTTTTCCCTCTTTAGGCTACATGACTATTTTCAGAAGTATAGCCAATCGACATTTAGGCATTGTACATTTTGAAATAATACTCATGCACCATTCGTCCTGAGTCAAATGCCGGAATAACATCGGACATTGCACTTTTCATGATTTGTGTCCAATGTTCAGGTTTGTCGTAGTACATCGGAATGATCTCGTTTTCAAGCATGTCCATTAGATTTTTATTGTCTTCATAATCTTGAACTTCTATCGGTGTACTGTGGTCAATCTGAGGGATAGTAAATGCATTAGAACCATTTTTAGCAAATTCAGGATGCCATCCATCGTCTGTTGAAAGATGGATTGATCCATTCATACTGGCTGTCATGCCACTCGTTCCACTTGCTTCTCTGGAAACACGAGGCGTATTCAACCACAAATCGGATCCTTTTTTCAGCATCGCCGATAATTCCAATTCATATCCAACAAGAACTGCCATATTTTTAAAGCAATGACTGGTATGAATCAAGTCATTAAAAGCATTGATAGCATTATTGTCGGATGGATAAGGCTTGCCAGCCCAAATAACTTGAATCGGTTTTTCAGTACGCTCTAAAAGAAGTTTAAAACGTTCTAAATCATGCTTGAGAAGTCCTGGGCGTTTGTATTCGACGAAACGACGGGCCCACACAATGGTAAAAATATCCGGATCAAACATTTTACCCGTCTGATCTGCAACAACATTGAACAATAGACGCTTAAGATGTTTTTTACGACCAACCAATGCATAATCTTCATGTTCATCGAGAGCAGAGAGCATCCCTTTATCCGTCCAAAAACGGCGATTTTGAGCATTGGTAATATAAATTATCTCTGAACGTCCTTCACATTGTTCCCACATCCGATTTGCTACTTCTCCATGAAACTTGGAAACGGCATTGCTAATCTTCGATGAACGCAAAGCTCCGACAGTGAGATTAAATATTTCATCATTTTCCATTTTCATAATCGTCCGCACGGTACTTAAATCAAGGCCGTTAAAGAATCCAAATTTATGGAGCAAAAAGATATTATGCTGCTCATTTCCTGAATCTTCAGGGGTATGAGTAGTAAAGACAACCTTCTCTTTAACCTTCTCCATATCCTGATATTTTGCATACAATTCATAAACGAGAGGAAGTCCATGTCCCTCGTTCATATGATAGATATCAATTTTTTGTTTTAGTGCTTCAAGTACTTTTACACCGCCAACTCCCAACACTATTTCTTGAGAAATACGAGTTTCTTCATTACCATCATAAAGTTTATGGGTGATTGTACGGGCCAAAAAGTCATTTTCAGCAATATCCGTTGAAAGCAAAATAAGAGGGGCAGAACCAAACACACTGGGTGGGAGATAGTAAGCTTTGATATGAACATCTTGAGAGTGGATATTGACAGTTGCCTGAACACCCAAATCTTCGAGAAAATAATAATGTTTACGGATAAATTCCACTTTTAAATACCGTTTTTCGGTACGCAATTGGTCGTAATAGCCAAAGCTCCATAAGATACCGATACCAACCATATTTTGTCGTAGATCGTAAGCGCTTCGCATATGCGATCCTGATAAAAATCCTAAACCTCCGGAGTAGATTTTCAATGCCTGATGGATGGCAAATTCCATCGAAAAATAAGCGACACTCGTGGAATATTTCGGGTCAAGTTCGTAATCGTGTAAAATCATCCCTTCTCAGCTTTCAAATTTTTTATACAAAATTTGTTTACCAAGCTCAACTCCAGGTTGATCGTAAGTGTGAATGTGCATCATCGCACCGACCAAAGAGGTCAAAAGTTCATAGTACATGATAAGCGTACCGATATTCGCCTCATCACGCTTAGGAAATGTAATCTGATCGGTTGGGATACCATTCATGTCCAGACTCTCTTTGGTCGCATCACATTGAAGGTTGATGAGGGTATTGAAACTTTTGGTGTTAACGAAATCGGTCATTTCGAGATGTTTTAGGGAAATATTAGGGATAACCAAAGTGCTTTCAAAATCCTCAATGGTGAGAAAAGTAACCGTCTTATCTTTGGGTCCTTCGATGAGCAGTTGTAAAAAAGAGTGCTGATCGACTGAACCGATCAACGATGCAGGGGTTAGCCCGACAGAATTGCCTGATGAGTCGATTTTACCCAAAGACTCTCCCCACAGCTGAACATACCATTTACAAAAATTTTCCAGTTCATTGGCGTA
>JAPLGN010000055.1 GCA_026390135.1 Campylobacterales bacterium | reverse complement strand
TGCCCTCCGAAAATAATAACGTCGCATATATTGGATATTTCACTCATAAAGACTCTTTAAAATTTTAATTTTTACCATTGTAGCAAGTTGCATTCGTATTGATTGATTAAACTATAAGCATTATCGTTATTAATCTAAATGATATAATAACGAAAGCCCGTTAATAGAGTGTTTTTAAAATGGATTGATTCCAATAAAAATGTATAAAAAAAATGCTATGATTTAGCGTAGTATTAGAATAATAGATGATTGTGTAGTTAAACCGTTTCAAAAAGGAGATTAATGAAAGCTGTTGTTATGGCAGGAGGATTTGGAACACGAATACAGCCCCTGACGAATTCAGTCCCAAAGCCCATGTTACCGATAATGAACCGTCCGATGATGGAACATACGATTGTAAGTCTGCGGGATTTAGGCATTAAAGAATTTATTGTATTACTCTATTTTAAGCCCGATGTCATCAAAGATTATTTCCAAGACGGAAGTGCATGGGGAATCAACATCACCTATGTGGTACCTGATGATGATTATGGAACAGCGGGTGCGGTCAAAAAAGCTCAAGAATACATTGGAAATGAAAACTTCATTATTATCAGCGGTGATTTAGTGACCGATTTTGATTTTCAACAGATTTTTGATTACCACAAATCAAAAAATTCTAAATTAACCATTACATTGACCTCCGTTGAAAATCCGCTTGAGTTTGGTGTGGTTATTGCTAATTCAGAGGGGAAAATCGAAAAATTTCTCGAAAAACCGAGCTGGGGTGAAGTATTTAGCGACACGATTAATACCGGTATCTATATCATAGAGCCTGAAATCCTTGAGTACATTCCTAAAAATGAAAATTTTGATTTTGCTAAAGATCTTTTTCCTCTGCTGATGCGTCAGGGTATTGATTTGATGGCAGGATACGCTCAAGGATACTGGCGTGATGTTGGAAATCCTGAGAGTTATCGGGATGTGTATGAAGACATTCTTGCCGGTAAAATCAAACTCAATATTGGGGGAGAAGCGATTAAATATCCCGATGGCGTTCTCATTTGTGAAGAGGATAATACCCTTGATGAGAGTGTTGAAGTAATCGGAATTGTCGTAATTGGTAAAAATGTGACGGTCAAGCGCGGTTCGAAGCTCAGCAATGTTGTGATAGGAAATAACGTTATCATCGGTTCTTCGTCGAAAATTGCCAATACCGTCATTTGGAACGATGTTGAGATCGAAAAAAATGCCAAATTAGACGGATGTGTTATTTGTGACGGAAACCGTATCGGAAAAAATGTTACCGCTAAATCGGGATTAATCTTAGCCGAGGGATGCGAAATCGGTGAGCTCGTCACCATCGAAAAAGATGTCACCATCTGGCCGTATAAAATGATCGAAGATGCTTCTATCGTCAGCCGCAGTGTCATTCTGGGAAGTAAATATAAAAATTCTATTTTTGAAAACGGGATGGTCATCGGAAAATCAAATGTGGAACTCTCGTGCGAAATGGCGACAAAGATAGCAGAATCTTTTGGTGCACAATTGCCGGTGGGCTCGATGGTGTTGGTATCACGTCATTATGATAAAAGCTCACGGATGCTGAAGCGGGCCTTTTTAGGCGGTTTGCTCTCCTCTGGAGTCGATGTTGTCGATTATAATGCTATCCCCTCAGCCGTTATGCGATGCAGTCTCTCCTTTCATGAGCACTATACGGCAGGGGTCCATTTTCATCAAAAAATCGATGATCCCACCAGTACGGTCATTACCTTTTACAACCATGAAGCACTTCGTATCAACAATGATGTGGCAAAAAAAGTAGAAAAAGCATTTTTCAAAGAGACCTTCCGTCGAGTCGATTATTCCCAAATCGGTCAGATACACGAACTCGATCACAAGCGTGAATACGCCGAATACAAAAAAGGGATAGAGTCCGTTTTACAATCGCATCGGTTCAAATGCCTTGATAGCCGTATTGCGGTCGATTTGATGCACGGTTTGGCGTCCGAGGTCTTCCCTGATATTCTGAACGATCTTGGTGTTGAACATATTATGTTCAATGCCTACGGCGATGAACAGCGTCTCTCTAACATTAACACTTTGGTAAAACGCTCGTATGAGGATATGGGGGCAGTGATTAATGCGCTCAAACTCGATGGCGGATTTATTCTCTATCCTCACGGTCAGCGATTGGATATTGTATGCGATGAGGGGCTTCCCCTCTCCAAACAAAGTGCCTTATATGTCGTCATGAGCCTTCTGAACATGGAAGCCAAAGCCAATGGTGTGAAAAAACGGGTCTTTTTACCGACATGGGCTGCAGATATTGTCTATTTTGACCATCTCGAAATTGAACGGGGGCAATACGCGAATTTTAAAGCTACTAAGATGAAAAGTTATGATTTAGTCGCTACGGGCGAAGGGAACTTTACCTTTACCGAATTTGCAACGCACAGAGATTCGATGTATGCGACGTTGAAAATTTTGGAGATGATGGTTTCCCACAATGTGAAACTTTCTGAAATTATTGCTTCGCTTCCCCATTTTTTCTATACAACGATTCAGCTTCCGTGTACTCAGTCCCTGAAGGGAAAAATGATGCGTAAATTTTTGGAAGATGCCAAAGATAAAGAATCTTCTACTCTTGACGGGGTCAAAATTTGGCTGGATAAAGACGATTGGGTGTTAATGATCCCTGATCAATACAGCGATTATCTCAATCTGACGATCCAAGCAACGGATGATCAAAAAGGGGAGATGTATACCAAGCGCTACACTGAAAAAATACAGGAGTGGTCGAAACCTTGATGAATGCCCGACCTCTTAGCCTTTCATTTTTTTGGCACATGCATCAGCCTGATTATCGAGGCAGGGATGGTGTGATGAGTATGCCATGGGTTTTTTTGCACGCCATTAAAGATTATTATGAGATGCCGTGGCTTATGAGTCAGTATTCGGGACTCAAAGCAACATTCAACCTCAGTGCGTCGTTAATCGAACAACTCAAACTCTATACACAACCGTTGAAATACGATTATTTTCTTTCCCTGTGGGCACAGCACCCCTCAACGCTTAGCCAATCGCAACAAGAGTGGCTCATTAAACTTTGTACCGCGACGCAGTATGACACCATGGTACACCCCATAGAGCGCTATTGTGAACTCTATGAGCAAACGCGTTTTAGTGATGATGAGCTGATCGATTTGGAAGTGGTTTTTTTACTCGCATGGTGTGGAAATTATCTTCGACTTCATAATAAGTTAGTCAAAGCGTTGTTTGCCAAACAGAGAGGGTATACCCAAGCGGACAAAACGCAATTGCTGGAAACGTTATGCCTCTTTGTCCAGGAGATACTTCCTTTTTACGGGACACTGCAAAAAGAGGGAATCATATCGGTATCGACCACTCCTTATTTTCATCCGATCCTTCCTTTGTTAATGGAGATGAAAAATGGACAGCGTGCCAATCCCTTAACTGAGTTGCCAGGGGGGGCGTATTCACTACGTAACGATGCGATTGAACATGTAGAACGTTCCATTGCGTTGTATGAAACGACATTTGGAATCAAGCCCAGCGGTTTTTGGCCGGCGGAGGGAGCTGTTGATGAAAAAAGTGTTGTTGTGTACAAAGAGCATGGAATTTCATGGATTGCGACCGATGAGGCTATACTTCATAAATCACTTCATAATGATGCGTCATCTCTGCGTTATAAACCCTATCGTTATGAGGATGTGACCATCGCTTTTCGTGATCATGGCTTGAGTGATCTCATCGGATTTGAGTATCGTCACATGAAAGGGGAAAAGGCGAGCAGCCATTTTATGGACGAACTGCATCGTATTGCGGCCAATGAAGAAAATCCAGATGTTTTCGTGATTGTCGATGGCGAGAATGCATGGGAGTTTTACCCGAACAACGGATGGGATTTCTTTACCTCTCTTTATAGCGCTTTAAGCACGTCAACATGGTGTAAAACGGTGAGCATGGATGAAGTGTCGCAAAAAAATGAGAGTGAGGTATTAGCACACTTGGCCCCTGGTAGCTGGATTCACGGAACGTTTGATACGTGGGTAGGACATCGTGAAAAAAATCGGGCATGGGAACTTATTTTTGAGACGCGCCGTGAGCTAGAACGCTATGCCCAAACTCACGAGATCACCGAAACGATGCGATATCATCTTTTGGCATCGCAGTGCAGTGACTGGTTTTGGTGGTACGGTGAAGATCACGTGACCGAATTTTCATCCGAGTTTGATACATTGTTCCGAGACCATTTGATCGAGATCTATCGTTTGATGGGAAAAACAGTCCCCTCCCATTTCATGGAACCGATTAACTCTTTTAATGTTGCCAAACCTTCTTGGATCAAGCCTCGAAATAGTATTTCACCTCGTTTAGACGGAAAGAAAAGTGGCTTTTTCGAATGGATTGGATGCGGTATGATCGATGAGACGCAGAGCTTTTCAACGATGGACAGATTGCGCGGTCCTGTGGATACCATATATTATGGATTGGATGATCAAGCCGTTTATATCGCCTTGGAAGGCAAAAATCCTTTTCCGCCGCATGCCCATATCGCGATGGTAATCGAAGAGACGGGTGAGAGTCTGGTGTTGGAACCGGTTATGGTTGGCCACCGTTTAGAATTTTCACTCACGCGAGATCATTTTGGAAGCAACACCTCCGTTCATCTTCGATGGGAAGTGATAGAAGAGAATCTGGTGCTTCAAACTTTACCGGGTAATGGAACGCTTTTACTTGAACTGAATAATTATCTTACAACCGACTGGTTTATATAGGAGAGGGAATGAAGACATCATTATTGTTAGGGATTCACATGCACCAGCCGGTGGACAATCTTGAGTGGGTAATCGAACTGGGGATAAAAACCTGTTACGAACCTTTTTTTGAGGTGATGAGCCGCTATCCTGAGTTTAAATTTTCGGTCCATTGCAGCGGATGGCTTATGGAGCGAATTGAGGAATTACGACCATCACTGTATGAAAAAATTGTCTCCTTGGCTAAAGCTGGAAGCATCGAGTTTTTCAGTGCAGGGTATTATGAACCGATTTTGAGCGTTATTCCCTCAAGCGATCGTGTACGGCAAATCCAGCGGCTGAATGATTCGATACACACACGCTTTGATCAAAAACCTCAAGGTTTATGGCTCACTGAACGGGTATGGGAATCTTCCCTCATTCCCGATCTCGATCGTTCAGGTATTCGTTACACCGTAATGGACGATTACCACTTCCAGTGTGCCGGCTTTGATCAAGAGGTATTGGACGGAGTGTATATGAGTGAAGAAGGGGGAATTCCGATGGGGCTCTTTCCTATCAGTCAAAAGCTCCGTTATGCTATTCCTTTTTTAAATGTTGAAAGTGCCATTCGTGCGATTAAATCGTACAACCGCGAGGAAGATTCGGCGGCGATTATCTTCGACGATGCCGAAAAATTTGGGATGTGGCCGGGTACTCATGAATGGGTGTATGAAAAAGGGTGGCTTGAGTCTTTTGTTCAAGCAGTATTGGCAGATGAGTCGATTGAGACATGTCATTTCGGTGAGTATTTTAACGCGCATTGTCCTCGCGGGATTGCCTATTTGCCCAATGTGTCATATTACGAGATGGGTGAATGGAGTTTAATAGCGGAGAATGCTTTGCATCTTAAAGCTCTCAAAGAAGAGATGGGATTGGAGCGCTATGAGCGCGAAGGGGTGAAGTTTCTCAAAGGTGGAATTTGGAAAAATTTCTTTGTCAAATATCCTGAGAGCAACCGTCTTCACAAACGGATGATCGAGCTTTCTCGCGCCTATCATAATAAAGAGGGAGATTTCGAAACACCGCTGTATAAACTTCAGACGAATGATCCTTTGTGGCATGGAGTTTTTGGTGGTCTGTATCTTCCCAACTTGCGCGACAACAGTTATCGCTATTTAATCGAATGTGAAAATATCCGTTACGGGAAAAAGAAAGCCCTCGTCAGTGACTCCAACGAGCTTGATGGACATACGAAGTATAAATCAGTGAGCTCCAAGCTGATTGCCCGTTTTGATTCAGCGCATGGAGGACAGATGGTGGAGCTCGATGTACGAGATAAATTTTTTAACTATCAAAATACCCTCACGCGTCGAAAAGAGGCGTATCATCAAGCTCTCTTCGAAGCACCTAAAGAAAAAGTTTCTCCATTTGAAGAGGGAATCGATACGATTCATCATACCAATATGGTCGTCAATGATGCATTGCGGGATGCGATTATTTATGATTGGTATCTCAAAAATTCATTTGTCGATCACATCAGTGACAGAAGCTTTAATGTGGAGAATTTTCGTTACTGCAATTTCCGGGAATATGGAGATTTCGCCAATCAGCCCTATACATCTTCGAAAACAAAAAATAGTATTTCCTTTACACGCGAGGGTGGAATATACACCGATGAAAGAGCCAATGCTTCGTTGGAAAAAAACTTTACTTTTACTTCCAGTGCAATCGAATTTTCTCTCCATCTAAAAAGTGATGCCAAAGGCGATTTTACCTATGTGATGGAACACAATTTTCACTTTGCGGATTATGAGAAGATTCGGATCAATGGAGTCAATTTAGCGCAAATAGGGACGATTGAAGAGACTCAGACGATCGAGATCGAAGACCTGTATTTGGAGAAAAAAATAATCATCCGTACCGATACTCCCTTCAAAGTGCACTATTTTCAGCTCCAAAC
>JAPLGN010000011.1 GCA_026390135.1 Campylobacterales bacterium | reverse complement strand
CATCTGCTGCTGTATTAATACGAAGACCTGAAGAAAGTTTAGACAGTGAACTGTCCAAATTGCGGTTATTTACCATTGCATTTGTATGCGCATTCAACGCTGCAATGTTTGTGTTAATTTTAAATCCCATGATAAATCCTTTTATGGTAGAGCGTTAGCTCTGAAGTTTTTCAGCATCCTTGCTGTTACAGACTATATCGGAAGGTTTAAAAAAAAGTTTAATGGAAAATAGAATTTTTTTTGTTACACTTTCGGTATTCATCCATTATATAATGGGTTTGGGCTTCCTGTCGAAGGACATTGTGCCCCCTGCGGGTAAACCTAGTGTTACCATCGCCGGTAAGAATGCATTCCGATGGCGTTAAAATAATATAATAGGATTCAAAACTTTGAAATTAATTATTGTAGAGTCTCCGGCCAAAGCCAAGACCATAAAAAACTTCCTCTCCAACGAGTATGAGGTAATTGCTTCGAAAGGGCATATCCGTGACCTTCCCAAAGCCCGCTTTGGGATAAAGATCGATAATGAGACCATCATTCCTGATTATAAAATCAGTGAGGACAGCACAGCCATTGTTAAACAGATTCAAGAGCTGGCAAAAAAAGCGGATACTGTGTACCTCGCGACCGACGAAGACCGCGAAGGAGAAGCGATCGGCTGGCACATTGCCCATGCCATTAGCAAAGACCCTGAGTCACTGCCGCGTATTGTGTTTCATGAGATTACTAAAAACGCAATCATCCATGCACTTGAAACCCCGCGCAAGCTGGATATGGACAGAGTCAACGCGCAACAAGCACGACGGCTTTTAGATCGTATCGTAGGATACAAACTCTCACCTTTATTGGCAAGTAAAATCCAAAAAGGGTTGTCCGCAGGGCGGGTTCAATCCTCGACGCTCAAGATTGTCATCGACCGTGAACGAGAAATTCGTGCCTTTATTCCCCAAGAGTATTGGACGATCGACACTCTGTTTCAAACGGAAATTGATGCAACACTCGTACAGTTTGAAAACGAAAAAATCGATAAACTCACCATCAAAACAGGCGATGAAGCGTCACGTATTGTTACTGTCATAAAAAATGAAGCGTTCAAAGTAGGTGAGATCGAAACAAAAGAGCGTAAATCTTCTACGCCTCCACCATTTATGACGTCTACGATTCAACAAACGGCTTCTTCACAACTGGGCTTTTCTCCTAAAAAAACCATGATGGTCGCGCAAGCACTGTATGAAGGGGTCAAAACACCTGAGGGGACATCTGGGGTTATCACCTATATGCGTACTGATTCACTCAACCTTGCAGCCGAAGCGGTGGAATCAGCGCGTGAGCTGATCCTTAGCCGTTATGGAAAAGCGTATCTTCCTGAAAACCCAAAAGTTTATACAAAAAAATCCAAAGGGGCTCAAGAAGCGCACGAAGCAATTCGCCCAACGATGCTTGCTTTCACCCCCGAAATTGCAGCAACCTATCTCAAACCTGATGAGATCAAACTCTATAAGCTCATCTATAACCGCTTTATTGCCTGTCAGATGAACGATGCCCGTTTTGAACAACAAAGCATCACTTTTGAGAGTCCAAATGCAGAATTTAGAGCTACTGGACGCAAACTCCTTTTTGACGGTTTCTATCGTGTAGTAGGAACTGATGATAAAGACAAACTATTGCCAGCACTGACCACGGGTGACGCGATTGATATCCAAAGCATTTCTACTGAGCAACATTTCACCGAGCCACCTTCTCGCTATTCGGAAGCCAGTCTTATCAAGAAACTGGAATC
>JAPLGN010000046.1 GCA_026390135.1 Campylobacterales bacterium | reverse complement strand
AGAAACTGTGATTGAAGATTTTTTAGCAAGATTAGAGCGTACAAATTATGCAATGGACGGAACATTTATTCAAGCAGTCAGTGAAGTGTTACATTCTCTGGAGCCGATATTGCAAAGCGATACACGCTATCAAACGTATGCCATTTTAGAACGTCTTATTGTCCCTGACCGTGAAATTCGTTTTAAAGTTCAATGGGTCGATGATAATAATCGTGTACATGTCAATAATGGCTATCGTGTACAGTTTAATAATGCCCTTGGACCTTATAAGGGGGGACTTCGCTTCCATAAAAGTGTTGATTCCGGGGTACTGAAGTTTTTAGCATTTGAACAGATTTTTAAAAATTCTCTGACTGGATTACCCATAGGCGGTGCCAAAGGGGGATCAGATTTCGACCCAAAAGGGAAGAGTGATTTCGAGATTATGAAATTTTGCCGTGCTTTTATGCGGGAGCTTCATCAATACATCGGTGCTCGTGTGGATGTTCCTGCGGGAGACATCGGTGTGGGTGCTCGTGAAATCGGATTTTTGTTCGGAGAGTATAAAAAAATTACACGTAACTACGATGGGGTTCTCAGCGGAAAGCCGTATGCGTTTGGGGGGTCATTAATGCGTCCAGAAGCGACGGGATACGGGGTCGTTTATTTTACGGTGGAGATGTTAAAAGAAGAATTTGGCGATTCACTCTGGGGTAAAGTATGCTGTGTGAGCGGTGCAGGCAATGTAGCGTTGCATACGATTGAAAAACTACAGTACTTCGGTGCAAAAGTTATTACCTGCAGTGACAGCGAAGGATCAATTTACGATCCAAACGGTATTGATCTTGTGTTGCTAAAAAGTTTAAAAGGTGAGGGTAAACGGTTGTCGCTGGAAAACTATATGCTGCAACGCTTTGATTCTATTTACACTAAAAAAGAAGATTATCCTCATGAAGCGCATGCTGTTTGGAGTACTCCGTGTTATGCGGCATTTCCATGCGCAACCCAAAATGAATTGACTTTTAACGATGCAGTCACACTGTTAAACAATGGTGTTCGTACAGTAGTGGAGGGAGCAAATATGCCTAGTGTACCTGAGGCTATTGAAGTGTTTCAGGCAAACGGAGTTTTATTTGTACCGGGCAAAGCTGCTAATGCAGGAGGAGTTGCCGTGAGCGAGTTTGAGATGTCTCAAAACGCATCCATGGAAAAATGGGATTTTGAAAAAGTTGACCGTAAACTCAACGAGATCATGTGTCAGATTTATAAACGGGTTTCTTTAACGGCAAAAGAGTATGGGGTAGAGAGAAATTTTGTGGATGGGGCGAATATTGCCGCATTTAAGCGACTTTCCGAGGCAATGATACTTGAAGGAGTCTAATGATTAACATACAATTAACATACATTTACCGAAGTGCGACTACAATTGCAATAATCTTATCAAGACAGGTCTTTTAATGAATAAAATTTACTCTTTACTGAGCTCCATGAAAACTATGGCTGCTTTAATGTTGCTTTTTGCAATCACCATCGGTTACGCTACCTTTGTTGAAAATGATTATGGAACGATGAGTGCAAAAGCAGATATTTACAATGCACGTTGGTTTGAGATTTTACTGGGGCTGTTAGCCTTAAATCTTACGATGAATATATTAAAGTTTAAAATGGCACGTAACGGCAAATGGTTGGTTTTTACTTTTCACGTCGCTTTTTTGATTATACTCGTTGGCGCTGCAATTACCCGTTATATGGGTTTTGAGGGGACAATGCATATTCGCGAAGGTGAATCCGCTAATGCGATAGTAAGTGCTGAACCGTATGTCAGCTTCACCGTCAAAAAAGGGGAGAAAGAGTACAGCTTCCAAAAGCAATTGTATCTTTCTAAACGCTCAACCAACCATTTTGATCAAGCATTGTCATTCGATAATGACACAATCAATGTTGCATTAGAGAGTTATATGGGAGATGCCAGTTATGAGCCTGTTAGTGATCCGAAAGGGTCACCTATCTTAAAAATGATGATTACTACAAGTGCAGGCGGCGAACCAGTTAATCTCAAAGAAGGTGATGCGTTTGAAGCAAATGATATTGTTATTGATTTTAATTCGCACAAAAAGTACGACAAACCGGTTGTCTCGTTGAGTGTAGAGAACGGTAAAGTGATGATGAATCACTCTATGAATCTTAATACATTGAGTATGAATACTCAGCAAACGGGAGCAGCAAATGCAGGTAAAACTGAACTCGCTAGCCGTACTCTTTTTCAAACTCCTCAGAGCGGATTTGTATTACGTGAATTTATTCCCAAAGGGAGCATGCAGCTTGTATCCAAATCTGCTAAGGCTGCAAAGGGACCTATGATGAAGATGGGTGGGGGACAAGATGCTCTCACTCTTAACTTTAGTAAGGGTGATAAAAAAGGTTCGGCGGTTGTGCTGGGATCAGTGGGTGAGGTTGGTGAACCGAAAACCGTTGTTTTAGGAGATACCATTGTAACTGTTTCATATGGCTCAATTGAGCGAAAACTACCATTTGCACTTGCACTTAATGACTTCCAGCTTGAGCGTTATCCGGGCTCAATGTCACCTGCATCGTATGCAAGTGAAGTAACACTGCTGGATGAAAGTGCAGGAGTTAAAATGCCATTTCGTATCTATATGAACCATATTCTTGATTATAAAGGATACCGTTTTTTCCAATCCTCATTTGATCAAGATGAAATGGGAACCGTTCTCTCTGTCAATAAAGATCCAGGGACGTTGATTACCTATATTGGATATTTGTTATTGGCAATAGGGATGTTTGGTGTATTGATTGTCAAAAATGGTCGTTTTAATGGATTGAGTGAAAAACTCAAAAAATTGGATGCTCAAAAAATTGCCGCATCATTCGCTTTGATGGCAATCATGTTTATGGGTACAAATTCTCATGCGGCAGAGAGTGAAAATCCCGTAATTAAAACGGCAAAAAGTTTTGATGCTGCTCATGCCGATAAATTTGGTCATTTGGTAGTACAAGATTCCAGTGGTCGAATGAAACCGCTGGATACTCTCTCTAGTGAAATTGTTTCAAAACTTAGCCGCAGTAATGAAATAATAGGGCTTTCACCTAATCAAGTTATTTTAGGGATGATGCTTCGTCCTGATGCATGGCGCGAGATTTCAATGATTCAAGTAGGAGACAAAGAGATTAACAAACTCATTGGGCTTCCGCCTGAGGCAAAAACAGCGGCTTTTTCACAGTTTTTTGAATTTCCAGATGATATTACGGGGTATAAATTAGCACGTCAGATAGAGGAAGCAACACGAAAAGCTCCTGGAAAACAGGATAAATTTGATAAAAAACTCCTCCAAGTAGATGAACGGGTCAATATTGCGTATATGGTTTATACGGGTTCACTGATTCAAATGTGGCCAAGAGCGAATGATAAAGCTAATAAATGGAATGCAACCATTGAAGCACTTCAAACTCTCCCTCCCAAAGATGCACAAATGGTACGTCTAATGGCAGTAGGATATTTTAGTGCCGTCGATGCTGCTCTTAAAAGCGGAGATTGGAAAGAGGCGGATAAAGCACTCTCTTTGATTGATAAATATCAACATTTTGCAGGAGCAAGCGTCTATCCCAATGAGACTAAGCTTGCTGTTGAGATTTTTTATAATAAAACCAATATATTTGAACAACTGTGGCCTTTGTATTTTCTGGTAGGCTTTATTTTATTGATTTTATCGTTTGTCAAAATCTTGAAACCCGATTTCAAGTTAGAATTTTTTAGTAAAGCAACTTTCGGATTATTAGTTTTATTTTTTGTAGCGCACACGGCAGGTCTTGCTATGCGTTGGTATATTTCAGGACATGCACCATGGTCAAATGGTTATGAATCGATGATTTATATCGGATGGGCAACAGTACTGGCCGGATTTATCTTTTCAGGTAAATCCCCGATGACGTTGGCCGCTACGGGTATTTTAACGGGTCTTATTTTGTTTGTTGCACATCTGAACTGGCTTGATCCTCAGGTGACAAATTTGGTGCCTGTATTGCAGTCCTATTGGCTTAGTATTCACGTATCGATGATTACTGCGAGTTATGGCTTCTTGGGCCTTGGAGCGTTATTGGGGATGATTACGTTGATCCTCTTTATCCTTAAAAATCCAAAGAATGAGGCACGCCTCAATCTGGCAATTAAAGAGCTCAATGCTATTAATGAGATGAGCCTTATTTTTGGTCTTGTACTGCTTACTGTTGGAAACTTCCTCGGAGGTGTTTGGGCAAACGAGAGTTGGGGACGTTACTGGGGCTGGGATCCAAAAGAGACTTGGGCATTGGTAACCATTTTAGTCTATGCGGTGGTGATCCATTTACGTATGATTAAGGGAGGGTATAACGACTTTTCATTCAGTGTTATTTCATTGCTTGCATTTACGTCGGTATTGATGACCTATTTCGGAGTAAACTACTATCTTGCAGGAATGCATTCGTATGCGAAGGGTGATCCGGTTCCGGTTCCTGATTTTGTTCCGTGGGCGTATGCGGTTGTTGCCATTGTTATTGCAATGGCGTATCCGAAGCGTAGCACCAAGTAACTTCTCTCGTCATTCCCGCGAAGGCGGGAATCCAGCTTTTATTTAAACCACCCTTTTACTTTTTCAAATGTTGATTCGAAAAGAGACTCATGCGGTTTGGACTCAATTCCAAAACTTGCTTGCAGCTTTTGCAATAGTTCTTCTTGTTCAGTCGTGAGACGATTTGGATAGGTGAGAGTGATCTGGGCGATCATATCTCCTTTTCCATGTCCGTGGACGTCAGCGATTCCTTCACCTTTAAAGCGGTAGTGTTGTTTATCTTTGGTTCCAGTTTCGAGTTCCAAGGTTACTTCGCCATTGAGCGAGGGGATAGTGACATCTTCACCAAGAACTGCTTGGGTGAAAAAGATGGGAACTTCGAGATAGACATCATTTCCATTACGGATAAAGTGACTGTCTTCTTCCACTTCGAAGGTGACGTACAAATCTCCTCGTACACCAGTTTTACCCATATTCCCTCGTCCTGATACGCGCAAACGGTTACCGTTATCGATACCTGCCGGAACTTTTACGGTTACTTTTTCTTTTGTTTCCGTATAGCTTTTTCCTTTACAGTCGGTACATTTCTCACTTGCCATTGTTCCCTCACCATGACATGCAGGACAGGTTTGAGAGAAAGTCATGAAGCCTTGGCGAACATAGACTTGTCCTTTGCCGCCACATTGGCTGCAACTGGTGACTTTTGCGTCTTTTGCTCCGGTTCCTTTACAGGTTTTACACGAAGTTTTAGCGCTGAAGGTTACCTCTTTTTCGCATCCGAAAACTGCTTCTTTGAAGCTGATACGCATCTCCACGCCCATGTCGAGAGGAAACTTATCACTTGGAGCACGCGATTGACGGCTACGGCCACCGCCTGCAAAGCCGTTAAACATCTCTTCAAAAACACTTCCAAGATCATCAAATCCGCCACGGCTGCGTCCACCACCGCCTTGTAAACCCTCTTTGCCATAACGATCATAGACTGAGCGCTGTTGCTCGTCACTGAGGACTTGATACGCTTCGTTACAGAGTTTGAACTTGTGTTCTGCTGTGGCATCATTGGGGTTACGGTCAGGATGGTGGAGTTTTGCCATTTTACGGTAGGCTTTTTTGATTTCGTCTCCGTTAGCATTTTTGGTAACTTCTAAAATTTCATAATAACTCAAATTTTCCACGCATAATCTCCAAAATTTTTTGCGAATTATACCATATTGAAATAAGTGTTAGCAGAGTTGAGTCAAGTACACTAAATATGAATCTGTATTTCTAAAATGGGGGTCATTCCAAGATGTTAATCTCAGTTTCATTAAGTATGGGGTTAAAAGATTTAGAAAGAGAAAGATAGTAATTATAAAATGAAACTTTTTTGAATAATATTTTATAAAATCTATATAAACTGGCAAAATTCCATAAACTATGTTTGGAATAAGCTTTGCTACAATACATCTATGAAACATTCCTTAGAGAAATTTAACACCCTTGTAGATGTCCTCCAACATCTTATAAAAAGCTCTGTTACAGCAGATACTTGTATAAATTGTAAAATTTAATGTATAATTACTATAAAATTATACGTGAAATTGTGAGGTAAATAGTATGGTAACATATGCTTCTAATGAACTTATCGCCTCCTCCGAACTGGTCAAAAAGTTCGGTTCATACCTCTCGCAGCTCAAAGAGAGTTCGAGCTCCAAATTGGCTATTTTGCGAAACAACAAAGTCGAAGCGGTACTCGTTTCTAAAGATGAATACGAAAAAATGGTTGAAGCACTGAAAAAAGTTCAAGGTGCTGAAATTCTCCTCTCGATCACGCATGGGCTTGATGATGTAAAACAAGGTAGAGTCTCATCTATCGAATCTCTGTGGGATGAGTTGGATGATTGAGTACGGCGATACGTTTCTCAAAGAAGCTAAACAGCTCAATAAAAAATTTAAACTCCTCAAAACTGATCTCAAACACGCTATCGATGAGATTGAGAGAAAAAACGATATTGGCATCTCTTTGGGATACAATCTTTTTAAAAAGAGGGTTAGAAACTCCTCAATCCCGACGGGTAAAAGCGGTGGTTTTAGAATCATCATCTATAAACAGCTCCAAAACAGAACGGTTTTAATCTCCATCTATTCTAAAACCGAAAAAGAGAGCATCAACGATCAGGAACTCATCGAAATTCTCAAAACCTATATGGATAACCAATGAGCAAAAATTTTATGGAAGCATGGTTTGGAATATCCTTTGCTACAATAGCGGTATGAAACGCTCCTTAGAAAAATTTAATCGCCTTGTCGATGCCCTTCAACAGCTTCCCACCATCGGACAAAAATCGGCAACACGTCTTGCGTACCATTTGGTGATGCACGATACCTTTGGTGCGCTAAAACTCGCGCATGCTATCGAAAATGCTGTCACCAGTTTAAAAAAATGTCGTTCTTGCGGTGGTCTTTCTGAAGATGAACTGTGCGCCATCTGTAGTGATGAACACCGTAATCATGAAGTGTTGTGTATTGTGGAAAATGCCAAAGAAATTTTGATGTTTGAAGAAAATGCTTTGTTTGATGGACGTTATTTTGTCCTTGATTCCATTGACGAGCTGGATGTTGGTCATCTCAAAGCAATTATTAACAGTGGGATAAAAGAGGTAATCTTTGCCCTTACCCCCTCTATCGCCAATCAAGGAGTCATGCTTTATATCGAAGACAAACTCATCGAGTGCGATGTCCGCTTTAGTCGTATCGCGCAGGGGGTTCCCACTGGCGTGAGTTTGGAAAACGTCGATATTCTCTCGCTGACTAAAGCGCTAGAAGATCGTGTGAGTATTTAGCCTTAAATTTACTTCTATAATACAGGAGTCTTAGGAAGAGGATTTTCTAGCAATTTATCGGCGGTTTTCTCCAAACGAATTAGTCCTGCACCTGTGTAAACGTTACGAGGATTCCATAAAATCCATCCGCAGCTTCCAAAATCATCACTTGCTTTGATTTGATCACGAATCTCTTTATCTCCATACACACGACGGTCGAACGCATAATCTTTAAACGCTTGCAGCCATGGACGGTAGCACAGCGGAGAATTAGCAGATTTTAAAAGTGCTTTGTCCAGAGAGTGTTTGACAATCTCATAGTTGGCTTTTACGGGATTCGGAAAGCCAGGAATTCCTGCATTAAATCCGCTTGGATAGAGCATCGGAGAGAGATAATCAACATACGGAGCAAGAGCGTCAACACGTTGACCGATTTCGATGTCAGCATCGTGCCAGCTTACATAGCCGAAGATATCGGCAGAGATAAAGACGTTGTACGGTGTTAAACGTGTACGTGCCGCTTCTAAAAATCCTGAAATTGCTTTTACTCGGTTTGCTTGGGTGTTTTCAACTGAAAATTTTATCCCTTTACGATCGGGAAAACGGACATAGTCAAACTGAACTTCATCAAATCCTGCAGCTGCGGCATCCGCTGCAATACTGATGATGTAATCTTGAGGTGCTTTATTCGAAGCATCGATCCAATACAAGCCTTCTTTATCTTTGAACAACGTACCATCGTCTTTTTTGACTCCATATTGAGGGTAAGCCGTCACATATGGGGTATCTTTAAACGAAACAATACGGGCAATGACGTAAATTTTCTCTTTGTGAAGATCTGTTACAAATTTTTTGATGTCTTTAAATAAAATAATATCTTGAGCGCCGATTTTATTGGCAATCGGGTTAGCCGTTTTAAAGGCGATTTGTCCACGATCCATTTTGACATCAATTACAAGTGCATTGATCTGTGTTGTATGGATGAGATGTTTCGCATTTCCCATGATTTTTCCGCTTGTAGCTCCAAAACTGGAAAGATAAAGAGCTTTTGGGATGAATCTGTTTAGATACATTTTCCCGCCGGTTGTGTAGAACTTTCGTTCATATCCTACTGCACGGATGCCGATAGTTGTAGCTGTGGGAACGGTGAATGAACCGTTGCTGTCACTTCGGTACTCTTTCGTACCTGAAATAATAATGGCATTTTCAATCGGTTTTGAAGTGCCCTTGTCATAGATGGTTCCTGTGACCATAGCACTCCAGCCTAAGGTAATAGTGAGTGCTAAAAATACGAATGCTTTCAATGGGTTTCCTCGGGAATAATCTTATCGCGCAATAGTAGCAAAAAAAAGCCTATAAATAAGGTATGAAGCCTTAATAGGTTAAAATATGTTAACAAAAATACCACATAAAGGTAATGAAACCATGTCATTTACGACTTTAGGGCTTAATGCCCATCTACTTGATACCCTTGAAGCCAAAGGCTATACGCAACCTACTCCAATTCAGACGCAGGTTATTCCTCTCGTTTTACGAGGACGCGATATTCTCGGAGCTGCACAAACAGGGACCGGGAAAACCGCTGCATTTGCCCTTCCGATTATTCAAAAATTAGTCAAAGACGTTGAAGCCACACAATCGAGTGCCCGTGCCCTCGTGATTGTCCCGACGCGTGAACTCGCATCTCAGGTTGCATTGGCGATAGCATCGTATGCTGAGGGGCTTAATATCACCTGCATCGCCCTTTTTGGTGGAGCGAATATGGCCCGTCAGGCGAAAGAGTTAGGGGAGGGTGTTGATATCATCGTTGCTACCCCTGGACGATTGATTGAGCTCAACAAACAAGGTCATATTCCATTGTCGCGAATCCAATATTTGGTTTTTGACGAAGCCGATACGATTTTTGATATGGGCTTTATCCGAGAAATCGAACAGATCATCGATCTTCTCCCCGTTAATCGTCAAAATATGCTTTTTTCAGCGACGATGACCCCTTCGGTCAAACAATTGAGCGAAAAAATTCTCAAAAAACCGCTTCTCGTCGAGATCGATAATCTTAAAGCTGCCGATATGACCCTTCGCCAAGTCGTTCATCCGGTCGAAAAAGAGCGCAAAAAAGAGTTATTGTCATTTCTAATCGGCTCCAATAACTATTCCCAAGTTCTAATTTTCACTCGAACAAAAGTCGAAGCCGACGAAGTGAGTAGCGAATTGACCCTAAGCGGTCTGAAAAATGTTGTTATCCACGGCAACAAAAAACACGGGGCTAGAGATCGGGCATTAAGTGAGTTTCGAGATGGGACGGCTCGTATCCTGGTCGCAACCGATATTGCCGCACGTGGATTGGACATCGAGGGACTTCCCGTCGTTATCAACTATGACATCCCACACGTCAGCACTGACTATCTACACCGCATTGGACGAACAGGTCGTGCAGGCAATGAGGGGTTGGCAATCACGCTTCTCTCCTCAGGAGAACATCACTCATGGTCGAAAATCATCGCGATGCTGGGAAAAAACGTTGAAACCATTCTCATAGAAGGTTTTGAGCCACCAGCGGATCAAGGATTATTAAAAACACGCGGAAAAAGCATGAGCAAGGATGGCGAGAAAAAAGCTAAAACGGATGGTGCATTTGGAAATAAACGCAAAAAAGCACCCGTTCAGCCAAAATTTGTCGGTAAACGCGGACCACGTGTAGCACGCGAAGAACCTGTTGAAAAGGCAAGCAGCACAGGCAGAGGCAGTGCTTTTGGGAACAAAAAACCTTCCCCTAAAAAATCGGGCGGACGAGGGAGATAATCTCCCCTGTCATAGAGAGTTGATATGCTAGAAATTTCAAATTCTCTCACCATCCCTGATTCTGAAATGGAGATAACCGCTATACGTTCTCAGGGAGCAGGCGGGCAAAACGTCAACAAAGTTTCCACTGCAATTCATCTGCGTTTTGATATCAATGCATCTTCACTCCCCGATCTTTACAAAGAACGTCTTTTAGCACTCACCGATCACCGCATTACCAAAGAGGGAATTGTCAACATTAAATCTCAAGAGTCACGAAGTCAGGAAGAGAACAAAGAAGCGGCGTTGGGGAGGCTAAAAGAACTCATAAAAAGTGCTATGGTGATACAGAAAAAACGCAAACCTACCAAACCGACCCGCAATTCGCAAAAACGGCGGATGGACAGTAAGACAAAGCATGGGAACATTAAAAAAATGCGGGGGAAAGTTGACAAAGGGGAATAAAATTATTACACTATATATATTCAAAATGATAAGGTTCACGTCGCGTAATCGGATACAAAGGCAGCCCAAACACACGTAAAAATATTGATATAGATACAATAAAAAGTTATCTACAAATGGAGATCATGCCACAATGAATAAATTTCTTGAATTTTTAAAACTTAATATAGATTTGACAAGTAGTGAAATTGAATTACTGGCAAATAGAGTGGTTGAAAAGCATTTTCAAAAAGGTGAAACCATTCACCACGCTGAGCAAATTCACAATGGTATTTATTTTGTCGAATCCGGTACAGCCAGAGGTTACTATATTGATGAAAACGGTAAAGATACAACGTGGTATATCTATTTTAATGATGAAAACTCCCATTTGACCAATCTGATCGTGTTTGATTACGATAGCTATCTCAATCAAACACCGTCAAACCTTCATTTTGAAGCGCTAAGCGATTGCACATTTTATATCATGAAAAAAGAGGATATAGAGTATTTGTGTTCACAGCATCTTAAGTGGTCTGAGTTTATGAGAAGGTCGAGCGATATGGCATACTCTTTGGTGCACGAAAAATATTTTGCTCAATTGGTACAAAATGCGGACGAGCGATTTGCACAGTTTTTAAAAACTACTCCTCACCTTTTAAGCAAGGTTCCTCAATATCATATAGCTTCTTATCTCGGCATAACCCCTCAACATTTAAGCCGATTGAAAAAGATGAACAAATGCGAATGACATAAATTTAGCTATTGAGTAAAATTTCCCTATGTTTGTTAGGGAGTTTTCTATGAAAATAGCATTTTTAAAGCATCGCACGATTTGGCTCTCTATCGCACCGATACTTTTATTGTCGGGTTGCACAACTCCTCAAGCGGATATTCCCAAGCTTGATACGACTCTTTCAGCAAGTTTTTACCACTTAGATACAGTGGATGCGCAATCAGATGATATACAGTGGTGGGCGAAATTTAATGATCCTGTATTAACCGCCCTGATCGAAAAAGCTCTTAACGCCAATCATGATATTCGAATCGCAATGAGCCGTATAAAAGCTGCACGTGCAGGACTTGATGCGCAAGACTCGCGTCTTTGGCCGACCTTAAATTTCCAAACATCTGCTTCGACAGCTCATAGTGGACTTCCAGCACCCTATAAGCAGGGCTTGCCCGATTTGAGGGCTTATCGAGCCGGTATTGATATAGCTTGGGAAATTGATGTGAGTGGTGGAATACGTGCCGCCGCTAATGCTGCAAAGTCTGATGCAATAGCAGCAGAGTCCGGCGCTGAGGGTACACGGCTGTTGATAACCAGTGAAATAGCACGTCAGTACTTTATTTTGCGTGGGGCAGAGCAACGTCTGGATCTCCTTGAGGAATTGGTAAAAACCTATCATGAGAGCGCACGCCTGATCTCTCGACGATTTACAGAGGGGCAATCCAGTCGTTTTGAGCTAAACCTTGCCAAAGCAGAAGCTGGCACTCTCGATGCACAGTTGCCGCTATTAGAAACGTTGGTTGCTATATCCCAAACTCATATTGCCCTCTTACTCGGTGAAAATCCTTCCGTTTCGCCGGTATCTGCTAACCCCAAGTATACTTGGCCGCAATCTCGAATCATCGGTACGGGTCAGCCCAGCGATCTGTTTCGGCGGCGTCCCGACCTGATGGCTGCTGAAGCAGGCTATACCGCTGAATCATTACGATCCAAAGAAGCAGAATCTCAAACATGGCCAAAGCTTTTCGTGAACGCGCTTATCGGGCGGGAAGACCTACGCATTAATGGGCTTGATTTGGCACCGGTTCCATTTAGCAATGTTGCTATGGCGTTTGCCATTCCGATTTTTAACGCCGGACGAATTCAAGCTGGTATTGATGCGCAAAGTGCGCGTGAAAACGAAGCTTTACTCACATGGCAAAAGTCTGTCCTTGTTGCGGTCAAGGAGGTGGAAGATACTCTGAGCGTCCGATCCCAAGAGCAAAAGCGGGGAATATCTCTCAAAGCTGTCGTACAGAATCGTAATAGAGCGTTGCAGGAGGTAGAGTTGTTGTACCGTGAAGGACAGATAGACAAATTAGCCCTGCTCGATGTTCAACGTTTGCTGTTGGACAGTGAAATAGTCCTGATGGATCATGAGACACAACGTCTCTTGGCAGATATACAGCTTTATAAAGCTTTGGGCGGGGGGTGGAATCCATCTCAAAACGAATTAAAAGCAGCATCTGAAGATAAATATATGAAGGTGCTACGATGAAAAAGTCAATGAAAAGTAGTGTGCAAAATATTGCCGTCCTTGTTGCTCTCATTATGCTAACAGGTTGTGAACACGAAACAATGCAAGCGCCATCGTCAACTTCTGTGTATGTCACGACCATCGGTAAAACGGAGGGGATAGAAGAACGATGGTTGAGTGCAACCGTTCGTGCACGAGTTGAAAGCGATTTTGGTTTTCGTACCGGAGGAAAAATTCTCAAACGTCTTGTCAATGTCGGTGATCGTGTTACCTGCGGTCAAGCTTTGGCAAAGCTTGAGGATGCAGACTATCAATTAGCCCTCGGTGTCGCTGCGGATCAGCTAAGCGCTGCCAGTGTAGATGCGCGTCAAGCATCTTTGGATGCGGATAGATTCCAACGCTTGGTGGGTGATGGTTCTATGGGATCAGCTGATTTGGAGCGTCAAAAGAGCCGCTCTGATACAGCAAATGCCGGTATGGAACAAGCACGAAAAGCGCTTAAAGTTGCCCAAAACAAGAACAGCTATACAACGCTCAAAGCACCCTACAACGGGGTTGTCACCGCAATGAGTATGGAGATCGGGCAAGTCGTTGCCGAGGGAGTACCGATAGTGTCACTTGCCAAAGACGACGAACGTGAAGTCGTAACAGATTTGCCTGAATACATGGTGAATCAAGCACGACAATTTAAGGCAAAAGCTCTCTCCTGGGATAACAATGAGATATCGGTGGCACTGCATCTGCGAGAACTGTCACCTTTAGCGGCATCGCAAGGTCGAACCTACCGTGCGCGTTATGCACCAAAATCTTACTCAGCCATGGAGCATCTGCCGTTGGGCAGTACGATACAACTCCAATTGTCACGCCCAGCAGTGTCTGGTACCGCTTTGCCGTTGAGTGCACTTGTTAAAACAGCAGGGGAGCTGGGAGTGTGGGTATTAAATTCTGCCGGAAACGGAATTGCATTCGTAAAAGTGAATGTCTTGAGCTATGGAACCGATACCGTACGAGTCGCGGGTCTGACCGATAATATGCGTATCGTCACGGTCGGGGCACAAAAACTTGACGCGTCGATGAAAGTGCGCCCTATAGAACGCACGCTTGAAAACAGTGATGACCCATCGGCAAAAGGCGACCAGTGAAGAATTTTAACCTCTCCCAATGGGCGGTGACGCACACTCAGATGGTCCTTTTTCTCATTATCGTCACGTTGGTTGCCGGAATCGTATCGTTTACCAAGCTTGGTAGATCGGAAGATCCGAACTTCAATGTTCCGTGCATGACGATCGTGGTGGCATGGCCGGGTGCTACTGCCCAAGAAATTCAGAATCAAGTGATCAACCGTATTGAGCGTAAAATGCAGGAGTTGGAACATCTCGATAATGTACGCTCCTATTCACGTCAGGGCTACGGTGCAATAACCTTGTGGATGAAAGGGGGAACCAGCAAGAAGGATTTAGAAGAATCTTGGTATCAGGCACGAAAGAAGGTCTCGGATATTCGTCACGAGTTCCCATCAGGGGTACGTGGACCATTTTATAATGATGAGTTTAACGATGTTTACAGTGTTCTGTATGCCCTCAGTGCACCTGATCTGACGATGGCAGAGATGCATGATACGGCTGAGGACATTAAACGAAAATTACAAGGTGTAGCCGGAGTCAATAAGGTAGATACTCTAGGCAAACAGGGCGAACGTGTTTTTGTCGAGGTTTCAACGCGCCGTCTTGCTGCGTTAGGAGTGTCTCCCCGCGTGATTTTCGATGCGCTGTCTCATCAGAATATGGTCACACCATCAGGCTCAGTGGATACCGCCAATGATCGAGTACAGGTTCGAATCGACGGTAAGGTGCATAACGCTAACGATGTAGGCAATGTGAGTATCGAAGTCGGTGGTAAACTGCTGAAGCTCTCGGATGTGGCTACCGTCCGTACCGGTTATGAAGATCCTCAGAGCTTTACTATTCGCCACAACGGTGAGCCGATTTTAGCAATCGGTGTGACGATGAAGCGAAACGGTAATATTTTAGAACTGGGGACTGCACTCGATGAACGTATGCAGACGATCAAAAAGCAATTACCCTTAGGGGTACAGATTACGAAATATTCGGATCAGCCACGTATAGTTGAGGAATCAGTTTGGGAGTTCGAACGCTCTTTTCTTGAGGCCTTAGCGATCGTATTAGCCGTATCTTTTGTATTTCTTGGCTGGCGCACAGGAATTGTCGTTGCGGTTTCGGTACCGCTTGTGTTGGGCATTGTAGCCATAGTAATGTATATCAATGGCTGGAATCTTGATCGTATTTCACTTGGGGCACTGATCATTGCGTTAGGATTATTGGTTGATGATGCGATTATTGCCGTGGAGATGATGGTGGTTAAACTCGAAGAGGGGTGGGATCGCTTAAGTGCCGCTACCTTTGCTTACAAGTCTACCGCTTTTCCTATGCTTACCGGTACACTGGTTACGGTGGCTGGTTTTATGCCGGTTGGTTTTGCTAAATCGATTGCTGGCGAGTATGCCGGAGGTATCTTTTGGGTTGTCGGTGTAGCATTGATCGCTTCATGGTTGGTCGCCGTTATCTTCACCCCTTACCTTGGGACAGTAATGTTACCTGTGAACCACTCTTCGTCACACTCTGACCCCTATAATCGACCGATTTATACTCGGCTACGTCGCATAATTGAATGGAGCGTGCTTCGACGTTGGTGGGTACTGGGTGCCACTCTAGGGATATTTGGGCTTGCAGGTGTTGGGATGCTACTAGTACAACAGCAGTTTTTTCCTACGGCTTCACGCTCCGAACTGTTGGTGGAGCTTCGACTGCGTGAAGGATCCTCTTTTGAAGCGACACAGAAACAGGTACAACGGATGGAGCGCATACTCAAGAGCGATTCTGACATTAACGGATTTACCGCTTATACCGGCGTAGGAACCCCAAGATTTTACTTGTCGATATCACCGGAGCTCCCCAGTCCGTCTTATGCGCAGTTTGTGCTCACTACACGCGGTATCGAAGAACGCGAACGCGTGCGTAACCGTCTCATGGATCTTTTTGCTAAAAACGAAGCTTTCCCCGATATAAGAGCACGTGTGCTCCGGCTTGAATTTGGTCCTCCCGTAGGGTTTCCCGTACAGTTTAGAGTGATGGGTCAAGATACGCAGAAGGTGCGTGAAATTGCCTATCAAGTCCGAGATATTGTCCGAAAAAGCCCGCTGGTTCGAGATACACAACTTGACTGGAATGAACAAGTACGCTCCCTTAACGTCCGTGTTGACCAAGATAAGGCTTGTTTGCTTGGGCTTTCAACGGAGGATATACAAAACATCATCCAAACCGCGTCGAACGGTATAGCCGTAACGCAAATTCGCCGCAATGAAGAACTTGTCGATGTTGTGGTACGTGCTACACCGCAAGAGCGCTTATCTATCGAACAACTGGGCGACATTCAGCTCTTCTCACGAACAGGTGTCGTGATCCCACTCTCACACGTGGCGAAAATTCAGCCTGCATTTGAAGAACCGGTATTGTGGCGGCGTGATCGTGATATGTCTCTAACCGTGCGCAGTGATTTAGTCGATGGGGTGCAAGGTCCCTATGCTACAACAAAAATTATGCCATCTTTGCAACCGATAATTGATAACCTCCCCTCAGGCTACCGTATCGAAGCGGGAGGGGCCATCGAGGAGAGTGACAAGGCAAATAAGGCGCTCTTTGTTGTTTTTCCGGCAATGTTTGCCATTATGTTACTTCTTTTAATGGTGCAGTTGCAACGGTTTTCTCTGATGTTCATGGTCTTTATGACCGCTCCGTTGGGGCTTATCGGTGTGGTTCCGGCGCTTTTGATTTTCAATGCCCCTTTTGGTTTTGTGGCACTGCTTGGGGTGATTGCATTAGGAGGGATGATTATGCGTAACTCGCTGATTTTGGTTGATCAAATAGAGCAAGATATTGAACGAGGTATACCCGCATGGAACGCGATCATCGAAGCTACGGTACGTCGTGCACGCCCTGTAGTATTAACTGCTGCTGCCGCTATCCTCGCGATGATTCCATTGACGAGTAGCGTGTTTTGGGGACCCATGGCTATAGCAATTATGGGAGGTCTCATTGTGGCAACAGCACTTACTCTTGTGTTTGTACCGGCATTATATGCGGCTTGGTTTAAGGTTCAAGTCTCTTATAACAGAGGGGATGATGTGCCCAACGATTATACTCAAAGAGGTGCGAATTAATGGTCACATCCACATCCATGCTCATGATTTAATATCTCATGAATCTCTTCTTTTGATGCTTCATGTATATCTAGAACTGTTCCCTCAAAGACGAGATCCATTCCTGCTAGGGGATGATTTCCATCGAGTGTAGCTTTATCTCCGTCTATTTCAGAAACCATATAAATCGTTATGTCTTCAGAGTCATCGTCCATGTAGCCGTCGATTTCCATCCCGACGCTTAATCCCTCTGGGAGTTCGCTCAAGTTTTCAGTTAAAACCAATTCAGGATCATATTGACCAAATGCTTGTTCTACATTTAGAACTATTTTGAAGGTATCACCGATACTTTTTCCCTCTAAAACGTCTTCTACCGTTTTAAAAATATGACCGTAGTTACCGTGCAGATAGATAATAGGCTCTTCTTCTTCGTGAAGGAGTTTTCCCTCTGTATCATTGATGTGATAATCGACAGTGACAAGGCAGTCTTTTGTGATGGTCATAGTGGTTCCTGATAAAATAAAATAAAGATTAATCAACGTTATATCAAATATATAATAAGCAAAAGATTAAGCTAAATTTAGAAATACTTTGATTACCGCAGACATTCGAAATATTTTTAAAGGAATGTTATGAAAACCAGTGCACGTAATGAGTTAAAAGGGACGATTACCGAGATTAAATCGGGTAAAATCAACAGTGAAATTATTCTTTCTATCGGTGGTGGCGCAACATTAACTGCAGTTATAACCAATGATTCAGTTGAAGATATGGCTTTAAAAATGGGTGATAGTATCTATGCAATTATTAAGGCGCCATTTGTGATGGTTGCATAAGAGAAGCCAAGTCAAATTAGTATTCGTAATATTATCGAAACTAAAGTTACAGAAGTAAAAAACGGTATTGTTAATGGTGAATTAAAGCTTTCTATGGGCGATCAGACATTAACTGCCGTTATTACTGAAGACTCAGTTGAAGATTTGGATTTCAAAGTGGGTGATACGGTCTACGCACTTATCAAATCTAATTTTATTATCCTCGCAAAATAACTCCATTTTTCTGAGCATTGCTCAGAAAATCATCTAAAATTATAAAAAAATATTTACAAAATTTTAAGTAGATTGCTCTATAATATCGTTATGTCATTTAAGATATAGCGAGTTGTTGATTTTAGATTTACTAAAAAGGGTATATATGACACGGTTAATAAATACTATGGATAGTATCACTGTGGATACTATTTCAATACCAACAGAGCTATTTGATGGTTTACCTGCTAATCATTGTATAAATCGAATTTTTCCCGAAGTTCCATTGCCTTCTAATCGTTTATATGAACTTTGGGGTGAGGATAAAATTCGTCAAATGGTTCGCTATCACCATAATCTCTTACGATTAAGCGAGATTGATGATTTTTTACCTTTTGAAAATTATGCATTTGAATTTGTAACCGTTAAAACGGCTAATTTTTTTGTTGATATATTAAAGCGAGATGATATGTCACCAATACCTGTTGGATATCCAACTCTTCAAATGCGGCATTTTCAAATAACTGTGGATGAACATGCGCGAGAAGTTTGGTTGAGGATGTATAAAAAGGTAATTCAAGATATGAGCATGCCATCAGAATGCATTGAAAACTTTTGGAATTGGATTGAGCCGTTTTCCATCCGAATGATCAATCGTCAAACAACAGATTGTGAAATTATCCGATACCCTTATGAACCTTTATGGACCGACTTTGTTGAATTTAAGCATCTGTATCGTTGTAGCAGTTGATATTTAGGTCTGAACGTCTCAATCAATTTTATATAGGTAGTATTGACTGAGGCGTTTTCGCCTCAATTGCTTTTCTTTTTTATACCGTTAATTGATGTGCAGCTCCTGTTCTCTAAAGCTTGCGTTTTTTTGCGAATAACCATCCCCTCAAACGTATCAATTAGCGGTCAAAAAAAAGAGGGATAAAACCTCTTTTATTTCAGTGGAATTACGATCGGATTAAATGCTTTGGTCGAGATAATCGCATGTCCCCCAATAGTTAATACGGCTGCTTCCTCACTGCTTACTACGGTACGAACAACCGATGAACCCACCAATAGTGTAATAATGGCAACCGGAAAGTCTTCCTCGATTTTTAACACCTCTCCTATTAGCTGAAGTTTTCCACTCAGGGTTTGTGGACTAAAAAATTCCATAGGTGAAGAAATTTGTGTAATCTGACCCTTTTCGATACTGGCTAAACGATCGGAGAGTTTGACAGTTTCAGCGATGTCGTGGCTTACAAGCAAGGTCGTAATCCCAAGGCGTTTATGCAAAAGAACAAGCTCATCTTGGAGTTTTTGACGCATTCCGGGATCAAGTGCTGAGAGGGGTTCATCGAGCAATAAGATTTTTGGATGACGTACTAAGGCACGGATGAGAGCGACGCGCTGTTTTTGCCCTCCTGAGAGGGTTGCGGGAAGACGATTTGAAAGAGCGGTGAGTTCGACAAGCTCAATCAGTTCATCGACATTGTGGCGCTGATCGGCTGTTTCTGCGGCAAAGAGGAGATTCTCCCGAACGGTCATGGTGGGGAAGAGGGCGTAGTCTTGGAATACAAACCCGATACTTCGATTTTGAGGAGGTAGATTGATTTTTTTACTGCTGTCAAACCACACGTCGCCATCTACTACTATCATACCGCTATCAGGTTTCTCCAGACCTGCGATCATCCTCATAAGCGTTGTCTTTCCTGCTCCTGATGGACCGAAGAGGGTGAGGAATTCACTATCATTGATTGAGAGTTCAAAATGGGCGTTGATTGCTCCTTCGGCAGTGTCGAGACGTTTAGTAACATTCACTAAAATCATTTGATCTCTCCAAGCGATTTTTTGTTCAGCGTATAAACGAGAAGAAGGATGGAAAATGTCACAACAAAAAGAGTGAGGGCATATTGGTGTGCCATGGCATAGTTGAGTGATTCGACTTCGTCATAAATCGCAATAGAGGCGACGCGGGTTTCTCCTGGGATATTTCCACCAATCATCAAGATAACACCAAATTCTCCGACGGTGTGAGCGAAGGCTAGGACGATACCAGAAATGAGACCGTGACGGATTGAGGGGAGGACTACTTTTATCATCGTCTCTATTTTGGATTTACCGAGTGTATAGGAAGCTTCGATAATGGAAAGAGGGACTTGGGAAAGTGCTGATTGGATAGGATGTACCATGAATGGTAAGCTAAAGAGCACTGAGCCCACTACTAACCCTTCAAAACTAAATGCTAAGCGGATACCATGATCCGTGAGAAAACTTCCGATTGCCGATGCAGGACTGAATGCAAGGAGGAGATAAAATCCCAATACCGATGGAGGAAGGACGAGTGGCATAGAGACAATGGTTTCGATGATGCTTTTGAATCGTATTTTGCTAAAGACCAAAAAAGAGGCGAGTGGAATCGCAATAATGAGTAATATCAGTGTTGTAACGGCGGCAAGCTTAAAAGTCAGCGCCATCGTGGTTAAGAATTCAGATTCCATTCGAGCCTCGCAGCAGTGAAATTTCAGAGGGTTGAACCATCCAGAATAGGTTATCGCCTTCACGTATAGCGAGGGTATCAAACGTTAGGCTAGGAACCAGTGCAATAACGGTTGAATCACCATAGGTGAGGGTGATTTGGGATAAGACAATTCCACGCTCTATTTTTTGAACTGAGGCGCGTTGAATATTGGCGGTGGTTTGTGTATAGGTTTGCGAGAGGATTACTTCCGTCTCTTTGAATGCCAAGGTGACATTTGTCCTTACTAAATGCTCTGGATCGGAGGCTTCAGCGAGGAGAAGGTGAAACGAATCGTCTCCCACTTCTACGGTCAGGATACTAAGGTGCTCTGAAGCAGTTACATCTTTTATGATGGCAGATAAAATATTCATAAAGGTTCAATTCTCACTTTTATATCGGCAGGTTGTGCGTTGTACGGCGATGAAGTGACGATCATATCAACACCTGTTGCGGCATATTCGGCGATGTTTTTGGTACTGATTCCCCCTGTGGCGATCAATGTGATATGGGGATAGTCGGCGCGCAAAATTTGGACGGCATCGGAGAGTTTGGTAAGAGGGAATTTCTCTAGTTGGAGGATGTCGGCTCCCATACGGGCAAACTTTAATGCATGGTCGATATTTTCAGCTTCCATGACGATTTTTTTCTCAGGGTTGGTTTTTTTAGCTTGGTGTAGTGCTTCGGCAAATGCTTCATCGGCGGGGAAAAAAACACGGTGATATTCAAACACGAGAATCGATTCAGAAAGACCTAAACGATGAGCAACCCCTCCACCCGATTCGACCGCTTTGATCGCGATTTTTTTCGTAAACGGGGTCGTTTTACGGGTGGTGGCGACTACAATATCGGGGTTAATGCTACGAGCTAAAAGGACTGCTTCCCGGGTGTACGTAGCAATCCCGCTTGCGTAATCGAGGAGGTTTTGAACAGACTTCCAAATGCGGTGGATATTTCCCGCTTCACCGTGGGCTTCTAAAAAGACACTTTTTGGCGGTATGAGAGTGCCTGATTTTACAAAACCGTCGATTTCTAATCCGTACAGTCCGCATAGACGCACAGCTTCCTCCACACAGGAAACGACAAGAGGGCGTTCACGGGTAGAAAAGGTGATACGTGCGCGTTGGGTATCGATTCCAAGGCTTTTTGTGGTCAAATCGCCGTAAGGGACATCTTCGGCGAGGATGAGTTCAAGTTCATGGTCACTAAGTAAAATCATTTGGCTGTTTCCCATCCGATAAATGCCCAGTTGACAGCGCGTGGAGGGCGATTTTGTTCTACAATCACTTCACGGTAATATTCTCGCGCATTAAGTTGTTGTTCTTCATTAAGATCGTGTACGCTCCAAATTAATGACTCGACGAACTCCTCTTCAGTCCCGCTTCGAACACTCCCCCGTCCTGTTTCTATGTAGTCAACGCGTGGAAGGAACCCTTGAGAGTAAAGGATGATCGGGATGTACCAGTAGTCGGGTTTGGTTTTCACCTTTTTACCGATGAAGTCTAGGATATTCATATCGACGAAACTTCCTCCCACTTTGTAGGTGAGATAGCACGCTTTACTCGCATGTGACGACATTTTGGAGAGGGCGGTTTCGACATCAGAAACCTCCATCGAGCGGGATGCCACGACGATGTCAGCTTGCGGAAGAATGCTCCAATCTTCCTCCCATCCAATATGATATGTTTTAATATTAGTGACCCCTTCGCGTAGTGCGTAGGCTTGAAGCTGTTCGAGCATTTGGGCGGAAAAGTCGATGGCAATTACCTCTTTGACCCGCTTAGCAAGAGGGATGGCAAGCGTTCCCGGTCCGCATCCGATGTCCAAAACGACTTCATCCCCCGTGATGTTCATACGGGAGATGAAGTCGTTGACATAAGGGCTATTAATCATAGATACTGCCATATCGGCGGATTTTTCATCCCAGTCGCTGCTGGTTTTACCTTTGAAATCGGTAGTGGCTTTGTGCTCGCGGTACATAGCTGGGAAGTTTATTGGTTCTAAAAACATCGGGTGTCCTTTATAAGCTGGATTAATTGTATCGAATTTGATCTAACGGATAGATTTTGTTTTAGTATTTTATTCACTTGGAACTATTCCCTTTTTTATAGAGTTTGAATGCAGAGATACTTAAAATTACGGCTAGCAAGAGTTGTAACGTAGAGCTTGGAACGCTCCCCAACATACTTTTACCAACCCATGCCCCGATAATCGAACCGGCAGCCATCCATGCGATAAAATGGAGATTTGGTTTGACGATTCGGAACGGTTCTTTTTCCCGGTATCGGTACAGACCGATTATGATTGTTGGCAGACTAACCATCAGACTTAGAGTACCGGCAATTTTAATATCCACACCATATAAAAGAGCGATAGTTGGAATAATCAATTCACCTCCGGCAACCCCCAGCATACTACTGAAAAGTCCTATTATGAGTCCTGCGGTAAATCCCAAAAGCGTCAGTGCGGTTTGATTGAACTCTAAGGGATCAAGATGTACCCTGGATTCGAAGATCATCACAATCGCCAAACCTCCAAGCAGTATGGCGACAATCTTGTCAAGTCGCTTTTCATCGATGCGAGATGCGATTCCTACCCCCATTGATGCTCCGATAAGAGAACCTGACAATAGAGTAGCGACGATCGGTAAAAAGGGTGATACGGCACTCCATGATTCCCATCTGAACATGAGAGATGATGCGACGGTAATCCATGAAATAATTAAATTGATAACAATCGCATGTACGGTAGAAAACTGAAAGATGAATGTGAGTAGCGGAAGACGAAATTCGGCTCCGCCAAGCCCTATCAGCCCTCCTAATATACCGATTAGCGCACCGTAAAAAAACGGTTTAAACATAGCCGTCCTTTCGAACTCTGATTTGATTTTCGATGATTAGGGCGAAGATTTTTAACGGATCGTTTTTGTTATCATTTGCGATCTTTTCTAACGTATTTTTGAAATTGTAAATAACAATCCCTTTTTGATCTAAGAATTCCGTTGCTTCGTCTATACAGATGTTTAATCCCTCGCACAGTTCTTTCAGCGATCTTTGTTTAAACGTTTTGAGATGTGCATGATTTGTGCACGGCTGTTTTGCACCTCCTGCTGTGACTATCGAGATGAACTCTTTTAGGAGTTTTTTTAATTTTCCCCGTCTTAAATAGATATGGATTGGAAGAATTGTCAAAATAAGGAACCCCGCGATTACATGAAATGTCATCACGTTTGAATCATAATGCCCGCTCAAATAAGTTACTGCCGTCACACCCAAGATTAGTATAATCATACTCATCAAAAGGATGACAACGACTTTGAGAAATGTTTCAGATTTCATTAGCACTCTTTTTCATACACATAAAACTCTCACGTGTCCATCGACGGAAGAGGCAGTTGTAACAGGAATTTTGGGTTGTAGCAGTGACCAGCTCATCTTCGTCCTTATCGAGTTCAAACGTTTCGCAAGCTGCATCGATTGCTTTTTGGTAATTATCTTTTCCGTATTGAAAGAGTAAAATTTCATTTTCTTGGGTAAACATTTTAACCTCAGTAATTTGTGAGTTTTTCTTTGCCGAGAGGGCGGTAATAATCGCCTTCTTGTTCGACCAGTAAAACACACTTGTGATTGAGATAGACGATTTTGAGTTCATCTTTGGTAATGATAACGGCATTGTCGGAGAGGAATGATCCATCGATCAATTGAATCTCATCGATAAGATCATTTTTCAGAAGCGTTTGAACATCGATGGATGGGGTATCGAGGCGAAACTTGCCTTTGATACGGCCATCGCTCCCCTGTGCTCTTAATGCTATCCCCGCTACGGCACCGATAATTCCTTGACCGGTGTTTTTAAGTTCGCGTAAAAAGAGGTTCTGTTTCTTTGCCATGGCGTAGGCGCTCTCTTTGGTCAGTACTTTTTCTTTGGCGTCAAAACCGTAGCGGATTAATGTATCAAGATCACGGATTTCGTGTTCAAAGGCAATACACACTCCCGGATCAGATGAGGGGGCGCTGATGTTTTCGACATGTTCTAAAGTAAAATGTGTGACTTTTTCTCGCTCTTTTTCACTTAAAAATGTCGTGAAACACATCGAACTGTTGTGGGATGTGTAGGGGATATCTTCGTGAAGAAAGAGCTGGTGCCGTGTAATCGGAGCCGCCGAAACGGCGTAATGCTCCATAATGTGTTCTCGTATTGCTTCGCAAATCTCCCCTGTCGAGGTATGATAGCCGATCTCATCCGTATCGTCGATACAGATAAATATTTTGAATCGTTCCATGCTCATGCCTTAGAATTTGTAACGAACATTACTAAAAAATAGGCGACCCGCATCAGGATAGCCATACGTCAGATAATAGTTACGATCTAAGAGATTGTTGACCCCTACATCGAATGACAAATGGTTAGTTGCTTCATAAATCACTTTGGTATTGTATTTTGCATATCCGCTTAGATGTACATAGGCACTGTTAAGATTATCGGTAAAGCCTGAACTGTATTCCAGTGTATTGATCCATTTTAGAGGAGCAATGGGACTGTATGATGCACTTAGGATCGCTTTTTCTGTCGGAACTTGTACAATAGGTACCGAGGGATTAGAGTCGTTTTTCATCAGCAAGCGGGTATAGCTGGATTCCAATGATAATGATTCAGTAGGTGCATAAACGAGAGATAGTTCAGCCCCTTTTTGATCGATTTTACCAATATTTTGCATTTGGTAAGTCGTTGCATTGATCCAGTTTTGTTGGATGTAATCGCTGACGGATGCGTGAAACAGATCAATCGAACTTGATAGCGTCGGCATTAACTGTTGACGTATACCGATTTCATAGTTGGTGGTTCGTTCTGGAGTTAAATTAGGATTTGGAACCCCTTGTCCCATACGGTAAGAGTAAAAATCTTTGATGGACGGGAAGCGGCTTGCACGATTGATAGCGATATGGGCAGTTGTAGCGGATGTCGGAGTAAAATACAATACAGCCTGAGGGTTGAGGGAATTGGCTTTTGTGTGCGGAAATTCGGCACCATAAGTCGGATCGGTCGGGTTGGTGTTATTTGCAGTGTTGGTGGAGAGGATATCGTAACTTGCTCCCGTAACCAGCTTGAATGCGTCGGAAAAGATATGCGTCTCTTCGAGGGCAGCGGATTTAGTGTTGTTTTGCATTGTATAGGTCGGTGTAGGCGTTCCTACAACTATGCTTTTTGAAGCGACACTTTCACCGTAGTACCCCCCTTCTTTATGAGTATCGATTTTATAATGCAGTGATCCTTTTAAGGTGTCGGAATTGCTAAGTTTTACCCCTGTTTCAAGGGATGCCCCTTTTGTGTTATCGTCATACCAGCTTGGGTTGGTTGATGGATTCGTTGCATTTGATCCGGGTGATAATGCCGTGTAGGTGTCATTGGTATACATTGAGAGTGAGTTTTTAAATTTGTCGTAATAGAGTCTGCTTTTGATATACCAATTGCCAAAATCGGTTTTAGATAGGAAATAGAGGCTCTCTTTGTCCCAGTAATTCCATTTCCAGAAGTGGACGTATCCGCCGCCTGATTTATTAGGGTTGGAATCACTGACGAAAGAATTTATTTGTCCGTTATATCCATTAACGGTACCGGCATAAGGTGAGACTCCTTTATCAGCGGTTTGTTTGATAAAGTTGATAGCATACTCATCGGTAGAGTTCGGGGTATATCCTGCTTTAAGATTGATTTTGTCATCTTTACTATAAGCATTGTTTCGATTTCCGCCGTCTTCATATTTCATACCGGATGGAAAATCGTTCGATAGAGGGAAAGTATCACGCTGTGTTTTGGAGAGTGAAGCTTGAACATAATATTTGTCTTGATTACTTCCGACATTGATGTATCCCGTATGTCCGTTACCGCTGAATACACCGAGCCCCATATCGCCTTCAAACGATTTTGTAGGACGTTTTGTGACCATGTTGATAGCACCCGCAAAGGTATTCGGTCCCATCAATACAGATGTGAAACCTTTGGAAACTTCTATTTCGGAAAGATCAAACGTAGTAAATCGGGAAAAATCGACATACCCGTCATACGGTACGGCGATAGGGATACCGTCGATAAACAATGGGGCATGTTTCACGTCAAAACCGCGCATCATAATCATTTGTTCGGCACGTCCTGCACCGTTTTGAAGTGAAATTCCCGGTAATAATAAGAGGGAATCGACGAGTGTTTTACGCTCTTTGTCCTGCATCTCTTGTGCATCTATAATAGTTGTTGTTGAACCGGATACATCGGCTGTATCGGTTACGTCAACTTTGCCCAGATCAAAGATTCCCTCGGCACTGTAGAGTGCCGATACGGCAGCCAGTGAGAGTATAAGTACGTGTTTTTTCATTTTTCTTCCTTTTAATTAAATGTGTGGTCGGATATTTGCATTAAATTCACAAAGCATCACCCGATTTTGACCAGATTCTGCGGATGAGGGTTTGAGGACTAAGTGGACGTTGGTAAGCTCCTTTTGGATGGTTTTAATGGTGGAAATACACTCAGATGGGGTTCCGAGAATAGCATTGTCAAAAAACTTTTGTCCGTCGAAAAAGGCTTCACGCTCAGAGAGTATCGCAGTGTATTTGTCATAATCATATGTTGGCTGAGGGATTTGGGAGGATGCCGCTCGCATCGATTTGACGAAATGATCGACTGCAGGTCTGGATATTTGATACGCTTCTTCATACGTATCTGCGACACAAAAAACCCGCATGAGTACTATTTCAGGGTCAACATCGGCAATAGAGCGATAGAGTCTTTGCGCTTCAAGACACTCCTCTATACTTGCTCCCTGTGACATTAGTAATCCGTAGCCATTTCTGGCAGCAAAACGGATTGTATCGGGGTTGGCAAAGGTAGCTACGAAAAAAGGGATATGTTTTTGGAATGGTTTTGGTTGGAGGTTAATGTTTTCAAATGAGGCAAATGCTCCATTATAAGTTGGGTTTTTGGAATGCAAAAGCTCATCTACCGCTTCGGTAATCTCAAACATCGCATTACGGAGATTATCAGGATCGCGACTGAAATGTTTGGTATCGGGTGCAAATCCCCCTTTAGCAAATCCTGCATTTATCCGTCCATTTGTGAGATTATCCAATACTGAAATACTCTCAGCCAAACGAACCGGATGGTAAAACGGGGCGAGAAATCCTGCCGTACCCAGTTTAATACATTTTGTACGAGCAGCTGCGTAAGCGATCATGAGTGCGGGATCTGGGACGACACTAAAACCGTTAAAATGGTGTTCTCCAAACCACGCTTCATCAAATCCAAGTTCGTCGGCAAGTTCGACAAGACGCAGTTGCTCCATAATACTCTCCTGAACACTCCCCTCGAAATGTTCAGTAAGGCAAAATAAACCTATTTTCATAACGGATCCTTTATTTTGTAAATACGGCCCAAAAGCCGCTTTCATCATCAATGATTTGATATGAACTTGGTGCTAAGGCGTCAAGAATTCCGGGGAGAGCTTCGCGTTCGGGTTTAATTCGATCTTTAAACGAATTACGCCAGTTTGGGTTATTCTCATTCATGGTCGCGATAATCTTTTCTCGAAGTTCCGCATTTCCGAATCCGCCACCGATGTATGCCATCCCTCCAGGTTTGAGGATACGAAGTATTTCACGATAGGCTTGGTGCCAATCTTCCCAAAATGGAGATGAACCGCGACTGATCACGAGATGGACATCTTCATCGGGTAGAGGAATGGTGTGGATATCTCCTTGGATAAATGAACTCCGGTTATCCAGATCGTTTAGGGTAGCGTATTGGGAGGATAGGTTTAACATCTCATCAGATTGATCGAAAAAAGTGATGTGCATATCGGTGATATTTGCCAATGCAATCCCAAGCGCTCCCGTTCCGCAACCTGCATCGAGACATCTCCCTGATTTGATAGAAGTTTTCGCGACGATTTGTTCAGCAATCACAGGATAGATTGGGGCGAACACATTGCGGACGATTTGATCAAAACTTTGTGGGTTGGTAGCGCCTTTCATGGATTTGCTCCCATCGGAGCTTTTCGGTAATCATCGGTGGGGTAGAGAACCTCTTGCACTTGTTTATCGGTGAGATTAACGTTCATAAAGAGGCTATAAAACTCTTTGGTTTCTTTTTTGATGTTGATTTTGTACTCTTTTGGGTAAAGTGCACTCATTAGCCATTTTAGACCCATAATCCGCATAAACGACGGCGGTCGGTCGAACCAGTTGAACGGCGCTTTCGGGATTAGATAGACCCGATGGTTTTTGATTGCGTTGACATTCGACCAGATAGGGAGGGTATTGATTTTGTCGAAAAACATCTTCTCTTGGACGATCATCACGTCGGGGTTGTAGGTGAGGATCGTTTCCATGGAGATTTTTTCAAACCCTTTGTGATTCGAGGTATGGCATTGATGCACATCCACATCACCTGCGAGCTTGAGCAGCTGTACGTGGATAGAGTCGTCGCACTCGGTGCTCAGACCGTCCAGCCCCTCGGCATAATAGACTTTCGGCCGCTTTGCGAGGGGGATTTTGGCGACGGTGTTGCGAACATCCTTAAAGGTCTTTTCGGAATAGGCGGCGAGCTTGTTTCCCCGCTCCTCTTTGTTCAGCGCTTTCCCTAAAAATTTGAAAATATTGGTGTAATCCTCTATACTCTCATCGACGGCATAGACGAACGGTGCATTAAGAATCTTAAGTTTTTCAGCCTCTTTTTGATTAAATTCGTTGGTGTGCTGCCACATCAAGATAAGATCAGGATGGGCAGCTAAAAGGACTTCGAGATTCGCACTTTGTCCCGGACCGAACACCCGTCCGATGCTGGGTAGCGTTTGCATTCGTTTATTGAGATAAGGATAATTTTCCTCATCGATCTCAAAAATCCATCCCGCCAAGAGGGTTGGATCCATAGCGTAGAGGGCATATGAACCATACGGTGAGGGGGCATAGACTTTTTTTGCTGATTCAGGGACATCAACTTTGCGTCCCAACATATCGGTCACTTCACGCGCAGTTGCGAGTGTGGTAACCAATAAAAGTGAGAGGGAAATGAGAGTAATATGTCTCATAATTAAAATGCCATTGATAATTCTAAACCGAGGGTACGTCCGCGGTCATAGTAGTATCCGGTGGTGTAGCGGGTAGCGTATTGATTGTTACTGAGATTGCGACCGTAAAGTTTTCCGGTAAAGGTATAGCCATCAAATTTTAAATCGCCTGCTACATTGGCATCGACACGAGTATAATCACCAAGATTGACGTTATACGCCGTTCCCATTGCACTGGTAGAGCTGCTCCATCCATCGATTTTTTTAGCTGATATATTGGCACGGTAGCTGTCCCATTTATGACTCAAAAGTGCTGTATAACTGTTTGATGGAGTTGATAAGCCGGTACTATCGGTTGTAACTCCGGCACTAGTTGTTGTTGAGTTGTCGGTCATATGTGTCCATGCAAAGCTGTAGGTTGTATTTTTGGCAATTTCACCTTTTAATGTTAGCTCGATTCCACGTCGAAGCGAATCGGATTCAGTGTAGTAGTAATAGATACTACCATCTGTATCAGTATATGTGGTTGTACTGGCTGATTTTTGATTCGTGAAATCAACATTGAACCAAGTGACTGTCGGCTTAAAATAAGGGGTTAGTTTAGCTTCGAGTGCAATTTCAACTCTTTCTTGTTGTTCAGCATCAAAAGCAGGTTGCCCTGGTACTGGTTTTATATCAAAATCACCTGATGTCCCTTCATCCCCCTTGAAATAGCGACCGTTGAGAGCAAACATATTGTTTATATTCCATAATCCACCCAATGCGACGACTTTTGCTGGAGCCATATCAACATTATTATTAGCATTGTTAGCGGCTGTTGTATTAGCGGTACTGGAGTTGTTGATGTGTTTTTGATCGTATCGATATCCGGCATCCAAAACTACATCCCCGCCGAAAAGTTTTTGCTCGATGGAAGCAGAATATCCGGCTACGGAAGTATCAAAACGTCGGTAATTGCTGTTGGTTTCAGGACCAAATCCAATACTGGTCCCGAGCTGTGCACCGAGTTGGATAAGAGTATCTCCAAAATGGGCATTATGTCGGAGACTGTAACTTTTAGTATCTTCATTATAAGTTTTAGCAACAGGTGCTGCATTGGTAACAAAGCTTTCATTACTAAATTCTGATTGATAGTATTGTGTTTTACCAAAAGATAATAGAGTGGTTTGAGATTCATTCCATTGCATACTCATATCCATGGAGAGGATAGAAGTTTTGATTGGGTCATAGTACCACTTGGAGTTATCTAACACTCCTAGAACAGTTACGCCGCGTTGCATCTCGAAACGTCCGCTGTCTTTATATCCCATCACATTGAGGTTGAAGCGACCGAAATTGATACCGCCTGATATCATTCCCGATTCGGCATCACTGCCATCGAACCATGTGTCTTTACTAGGGCGGTCATAACGAGAGACCAGTCCACCGATATAGCCATTTAGACCTAAAGTATCGGAACCTAAGCGTGTTCCTACATACAGGCTCTCACCATTCGCTGTAGGTTGTGATACTGCTTTTTCTATATAGCCTGTGAGCAGTCCTTCTGTCTTTTTAGGTTGTTTGGTACGAATCACGATAAATCCGGTATTGAGTCCCGAACCGCTGTTGGATGCTCCGATACCGATTGAAGGGGCGAGAGCCAATGCCGTTGAACCGCGTATAATTTGAATTTCTTCGATAGCTGACATTGGAATTTTTTGCAAGATTCGGTTAGCAGTTGAGGGGAGAATAGCTCCATCGATAATATAAGTGATACTACCGCCGCCGCGCATATTTAGGAAAAATGGACTTTTGCGACCTTGATAGGTGAGATCAAGTCCTGTCGCTTTATCCATAAGATCAAAAAAATCTTTTGGTGCATAGGCATCAATCTCTTTTTGGGTCAAAATTTGTGTCCCAAATTGCGCGGTCGATTCGACACGGTAGAGGTTGGTCACGCTGTCAGGTTTTAGATCATCACGCTCGGCAATCTGCGAGGCGGTAACATTAACAGGATCGAGTGCTTTAGAGGTTGTTTCCTCGGCTGATAATGTTGAGCAAAGTAATGTTGCAGTGAGTAGGCTGAAAACAGCACCTTTTTTATGTTGTGTAACGTTCATTTTTTCTCCTTAAGTTTTGTATTTATATATCATATTTGACATAACGGTATTTTTTTAAAAAACGCTTATACCCGATAGGCAGGGAAAAAGAGTTTTTCAAAGCGTTTGTTTTCCTGCTCGATCGGTTTTATCAAGTCGGGATAAAAGGCATGAATAAGCCATCGGATTCCAATCAGGCGCATAAAGGATGGCGGACGGCTGATGATGTTGAACGGTATGCTGGGGACAGTGAGGACATGACCTGATTTCACAGCTCGAAGAGTCTTGAATTTTTGATTATCTGAAATAGAATCTGCAAAGCTTTTTTCCATGGCTACAATGACATCAGGATCGGAGAGCAGGATAGTTTCCATCGAGATTTTTTCCATTCCAAAATTGGAAGAGATTTTGCAGTTGAGGGCATTTTTTCCGCCACTGTAGGTAAAAGGTTCGAGATGAAACGAGCCGTCACATTCACTCGACATTCCATCCAATCCTTCGGCAAAGTAGTATCGGACGTCTTTACGCGCATTGACTTTGGCTTGAAGCGATTGGATGAGTCCTAATGTTTCTTGAGTATAGGCAACAAGTTCAAGAGAACGCTTTGTGTTACCGGTGAGCTTGCCGTAGAGGGTGAATTGGCTTATGAGATCGTTTATAGAATCGTTACGCACCATCAAAACAGGAATACCCAGTGCCGTAAATTTTTTCAGATGGTTTTCTGCCCCCGTAGCTCCTCCCCACATCAAAATCACATCGGGTTTAACGCTTGCCAAAATCTCAAAATTTGGAGTATTTCCCTGACCGAAAAAACCACCGACTATCGGACGTGCAGCGGCGGTACCGACGTAGGGTTTTTGCTCATCGGTTAAGGGGGAATTGAGTGCCGCTACAAGGTTGGGATCAAAAGCGATGACGCTCATGGTGAGTGGCGGATGGGTGGCATAAATTTTGGTGATTTTATCGGGGATGGTGACAACTCTGCCGTAATCATCGGTGATGGTTCGTGCGTGTGCGCTAAAGAGTAACAGGGTGATGAGGAATAGGAAATATTTCATACGATTCCTTTGTTAAATGTGGGGATACACCACGTGTTGGTGTTGTGGGTGATGAGGTCGGCATTAATCCCGTAGACCTCACGAATCATCGTTGATGTGATGACCTCTTCAGGCTTTCCATTGGCGATGATCTTACCGCCATTCATAACGACGACACGACTGGAGACCATAAGGGCATGATCGGGATAGTGGGTTGTTTTAAGAAACGTGTACCCTTGGCGTGCTAAATCGCTTATCAGTTCCAACAATCGGATTTGGTTTCCATAGTCCAAACCTGAAACGGGCTCATCCATAATAAACGTATTGACCTCTTGGGTGAGAGCTCGGGCGAGGAGTACCATTTGTTTTTGACCGCCACTGAGTTGTCCGAAAGGTCGGTGTGCGAGATCATCTATCCCGATACGACAGAGTGACTCATGGGCAACTTCTTTATCTCTTGCAGAGGGGGCAGCGAAAAATCCGTGTTTTGCAACCCTTCCCATCATTACCATCTCCAACACCGAATAGTTGAATGGGACATTATTGTATTGGGGAATGTAAGCGATATGTTTGGCAATCTCACGATGAGAATAGCGATCAATGGTTTTATTATCCAGCCATATCTCACCTTGACTTGGATGGATAAGTTTTAAAATAAGACGAATGAGGGTGCTTTTACCGCATCCGTTAGGCCCTAGCAGGCTGACTATTTCACCGCGATTGAGGGTAAAATCAATACCTTCTAATACGGATTGTTTCGGGTAGGAAAAATGGAGGTCATTGACCGTAATAATCGGATTTAGTTCCATGCTGCCCTCGCGTTTTTAAGTACGATGATAAAGACGGGGATACCGATGAGCGATGTGAGAATCCCGATGGGGATTTCGACGCTCATCGCCAAACGCGATACCGTGTCCGCTAACAGTAAAAAGATCGCCCCCACAATCGCTGATAGTGGAATGAGGAGACGATGTGAGGGTCCAAAAGCCATACGGATGATATGAGGAATGATAAGCCCCACCCAACCAATCATCCCTGCCATAACTACGGAGAGGGAACTCGCCAACGTCGCGAGGATGATTGCGAGAAAACGGATCAGGGGGACGTTTACCCCCAACGCCTTTGCCTCTTCATCACCCAGACTGAGGAGGTCGAAATATTTTGAGAGAGCGACCATCCCCGCGATGCTTAGTAGCATAGGGATACTGACCATCAAAACACCGTGTAAATCCGCCATTGTGAGGCTACCCATCAGCCAGTAGACGATGGCGGGGAGGGTGCTATAGGGATCCGCCATGTATTTAATGACCGAGAGCAGTGCGGTAAAGAGTGAACCGCTGATGACACCGCCAAGGACGAGCATGATGGTGGAGCGAGAGTTGCTCACCATCCCCCCGATCAGTACCGCCACACCGACGGCAACAAATCCAAAAACAAATGCCAACAGCTGAACAACATACCATTGCTCCGATATTAGCATCCCCAGTGCTGCCCCGAATGATGCACCCGCGAGTACCCCTAAAATCCCAGGAGAAACGAGAGGGTTAACAAACATCGCCTGAAACGCTGCACCCGACACCGCAAGCGATGAACCGATGAGGATTGCGAGTAAAACCCGTGGCAGACGAATCTGGAGGATGATGTTATCCAGCAGTGTGTATGTATCATTTCCTGTTCCACCCATGAGTTTAAATTCGAGATATCCCATAAAAGTATGAAAATCGATAGGATACTGTCCCCATAAAAGAGAGACAACCATGATGAGCAATAACACCATCATGGCAGAGGAGAGTATCGAGAACGTTTTGAATCGCAACATTGTATCCCTTAGAATTTCAGATTGATACTGCCGTAAACACCCAAAGGCGCTCCGGTTTGATACGTCGAAGCAGTGGTGGAAGCCGCTAAATAGTTATCCGCTGCATTGATGGTTGCAATGTATTTTTCATTAGTAAGGTTGGTTGCGGTGAGACGAAATAGGGCATTATGTGAGCCCATAAACCGAGCGATGTGATACGCCATATCAAAATCGACAATCGTGTAAGCATTTATTTTTTGGGTATTTTGAACATCACCCCATCGGCTTGAGGTATAGCGTGCGCTTGGAGTAAATGTCCAATCCCCTAGATGATAGGAGAGGGCAGCTTTTGCCATGTATTCCGGTGCATCTGGAAGTTGTTTTCCATCGGTTTCCACCGTTGAAGATGCACTGCTTTGGAAGTTTTGTGTAAATTGATAACGGTTATACGAGAGTCCTAATAGGAGTTCAAGCGACTCGTTAATCGGTCCGTAAGCGGAGAACTCGGCACCGTATCCGAGGGCATCTCCGATATTTGCAGGATAGTTGACACCGAATGCAGGATCATAAATAGTCGCCTGTTTGTTTTGGACGAAAGAGACAAAAAGATTTGGATTAAGTGTTAGACCTGCGAAAGTGGTTTTGACTCCCAAGTCGATGTTATCGGAGAGTTCCAAATCTTCCTTATCCCACAGCTGCTGAAGGGTGACGTTTTTAGCTACAAAATTAGATCGACCTGAAACATAGGAAGGAAATAAGTTGACATCAAATCCATACGTACGAGAGTAATCAAGATACACCGAAGACTCAGGTGAGAGGTCATATCCCATATAGAGTGAGGGGATCCACGTATGGAATGTTTTTGTTTGAACACTAGCCCATGGATCAACAGCGGTTGTAGCAATAGCGACATCATAATCTGAACTTGTTGTGGCTGTAGTATTGGACGTATGGCTTTTGAGTGAGCCAAGTGTAAATGTCTGGTATTGTGCTCCTACTGCGTAGGTGAAGTTATTGATACTACCGCTAAGTTCCATAAACGGTGCTTGGATGGTATGATAGTCGTTGTCTGCGAGTACACCGTATCCATCAAATACTAAATTACCATTGACTACTTTATATTTTTCCTGATCGCTTGGAGGTCCGGGAGGAAGCTGTTTGTGATACCAATATCCGATTTTCGTTTTCAGCGCATCCGAAAAAGTATGTTCTTCTGACGCAGTTGTACCAAAAAGATCGTGATCGATTTGCCAGTTTATGACGCGGTTTTTACTCGCATTACCATCCGCACTGACACTTGAATACCAATACTCCCCTTTGTCTCTTTTATAATAGGGTTTGATGGTGATAACATCACTGTTGCTTGGACGATATTCAAACTCACCCAAAAGCGCTGTGGTATTGAAATGTTGTTTATTCCAATCGTAGTAGTTAACATCATTGCTAGCAGTCGGTTTGGTAGTTGCATAATCTTTGTTGAAATTTGCACCAAGGTTTTGTGACTCAGCATAGGAGAGATTGTAATAATTATGATGATCGTCGGAGTTACTGATAGCGGTTACTTTGGCTTTGAAGCTATTGTTTGGCTGATAGGTTAATCCGACCGTTCCGTTGAGACGTTTTAGATCCCCTTCTCCTTTGGTTTTATCATTGGTTAGATGGGAAAATGATCCAAATACCGCTACATCTCCGATTTTACCACTGTCAAAACGGACAAACGACCGCATAAAGTCATCGCTTCCGAAGCTTTGCGAGACTTCAGCACCCGCTTTGGCACGAGCGGAAAGGACATTCATATCTACTTTACCGATGAGGCTGGAGAAGCCCAGATTTTTATCCACAGGGAGATACCCTTTGTGTAAATCGATGGAGGAGACATTCTCCATATCGAGCATCTCTTTTCCGCCACCTGGATTACTGGAAATCGGCATTCCATCGATCATAAACACTCCTCCCGGACCGCTTTGCGATTTTCCACGGATACGGATAGGATCGTGATACGAGGGCTCGTTTGAGCCTGCCTGATCGACTGGGGTGAAATTGACTGAGGGAGAAAACGCGATGACCGTATAGGGGTTCATGTTTGCCTGAGTGCTAAGGGTTGCGATACTTTTGGTTGTAAACGTTTGTTTGCCTGACGTTTGATTGTTATCGGCAATAAGCTGATCGTTGTCACTGGCAGTATCGGTAACGACAATGCGCTCGATATTGACGGGATTGGCTGCAAGAACTGCGCACGCTGCAATCGAGAGGATGAGAGGTGAAAGTTTCATTTTTGAACTCCTAATAGATTTTTGGTTTGTTCATCGTTTAGTTTGACATGTAAAAAGAGGTCATAAAACTCTTTGGTTCGTTTGGTTAAATCTACTTTATACTCTTTAGGATGGAAGAGGTGTACTAACCATTGGATTCCTATAACGCGCATAAATGACGGAGGTCGGTCGATCCAGTTGAACGGCTGTACAGGAACGAGGTGGATGCGTCCTGTTTTAACTGCACGGAGATTTTGCCACATCGGATCGCTAACTAGATCCTCATAGACGGAGCGGTTTTGGACGATGATGACATCAGGGTTATAGGTGAGGAGCGTTTCGAAACTGATTTTTTCTAACCCTAAAATTCCGCTTTGCTGACATTTATGGACATTGTTACCGCCAGCAAAATTGAGTGCTTCAACATGAAACGATTTATCACATTCAGTAGAAAGACCATCTAACCCTTCAGCATAGTAATAATTGACAGGCTTAACTTTCGAGATGCTTTTGTGCACTTCGTTGATGATTTTTTGAGAATACAGTGCTAGCGTTTTGCCACGTTTATTTTCGCCTATGGCATCTCCTGCGAGACAAAAAGCGCGTGGCATATCCTTAACTTCTCTAAAGGGAATCATAAAAGTAGGGATATTGGTTTTTTCAATTTCATGAGCAACCGTTTGAACCAACATATCATCTTGCCACACGAGAACCAGTTGCGGTTTGTAGGCCATCAGAGTTTCAAGATTGATATTTTGTCCCCCACCGTGAAAGGAGCCAATCACAGGTAGAGAGAGAAACTTTTTACTCAAAAACTGCTCATCCGCACTGTTGTTTGGATTTTTGGCTTTGAAATTGAGCCCGATCATTTTATCCGGATTGAGAGTATAGAGGAGATAGTTCATCGGTGGGGATGAGCCAAATACGCGATCGGTTTGATCGGGAAGAGTAACGGAATGACCGTCCATATCATTCATGCTTTTAGCGTGCAGTGTGAAGCTGATCAACAGTAAGAGCAGCAAACGTATAAGTGTTGTCATGGAAATCTCCTTAAGATTTTTTGAGTGAAAACGCGATGGGTATTTTCAAATATGCGGCTTTGGGAAGCGCTGGATAATCGCCGCTCAACGCTAGGACAGTTTGAATTGCTTTAGCGTCCAAAAGTACACTGCCACTGGAACTGAGAATTTCAGCCTTTTCGACCAAACCATTAGGTCTGAGTAAAAAGGAAACGGTTACCACACCTTCTAACCGAAGTTTTCGGGCGATGGCAGGATACGTCAGTGAATTTTCAATCATGGCTCGAATGCGTCCCAGTGTTGCTCCATTGATCTCTTCTTGAGAAACGTTCGATTTTGGTAATTCGTTCGCTAATGCAGCAGGAGTGATTTTAGGAGAATCAATGATCAGAGTTTGCTGATTTGAATGAAGCAAATCAGCAAACTTTTGTGTGAGATCAGATGGAGCAACACTGGGAAGCACTGGAGATGATTGGGGTGCTAACACCTCAGAAGAATCCGCCACAGGAGGAGTGGAAGACGGACTCTTTTGAGATGTTGAATCAGCTAATTTTTTAGGAAGCATACTGTGCATAACAGGAACACTTTTAGAGGATGATGCTTGAGGTTGATCAGGATAAATTTCCAATGTAGGTGCATAATCAGCCAAAGAGATCATAATCGGTTCCTCTTTGGGAAGCAAGATAGGATGCTGTGAAGCAAAATAAAGGGTAGCTATCAAAAGTGTTGCATGAAGAGCCACGGAGGCAGCAAATGATTTTACTTTTAATAAGGAATCGTTATATTGTATCTTATTTGATATAACGACAGAATTTAAAAAAAGCATTGTTTTACCCAGATAGACGAATACGAGTGACGCTCGACCGGTGCTACGGTGGTACGACGGTTTATCATCCGAACCGAGAGAGGTTCAATCCAGTTCCAAAACTCTTCGATACACTCTGCGGGCATTGCTAAATCATTGATCGTTTTTTTGTACATCATCAGCCAAATCTCACGCCCTTTTTCATCGATAGTAATATGAAAATGACGCATTCGCAAAGCAGGATGACCGTGAACGGGAGTATACGCTTTTTCACCGCCCAATGCTTCTACGAAAAAATCGGCTGTTTTTTCAGTAGCAAAGGCAAACATTGTATCATCAGCAGGAAACAAATCTCCGATTGTACTTTTACGCAGTAATCCGTGGTGATAACGAACCATAGCGCGAATGTTCTCTTTTCCCCAAGTCTCGTAGAGGAGTATAGAGGGAAACGGCACTTCAGGGTAAACAAAATCTATTTTTGCTTCTGCCGTATGCGGTGTATTGCTTGCAGGCTGAAACGGTTTTGTACCACAGGCATTAAACTGCGAAACTGGTTTACCGTCAGAGGTTGTTAAAAATGTCATTTTTTATCCTTTAACTTATAAAATAGATAGAACATCAGGGGAGACGACAGGCATTTGAATAACCGCAGACAAACGCTCCTGTCGCCTCGTCTCATGTTCTATATGTTGTTTTCGTCATTCCCGCGAAGGCGGGAATCCAGCTTTATACTTATTTTTATTAGAAACGGTAGTTTGCTTCGAGACGTAATTCACGATTCGAGGTGTCGTTTCCGTATCCTTCGGATTCAGTGCCGGTATTTCCCATCGCAACGCTTGAAGCTTTTGATAGTATTTCATTATTTTGGATCATGTAACGTGCTTTAAAATCTAAACCTTTGATGCTTGGAACTTTGTACATAGCATCGATATTCCATTGACGGGTATCACCATTGTTGTAATAACGATCGGTTGCCCCTTGATAACCCACTTTGGATGGATCACGGTTGTAGTAGCTATAGCTGATAAAAGCACTAAGCCCTGATGCAAGCGCGTTGAAGTCGTAATCAAACTGTGCTTTGTAAGCTTTTGTATTAGCATTCCAATCGGTAATTGTCATAGAACGAGTGTAGTCATAGGTTGGAAATGCACGCCATGGGGCGATCAAGTCTCCACCATCATCGGTGTGTGAATAAGCGAGGAGTAGTTTTGCAGGTCCATAGTTCGTAACAGCACGGAATGCATACATATAGGTATTGACACTGTTGTCATTATCCCCTTTAAGCTGTACTTTTGATACTGCACCAGCAGGTGATGTTGCTGTCACCGCACCTGTTGCGTATGGAGATAATCCATCATGTGGTGTGATAATGGCACCTGCTCCTTTATCGAATTGCTGCATATAGCGAGCACCAAAAGTGATGATGGCATCTCCTGCTTCAATGGCATAGTTGGCTTCCAACATCCCCTGATCGATAATGTCAGCCCAATGCATTCCCCATGCTTGGATTTCAAGAGAGTCAATTGATTTGTTTTTAGCTCCTAATATAACAACTGCTGGTGCATCGTCTTGACCAAATTTAGCTTGATCTGCAACAGAACCTGCTGGAGTAGTAATTCCTGAAGTCGTGTAGTGAGTACGGTAGTAGTTTTTGATCGCATCGGGAGTGTCTCCTGTATCTGCCATAGAACCGAAATAGGTCATCCCCCGTTCTTTGATCTTATCCGCATAATCAACTTGGATGGTGGTGTTGGGGAGATCATTGGAAATAGCTTGAGCTCCTTCAACTGCGATAGGGATCATCTTGGTATCATTTGGAGTGATCCATGGATTGGCCATTAAAAATCGACCACCTTTGATTTTTGTATTCTCAATATCGTATTGCAGATACGATTCAGCGAGTATCGCATAGCCACTTCCAAAATTGGTAGCCGCTCCCGGTCCGCGAGCAAATAGATCGGACGCAGTGGTATTTTTAGCATACCCTTTTGTTATACCGTTTGTATCATCGGTCGCAATCCCTGTACTGTGAGTCACATAAAACCCTGCGCCGGCACTGATACCATATAACGGGGCAGTTTTATAGATTAAACTTCCACCGATTGCCATCCCTTCACTGTCAAGGTTAGGTTTATTGGGTATCGCCCATCCATCATTATCTACCCAGTCAGTATTAAAATACTGCATGCGGATACGACCATCAAGTTTCCCCTCTTTAAAAGCTGACGCTAAATCATCTGCAGCAGTAGCGAAAACTGCCGTCCCTAAAAGTAGTGCTGTTGCAATGCTAAGTTTTGTCATAAAATATCCTTATTTTTTAACAGGCAAGCCATAACCGCTTGCTTTTAAGATTTCGAGTGCTTTAGCCGATGACATAAAACGGATAAATTTTTTAGCGGCGATTTGGTTTTCAGGTGAGCCATTTTTGAGTCCTACCATCGCCTGATCAATTGTATTGTACGATTTTGGATCAACTTCGACCCATTTACCGACATTTTTCATTTCAGGGGAGAGGACGATTGATTTCGCCATGAAACCAACATCTACCGCTTTGGTAGTGACGTACGCTCCAACTTGAGAGATGGATTCGGCAATAATCAGTTTGCCTTCAATGGCATTGCCCACTTTGTAAAACTTCATCGCGTTCATTGCTTCGATACCATATGGTGCTGTTTTAGGATTAGCAACGGCGATTTTTTTAACCGATGGATCCGCTACAATAGCTACCCCTTTGGATAAATCAACTCCCGTATCACTCCAAAGGATAAGTGTTCCAAACGCATACACTTGAGAAGGTGTAGTTGTAAATCCACCGCTTGCAAGTTTCGCTGGAAACTCAACATCTGCTGATAAAAACGCATCGTATGGAGCACCACTCATGATTTGCTGTGTTAGTTTTCCAGAAGCTCCCGTAATGATTTTTACATCGATTCCTGATTCTTTGGTAAATGCTTGCGCGATGTCAGTGACCGCATATTTCATATTGGCCGCAGCGGCAACAGTAATCGTTTGTGCTGTGAGAGCAGTAGCGAAAGTGAGAGAGGTGAGTATGAGTTTTAACGGGTTCATGTAGAATCCTTTATGTTTATTTTGATATAACGATAATTACAAACACAACAATGCAAAAAGCATTCATTTAAAAATGCGACAATTACGTTATGTTTTGTAAGATATAACGTATTATAGAAAAAAATGTCTTAATTTTTGTTATTTGTCATACTCTTGAAATTTGGCATCAAATTGAATTTCCATTATCACGGCTATGATGGGATTTTTTACAGCCCGATAATTATATGCAACGGTGAAATAATTGCGTAAGCGGTCATACCTACTTTTAACTTTTGTAGTGCATCTTGTTTTTCGAGGGCGATGAGGAGTGTGTTTCCATCTAGGCGGAGGCCAATTTCAATATTATCCCCTGAGCTTTCTAAGGTTTCCACAGTGCCTGAGAGGATATTATCAGCGGTATCGGAAGAAGGTGGTGTTGAGACGATATTAATATCGCTTGATTTGATGATTGCGTAGGTGTCACATCCGATAGCCAACCCCATATTGTCAACGGATTTAGCAGTGATGGTGGAACGTAGCACATCTGAACCGCTAAGGGCAAGGGTGAGGGTAGAGTGGAGGCCGTTTGTTTCGATGGTTTGTAATGTTGAGGGGATCTGATTGCGTGCACTGGTGGTAAGAAACGTACGGCTGAGGATTCGGGCAAGGCGTTCAGGATCATTTCCAGCTTCAGAGAAACGGTCGATGAACTGACGGTGAAGTTCGTTAAATCGATGAAATGTAGCGATTAGTTCACGGGCATAGGGGGTGAGTTTTGTCCCTCCGCCACCCTTACCACCTGTGAGGCGATCGATCAACGGTTGGTCGGCTAAGAGATTCATCCCGTTGATTCGCTCCCATGCCGCTTTGTAGCTCATTTTCATTTCTTTGGCAGCAGCGTTGATGGAACCGGTTTGATCGATTCGCTCCAACAGTTCTATCCGCCCTGCACCTAAAAAGCTTTGACCCTCTTTAGTGAGCCAAAAACGTCCGTCAATCTTCATTGTTGTTTAGTCTTCTTCGATGCTGTCAGCGCTATCAGCGCTTTCTTTTTCTTCAAAATTGAGTAGTTTTTTTGTTGTATTTACAGGACAGAAAAAAATAATTTCAAAGAAAGGATTCATAATCGTCGTTTCTCCGTCAGGCATATCAAAGGCTTTAATTTCGAACCCTTTTCCATCTGCTTCAGTGTTCATAATAATGGTAAATGTCAATGTTCCCAGTGCTCGAAGCATATTGGTGACGTCTTTGTAGGTTCTATGCTCCTTTGGAGCCATAAGATTTTGATTCTCTTCACTTCGGTTCTTCATTTGTATGCTTAAAAGTGTAAGATTGTCGCGGTGGATGCTTTTATTCCATTTGATAATCCCTTTTGGAAATCGCAGGAGAGATGTTTTTGAAAGTAGCGGATTAGGAGTTGTTTTTTTGATGGTTTCTATAAGTTTTAAAAAAGAGTTTTTTCCGCCGACCGCTGCAGCATAAGCTAATAGTTGATCGTGAAGAAGGATTTTTTCATCATTGTTGATTTGATTGAAACGGCACATTGTGAGCCTTTTGATTAAGATGCGTTATTATAACGCGTTAATACAAAAAGCTTCGTTTCATGATAGGTCGAATCTGCTGGGCTGAAACAGTACTCTTTAAAAAAAGAGCATTCGCAATCACCCCTTGTTCCAACAACATATCAGAGCCATCTTTATAGGGGAGCTTCACTTTTTTGACTTCGGCCAAAAAGGGAGTTTCTTTACCGTAAATCACGTCGATAGCTCCTTTAGACGTTGCGAGTAATGCGGTGAGAAGTTCTATGGGAATGGGTAGATGGTTGTCGGTAAGTCCTGCAGAGGTTGTATTGATAATAAGATCAAATGAACGGGGCGTGAATGTCTCCCAATCGTAGGCTTCAAAACCTTTTTCTTTAAAATACTCCAGCCGTCCTGAGGAGCGATTAAGGATGGTAGGGGTGATTGCGTGGTGCTGTAGTGCAATGGCAAGTGCTTTTGCTGTCCCTCCAGCTCCGATAATCAATGCGGTAGAGAGTTGTCCAAAGGATTGGATCGCTGCAATAAAACCATCGGCATCGGTGTTGTAACCAATCAATCGATCATTTTCTAGGATAAGAGTATTAACCGTACCGATTTCTTGGGCAATACCGCGAACTTCATCGCATTGGGTGTATGCAGTTTCTTTGTGGGGGACGGTAACATTCGCTCCACTGAGAGCCTTGGCAAAAAAAACATCACGCAGTTTTGCGCCATCACTCAGCTGGGTGCGGGTATAGCAAGCATCTATTTCTAGTGCTTTAAAAACCGTGTTGTGCATAAGCGGTGAACGGGAATGAGCTACCGGATCACCAAAGATAGTAAAAATATTCATCACGTAGGATCGATCAAATCTTCGAGGGTACTTGTCAGGGCACCTAGTTTATTTGTTACTTCGAGATATTCAAGTTCATGGACAGAGTCGGCAACGATACCGGCTCCTGCTTGGAGAATAATCTGATTTTCTTTGATAAGTGCGGTACGAATCGTAATGGCGCTGTCCATATTGCCATCAAAACCAAAATAGCCGATGGTTCCACTGTAAAAACCTCTTTTGACACCTTCGAGCTGTGCAATGAGTTCCATGGAGCGAATTTTAGGAGCACCCGTCATAGTTCCGGCAGTAAAGGTAGCGGCTAAGAGATCGAACATGTCTTTATCGTCACGAAGTGTTGCGTGAACATCGGATACGATATGCATGACATGGGAATAACGCTCCACGTGCATCATCTCTTCAACCCGTACCGTTCCTGTGCTTGCCACACGTCCGACATCATTTCGCCCCAAATCAATAAGCATCAAATGCTCTGCTAATTCTTTAGGATCGGACAAAAGCTCATCTTCCAATTCGGCATCACGCTGCTTGCTTCCACCGCGTTTGCGTGTTCCGGCGATTGGGCGTAATAATATGTCCCCATCACTCAGACGTACCATAACTTCAGGAGAACTTCCAACAATGCTAAAATCACCGTACTCCATCAAATACATATAGGGAGAAGGGTTTTTAATCCGTAAAACACGGTAAAAGCTGTAGGGATCAACGGTGGCATTACGGATATAACGATTGGTCATTAAAATTTGGAAAACATCACCGCTTCGAATCATCTCTTTTGAGGCATCAATCATTTCAAAAAAGTGTGATTTCGTATGAATAAAATCCCCACCAGTATCATTTTTAATGGGTATGAGGGGAGTATAGTGGTAGAGTGATTTTAGGGTACGCTCAAGAGTTAAAAATTGGTCTTGAAACTCTGATAGGGCACTGATAAGGGTAATGGTAGAGTATTTATGAGAGACAACCGCCACCAACTTTGGTAAAATTAAATCCATATCAGGAATATGAGTCTGATCTTCAAGAGTAGACATAGATTCTTTTAGAGTGGGCTCAAAAACTTGAACCATATCGTAGCCAATATAACCGATAAATCCATCAATATAACCAATATCAAGTTCTTTGGCTTTCGAGCGATAAAAACCATAGTCAATAGCACTGTAATAGCGTTTTAAAAATTCAAAAGGAGACTCGTGAGAGATGATACTCTCATTGTTGGCATTGGTGTAGTGAGTTAGCCCATCCGTATAGCGTAGACGTTCACGTGCACCCAGTGCGATAATCGTATAGTTTCCATTACTATTGCCTGCACTTTCGAGGAGAAAAGAAAGCTCACCTGCAAAAAGCCCTTTTAACTTTTCGTAGACCGCGATAGGAGCAAATTGGTCTAGAGAGAAACGGTGAGAGTGGATCACATTATCCCTTTATCTTGAACGCTTTGGCTTCGATATTTTGATGAATATTACTCATCGCATCCTGTACAGCTTTTTCCCCTTGGAACGGTCCCACTAAAACTTTGGTAGTTTCACCTGTTTTTTGAGTAGTATATTTCAGTCCACTGGCATTCAAACGGTCTATTAGAACCTTACTTGGCTCTTTAGCAAATGAACCGACTTGGATAAAATAGACAGTACCGGTATTCGTAACTGCCGGTACAGTTTTTACTTCAGCTTTTGGCTCAGGTGTTTTGGGTGCAGGAACGATTGTTGCCGGAGCTTTTACAACGGGAGCGGCTTTCGGAACTATTTTTGGTTGAACCACTTTTTTAGGTTCTTGTTTCACCGGTGCTGCTTGTATTGTTTTTGCTTCAACTTTTTGAGCTTTTGCAATAGTTGGCTGAGCAACTGTTTTTTGTGTAACAGATTTTGCTTCAGGAGTAGTTTTTACAGGTGTTATTACAGCCGGTGCAGCTTGAACAACTGTAGGTTGACTGGATGGTGCGTTTTGCAGTGATTCTTCTTTAATTTTCTGTGCAACTTGATCTAATGTTTGAGTTTTTGCACTTTCATTACCTTCTTGAATCACTTCTACAGGTTCAAATAATGGATCATTAATGATTTCTGTTGGCGCACTGGGCTCAGGTGGAAGAATGGCTTGAGGAGCCTTTTGAACTACATCATTTTTAAGTGAGTTCATAATGACTAATACAATGATAAGAATAAGCGTCAAAGTAGCAATGGCCAGTAACAGCTTTTTACTTCCTGTACTTGAGCCGCTTTTATTTAGAATAATGTCGTTAAGTTCGTTTTTTTCTTCCATTTTAGTCTCCTAATGTATGTTTTAAAGCATGGTTTACTATGCGTGGGCTTTCTGCTGAAGACAAAGTACCCTTAGGGTGAAACTCAGCGTTAGCGCAGCCTGTTGGGTTTTTACTCCAATGGGCGTTCATTATAGGTGCTTTGACCACGCAGCACCACGTTCTTTCGAGTAGACTTCGTAGGGCAGATTAAGAATGTTATACTCTGGTGGTAAATCATCCGCTGGGAACATTCGCCACTGTTTTGGCTGCTTGGCAGCAAGTTTTAATGAAAGCATCTTACCCAATTGAATCGCTTCTTGCAACGTTGTATGCCCTTTGTGGATATACACATGCAAATGTCCCGGTGTTTTTGTCTCAAAAGCGGTAAAATTAATATATCCTTCTTCTCTAAGCAATAATTGTGCCTTATGATAGAAGCGTTGAGTATCCGTACCGTTATAATCAATAACAATATTTTCTACTTTACCAAATTGATTGATAAGAGAATGAGCAATAGTAATCTGTTTTTTATGATGTTGATCAATGAGTGCTTGAGTTATAGGTTTAGATATTTTTTCGTATTTATTGTAAAAAGTACGCCCTTTAAACTCGATCTTATCAACCATAGTATCGTGTTTAAGCCAATAATGATCCGAGATCATTTTGATAAGTTTTATATCCATTGATGTCATAATTTAAACTCCTTGTATCGCATCTCTATTTTTGCCCCAACAGGAGCGATAGTTTTTAATAGGTAGATTGTGTATAGATAATAAATCCGCGTGCAAGTGCTTTTAACTCTTCTTTTATAGCTTCTTGGGCAGTTGTATTCTCAATATCATCCAAAACATCGGCAATTTTATTCGCAATAATTTCAAACTCTTTTTCTTTCATCCCGCGTGATGTAAGGGCAGGGCTTCCGATACGGATACCTGAAGTGATAAACGGTGAACGTGTTTCTCCCGGAACGGTATTTTTATTGACGGTAATTCCCGCACGTCCAAGAGCTGCATCGGCTTCTTTACCGCTAAATGATTTATTCAAGAAAGAGACCAAGATAAGATGATTGTCGGTTCCACCGCTGACAATGTCATATCCGCGTTTAATTAATACTTCAGCGAGAACTTTTGCATTAGCTTTGACTTGTTTTGCGTAGACTTTCCACTCAGGTGAGAGGTTGTATTTAAATCCAACTGCTTTGGCTGCAATAACGTGAACCAATGGTCCGCCTTGAAGAGCTGGGAAGATAGCAGAATTTATTTTTTTGGCAATCTCTTCATCATTGGTCATAATCATACCGCCGCGAGGACCGGCAAGGGTTTTGTGAGTGGTGGTTGTCACAATATGTGCATGAGGGAACGGGCTTGGGTGCTCTCCAGCACACACGAGACCTGCAATGTGCGCGATGTCGGCAAACAAAATTGCTCCAACCGCATCAGCGATTTCGCGAAACTTAGCAAAATCGATTTCACGTGCATACGCTGAAGCACCACACACAATAATTTTAGGCTGTACAATTTTGGCGATATCCAAGACACGCTCATAATTAATGCATCCATCAAGTTCTACACCATATGAAAAACTGTGATAGTTTTTACCGGAAAAACTGACTTTTGAACCATGGGTTAAGTGCCCACCGTGGCTAAGATCCATCCCTAATAATTTATCTCCCGCTTGCAATAATGCAGCATATACTGCACCATTTGCAGATGAACCTGAGTGGGGTTGTACGTTTGCATAGTTACATCCAAAAAGTTTACATGCGCGGTCAATTGCCAGTTGCTCAACACCATCCGCGTATTCACATCCGCCGTAGTATCGTTTTCCAGGGTATCCTTCGGCATATTTGTTTGTAAATATACTTCCCATCGCTTCCATGACGGCGGGGAGGGTGAAGTTTTCTGAAGCGATCATCTCTAAATGATCCGTTTCGCGTTCGAGCTCTTGCTCACATAGGGCGTAAATTTCGTTATCGAATTCTTTAAGAAAGCTCATTGTGTTCTCCGTTGTTAAGATTGTTATTTTGTGGTTTCATAGCTGGGAAGAGTAAAACATCCCGAATTGAGTGTTGATTGGTAAGCATCATGACAAGGCGATCGATTCCGATTCCCTGACCTGCTGTTGGGGCCATTCCATAGGATAGGGCAGTGACGAAATCTTCATCCATCTCGTGGGCTTCATCATCGCCACACTCTTTGGCAGCCATTTGCCCGTTGAAACGCTCTAGCTGATCGATCGGATCATTAAGCTCACTAAAGGCATTGGCAATTTCGCGACCTGCGATGAAGAGTTCAAAACGGTCGGTAAGTTCTGGGCGCTCATCATTACGACGAGCAAGCGGAGAAATCTCAACCGGATAATGGGTGATAAATGTTGGGTTAATCAACTTGGACTCAACAAATTCATCAAAAAGTTCGCCTTGAAGCTGACCTAAGTTGAGGGTTGCTTTTGCCTCAAGTTTCTGAGAACGTAAAAACTCTAAAATAGCTTCTTTATCATTAACGATATTCTCAGGAACGCCGCCGATAACGCTCAGACTTTTGATAAGTTCGATCTCAGTAAATTGGTCGAAATCAATCTCAAAATCACCATACGGAAGACGTTTAGGAAGATTCAAGTGATCGAAAAGATAATCAAAATACTCTTTGGTAATGACAATCAAATCTTTGTAGGTTTTATACGCCCAATAAAATTCGATAGAGGTAAACTCAGGGTTATGGGTTGCATCCATTCCTTCATTACGAAAATTGCGATTGATTTCAAATACCGCTTCAAATCCGCCGACGATGAGACGCTTGAGATAAAGTTCCGGGGCAATTCGTAAAAAACGGTCAACACCTAATGCATTATGATGGGTAACGAACGGTTTGGCATTTGCTCCACCTGCAATAGGGTGCATCATTGGTGTTTCAACTTCTAAGAAGCCTTTGTCTTCAAAGAAACGGCGTGTTAAGCTGATGACACGTGAACGAATATGAAAGGTTTTTCGTACTTCAGAATTCATAATGAGATCAAGATAGCGTTGGCGGTAGCGCATCTCTTTATCGGTAATTCCGTGGAATTTTTCAGGGAGCGGTGAAATGGCTTTGGTAAGAATTTTTAAGGTATCGACATGAAGTGAAAGTTCACCTTGCTGGGTAACAAACGGATAACCGCTTACTTCGATAATATCACCGACTTCAATGAGTTTTTTAAAGATGTCATTGTAAAAATTCTCAGGAAGATTATCACGCGCAACGTAAATTTGGAGCATTCCGCTCTCATCTTCAATTTTAACAAAGCTCGCTTTTCCCATCAAGCGATAGAGTTTAATACGCCCTGCAACGGTATAGTGACGATGTTCATCCCGTTTATCTTCTTTTTGAAAAAGATCTGAGTTAACGTTATTGAATTTCTCAATGGTAGTATTCCGTGCAGAGTTGTTTGCGTAGGGATCGATTCCTGCCTCTCTCAATTGGTTGGCTTTTTCAATTCGTTGAACTACATATTGATTATCGAATGTCACAATAAATTCCCTTTATTTTTTAGTTTGGCATGATTTGCAAATGCCATAAATTTGCATTGAGTGTTCTTGCATTATAAAGCCAAGCTCTTCGGCAATTTTTTTCTGTCTAGACTCAATTTCTTCATCGACGAATTCACTAATACTGCCACATTTTGTACAGATTATGTGATCATGATGATCCTTCGCACCCAGCTCGTATTTTTTGCCTTGTGCCCCAAATGAGAGGGATGTTACCATCTCGGAATCTTCAAGAAGCGAGAGGGTACGATAAACAGTTGCAATCCCGGTGTTTAAATCAGGGTGTTTTTCTTGGATGAGATGATGCAATCCTTCAGGTGTGAGATGCTCGTCAGAGTTGTATAACATCTCTAAAATTACTTCACGCTGTATGGTAAATTTCAAACTGTTCTCTTTGAGAAGTTGTTTGAAATCGTTTAAGAATTTCGCATATTCAACAGTGCGTTCTGTAAAATTAGTTAAAGAGCCCATGCGATTATTTCTCCTTTTTATCGGATGAAGAATGGGAAATATTCTTATCACTGTCATTGGAATCGAGGAGGCTTGTGACGTCCTTTGTTTCAATATGTAAAATAAAATTACCAGTAGCAAACATAGGTTCAAAGAAGATACTGCTTTTCATTTTTTCACCAAAATTTTCACGGATAGCAGTGACACTAAAAAGAGCATAAATTATGACAGAAAGGATAAAAAAGAATTTACTTGCTCCCACCACAAAGCCTAACGCTCGGTCTAAACTTCCCAGTCCGCTAAGGGAACTAAGGCGCTTAAAGCCAGCACCCAATGCCACCATAAGAAGCCAAAAAATACCAACACTAAAAACAAAACCTATAAGGTTGATGGCAGTTGTTGTTTCGAAGTTAAAGAGTAGATTATTTAAAAAATTCCCAATGGCCCCACCGATATGAGAAGCAACAAAGAGTCCGCCTACAATTCCGATTAGTCCAAAAAGTTCTTTTGAAAAACCATTCAAAAGTCCTTTTAACCCTAGCAATAATACGATTGATCCAACTGCCACATCAAAATAATTTAAGTCCATTATAATTCTATCTCCATTCTGTCTTTTCCATTGTTTTTTGCACGATACAGTGCCGTATCTGCGCGATGAATTACGTCATCCATTGTGTCTTTATTTCGTGTTTGAGTCAGTCCTACACTTAAGGTAACTGTGATTTGTTCATTGTGAAAAACCGGTTTATTCTGGCGGCAAAGATTTAAAATGCGGTTAGATACCAATTGCGCCCCTTCTAAATCGGTTCGGTTGAGGATGATGACAAACTCTTCTCCACCAAATCGGTACACTTTATCACCGTCTCTAAGGGTTTTTTTGAGCAATTTAGCAATAAAGATGAGAACTTTATCGCCTGCAATATGTCCATGAAGATCATTAATAGTTTTAAAGTTGTCAATATCGATCATCAGAATAAAAAGTTCTTCTATCTGACGATGCTTTGTTAGAAGTTCAGTAAGATTGTTTTGGAGTGCATATCGATTAAATGTTTTTGTAAGAGGATCAAGTGTTGTTGTGACTTCAAGTGTTTTAACTTGTTCGTGCAAGTCTTGAATAATTTTATTAGCACGTTTAACTTCGTGGCTCATGTGTGATTGAATATCTACAAATTTTTCACTTATATTATTGAAATCAATAAAATTTGGATTTTTATGCTCTTTTAAAATATTTGCATGATCATCAGTTATTTTTTCAAATGTTTGGTTTGATTGGATATAAGAATCAATGCTCAACAATGCGATGTCTTTATATTCATTTTCCGTGTCAGCGGCATATTCATGCATATCAAGTTCGCCATTTAAATAGTGCTCAAGAACTTCTTTTGTTGCTAAAGAAATGATTTCTGCCAATTCGTCAGGGGCAATTTTATCTTGCCGCGCGCTAGCAGTCTCTAAATGAAAGGAGAGCTCTTTGCAAAAAAGAGATAAAAAAAAGTTCACTTGTGTTGATTTCATTGACTCTCTTAGGATGAATTATCTCTCTTTGAAATGACGCAATTATACTTTTTAAAACCTAAATATAGCTTTCAGTTACCATAATCAGTCGCTTTTTAGGATAAAACGATAAAATTGCTTACTTTAAAAATAACAAATAAGCCTTTTGGCAATCTAGTAAGATTGGAGATATATATTAAATGAGTACATGGAGCCGAGCGAGTTGGAGAGATAAACCAATCACGCAGCAGCCTACCTATCCAGATCAGGTACGGTTAAAAGAGATTGAAGAACAACTTAAAAATTATCCACCTCTTGTTTTTGCGGGTGAAGCTAGAAATTTGAAGAAAAACCTTGCGGATGTATGTGAGGGGAAAGCCTTTTTACTTCAAGGCGGAGATTGTGCTGAAAGTTTTTCAGAGTTTCATGCGCACAACATTCGAGATACTTTCAAAGTTATGATGCAAATGGCCGTAGTAATGACCTTTGCCGGTGGCGTTCCAGTTGTTAAAATAGGGCGTTTAGGCGGACAGTTTGCTAAGCCTAGATCGGCTGATATGGAAACGATTGATGGTGTGACTCTTCCGAGTTATCGTGGCGATATTATCAATGGTGTAGAATTTAATGCTGCTGCCCGTATCCCTGATCCCTATCGTATGGTTCAAGCGTACAATCAGTCTGCAGCCACACTGAATCTTCTTCGTGCATTTGCATCCGGCGGATTAGCGGACTTAAACCAAGTTCATGCGTGGAATCTCGGTTTTGTTGGGCAAAACGAGTTAACCAAAAAATACGATGAAATTTCACGTCAAATTGATAATTCATTGCGTTTTATGGCAGCATGCGGAATTACATCGGAAGTTTCCAGAACTCTACGAGAAACTGATTTTTATACCTCACATGAAGCATTATTGCTTAATTATGAAGAGGCATTTACACGTCAAGATTCTCTAACGGGAGAATGGTATGATGTTTCTTCGCATATGCTTTGGATTGGAGACCGAACACGTCAACTTGACGGTGCACACGTTGAATTTATGCGTGGTATCCAAAATCCGATCGGCGTTAAGGCAGGTCCTTCGATGGATCCTGAAGACTTGATTCGTTTGTGTGATATTTTAAATCCTACCAATGAAGCAGGACGCCTCAATGTTATCGTTCGAATGGGTGCTGACAAGGTTGCGGATGGAATGCCGGCTTTGATTCGTGCAATTGAGAGAGAAGGAAAAAAAGTATTATGGAGTTGTGATCCGATGCACGGAAATACCATTACCAGTAATGGATATAAAACCCGTCCTGTGGATGCAGTTCTCAAAGAGATGAAACAATTTTTCCAAGTACACAAATCCGAAGGGACGTATGCAGGTGGCGTTCATTTGGAAATGACCGGTAAAGATGTTACTGAGTGCCTTGGTGGGTCATTTGAGATTACCTCTGAAAATCTCAAGAGCCGTTACCATACGCATTGCGATCCAAGATTGAATGCCGACCAGTCGTTAGAACTCGCTTTCTTAATCGCAGATACGCTTAGAGAAGCGCATCCTTAATGTCATTCCCGCGAAGGCGGGAATCCAGCTTTTATTTTAAGATGGATCCCCGGATCAAGTCCGAGGATGACGGGATTATTACTTTTTCTGACATTCAGGGCAAAGGCCCGAAATCATAATCGATACATCATCCGCACGATAATCACTTCTTTTTACTGTATCTTCCAGTAAACTTGTTGGATCAAAGGGAATATCTTTAAGTTCTCCGCACGTTTTACACAACACATGTGCATGATTACTTCAATAATTGCTATTCTTTGCGGCGTTGCTTTAAGCTGATAATGCTGTAATAAGTGTTTGTTGTTCATAATATGGAATTATAAGAAAAAATTCCAAGAAGTTACCTAAAGGAGATGTGAGGCATTGTATAAATTAATATTTATTTAATGCTCACCTTTTTGTTACATTGAGTCGATAACCCTTTGGAGTTCATCGGGTTTATTGGAATATTGCATTGCGATGTCTTTACTGATCATTTTTTTACGTAAATACTCCACAATTTCTTGGGTTTGAGTGGTCATTCCCGTACCTTGCTGATTGAGTTGCATTTGGGAATAAAGCTGATGCACTTTGTCTTCACGTATCAAGTTGGCAACGGCTGGGTTGGTAATCATAACTTCTTGTGCTGCAACACGTCCCCCTCCTATTTTTGGTAGAAGAGCTTGGGAAATAACGGCAATAAGAGATGTTGAGAGTTGAGCACGAACTTGGGGTTGTTCATCACCGCTAAAGACGTCAATGATACGGTTGATGGTACTGGGAGCAGAATTGGTATGAAGAGTTCCAAAAACCAAGTGCCCCGTTTCAGCTGCAGTAAGTGCGGCAGCAATAGTTTCACGATCGCGCATCTCTCCGATTAAAATAACATCCGGATCTTGACGAAGAGCGTACTTGAGTGCGGCAGAGAAACTTTTGGTATCACTTCCAACATTACGTTGTGAAAAAAGAGATTTTTTATTGGTGTGAACAAACTCGACTGGATCTTCTACGGTAATAATATGACGTGCTTCATTGAGATTGACCTCATTGAGCATAGCAGCGAGCGTTGTGGATTTACCGCTACCTGTTGGACCGGTAACCAATATCAGACCTTTTTCACGCTTAATTAGCTCTTTAAAGATTTTTTTGGCATTTAAATCATCGAGTGAGGGGATAATAGTTGGAATAATACGAAACGCACAGGCAACATCATCCATTGTTTTGTAGTAGTTGGCACGAAAACGACCTACATCAGGAATAACGATGGAAAAGTCCAGTTCATTATTCTCTTCAAATACCTTTTTTTGTTTTTCGGTTAAAAGCGAGTAGGCCATTTCTTCAATTTGTTTTCCGTCCATAACGGGCAAATTAAGGGCAACAAGGCGTCCGTCAATACGAATTTGAGGTTCAGAACGACTAACAAGGTGTAAATCAGATGATTTGTAAGCGACAACGCTTTTTAAAAGTTTGTGAATATCCAGTGATTGGCTCATGATAAAAAAATTCCTTCGTATTGAGTTGGATTAAAACCGACGATTAGGTTTGCGTTGTATTCTATCACGGGGCGTTTGATAAGACGATTTTCTTTGGCCATCCATTCTATTTTATCGCTATCGTTGAGAGTGAGCGATTTTAAATCTAAAGTTCGGTAGGTGGTCCCTTTGGTATTTAGAAGAAGCAATAAAGAAGCTTTTTGTGACCATTGGGTAATTTTGTCATTATCGACAGGTGAGGTTTTAAAATCAACAAAGGTATAGTCTAGGGCGTGCTCGTTAAAAAATTGAAATGCTTTTTTGACAGAGCCACAGTTTTTAATCCCATATATTGTAATCATTCAGATTACTCAATGATTTTAGGAACGATAAAAAAGTGTTCTTGTGCATGAGGTGAGTGCGCTAAAATATCATCATTTATTTTTCGATCAACAATTCCAACGTCTTCACGCAAAAGTGTTGCAGACGTATCCATCGAAAAAGTGGGGTTGATTCCATCCGTATTCAATTCAGAAAGATTATCAACAAAAGAGACTATTTCAGACATCTGTTCAATCATTTGAGCTCGGTTTTCATCTGGTATTTGAAGATAGGAAAGTTTTTCTAGACGTTGTAAAAGTTTTTCATCGATTTTCATGGTTAATAACCTACAGAGAATTTTATTCCAATATTGTAGCGAAAAAATAGGCTTTACGGAATTTTAACAACAGTTGAGTTATTATTGTAGCAAAATAGTCAAATATCTATAGGAGTCCTTTTGAACCTAAAAGAAAATATGCAAGCTCTAAAAGATGAGCTAAATTCGGAAGAAAAATTTTTCGAAAGTGCCGTTAGAACGGAGCGTTTTGTCAAGAAATATCAAAAACCGATGATTGCATCTGTTATTGTATTGCTTTTGGGACTGGGTGGAAGTGTTGCTTATCAAATGATACATGATGCTAAAGTAGAGCGTGCCAATACAGCACTTAATACTTTGTTGATGAATCCTATGGATCAAAATGCATTGAAAGAGCTTTCATCACAAGGTGGACCATTGTATGAATTGTACAGTTTGTCTAAAGCATTGCGTGACAATGATTTAAAAACGCTTCAAACACTTAAAGGTGCCAGTAGTTTTGAAGTAGCTGATATTGCATCGTATGAGAGTGCTGTTTTGTCAAAAGACGATAAGGCTTTGGATGCATACAGTAAAAAACAAGGCTCAATTTATCATGAGTTAGCCGTCATTGAATTAGCAGTATTATCAATTCAACAAGGTGATAGCAAAGCTGCGCATACTTCTTTGGCATTGATCAAAGAAGATTCGGCAGTTTATCCACTAGCACAAATGCTAAGCCATTACGGAGTGAAATAATGAAATATCTATGGGCAAGTTTAAGTGTTGCCAGTATACTTATATTGAGTGGTTGTGCACAAAAAGAAGTCTATAAACCGGTAAGTATTAAAGGTGAATGGCGTAGTGCTGGACATTTAAGTGCCCCTATCTCGCAAGTGACACAATCAGGTGCCATATTAAAAAATGGAAATATTCTTACTAAAGCAGGAGAAAAAAAGCAAAAAGTTCCTGCTGACTTTCGTTTGCTCAATATCAGTGATGGGTGGATAATTACTCAAAACAATACCAATGATTTAGAATTAATTCCTGAAGACGGTGTAAGTGAACATGTCGTTGTTGATTTGAAACGAACCGTTGCTTCTGCCAGTGTACAAGGTGATGTCCTTGCTATTTTATTTGGAAATAATGAAATGGCATTGTATTCATTAGAAACAAAAAAAATGACCTTTAAAGAAAGTTCTAACGCACCCATAGCAGTTGATGCTCGAATAGCCAATCCGTACTTTTTGAAAGATTTGGTAGTATTTTTGAGTTTAGATGGAAAAATTGTTATTGTCAATGCAACGGACAAGAAGTTGTTGCGTTCAATTATTGTTGGTTCGGAAGAGTATTTTAACAATATTACCTATTTGAATGTGATTGAAAATAATATGGTTGCGGCCACGGGTAATACAGTATTATCTCTTTCACAAAAAGAGAACCGTGAGAAATACGAAGTACGTGATATTGCTTATACCGAGGATGGTGTTTGGTTGACGACAAAGCAAGGTGAAGTCGTCGCTCTTAGTCCTACATTACAGTATAAAGCGAAGAAAAAATTTCCATTTGCACATTTTGTTGGAATCAGCGTCCAAAATGATAGAGTTTATGTTTTGGAGCAGGGTGGATACATGATTGCTTTGAGTAAAAATTTGCTCTCTAGCGATGTGTATGATATTGATATGAAGCATGATACTGTTTTTGTTGGAGATGGAAAAATTTATTTTAACGATCGGTACATTGAAATTAAATAATGTCATCAGGAGTTGAGGCTTTTTTAGAATACATCACGATAATAAAAGCTCTTAGCCCTAAAACCATTGAAGCATATCGTTATGATTTAACGGAGATTGAGACGGTAGCATCAGGGGCACTTGTTGGATTAGACAGTGCTTCTATTTTTAAAGCTCTTTCAAAGATTGAAAATAAACGGACACTCAACCGAAAACTATCAGCTATTAACTCTTTTTTAGATTTTTGCCACAATCAGCGTTTTGACTCAAACTCAACCAAATTTTCACTCTCAAAAGTTCCTAAAACGCTTCCAAAATATTTACCGTTTGAATCCATCATGCGTGGATTGAAGTCTATTGACCGAAGTGATTGGCTAGGACAGCGTGATTATGCATTAATCCTTTTTTTATATGCGACGGGGACTAGGATTAGTGAGTGTTTAGCCGTACAAGAAGATGATATAGAGGGAGAGTGGCTGCGAGTCCGTCACGGTAAAGGGGAAAAAGAGCGCTACATTCCAATCGCGCAAGAGGCGTTAAAAGCATTACGTGCTTACCAAGATGCATGCCCATGCATTAAACAACACTCTCTATGGATGAACTATCGCTATGAACCCTTAAGCCGTATTTCCGCCTTTAAAATCACCCAAAAATATCTAGGAGTATCCCCTCATGCTCTCCGTCATTCGTATGCGACAGGACTTATTTTAGGTGGTGCTGATTTACGTGTCGTTCAAGAGTTGTTAGGACACGCTTCCTTGCTCACGACACAGATTTATACTCATGTGCAGAAGCATAATTTGCAAGCAACGGTTTTAGAGTGTCACCCGATGGCTCTTTCTCCGTCATTCCGTGCTTGATACGGAATCCCTCTCCTTTTTATTTCAAATTGACATAATTTTTCATTACTTTTGCTTTTTTACGTATAATAAGGGTGATGAACCGAAAATTTCTAAGAGGAAAACAGGATGAAACGGGATTTAGACTTAATTCGTGAGATTATGCTTGTCTTAGAAGATAAGATGGAATACGGTAAGAATTTTACAAGTGATAGATTATTTGGAACCATGCAAAATGAAACACTTTCTATTGAAAAATTGCTCTATCATATAGGATTATTGGTTGAAGCTAACTTTATTGGAGCAAGGGAAGAAAAATATATAAATAGTACAAGAGATTTTATCATTACTACTGTCACTTCTGAGGGACAAGATTTTTTAGACACAATCAGACAACAAAATACATGGGAGATTGTAAAAGCTAAAACAGTTGAAATTGGTGGTTTTAGTTTGCCGCTAATCATAGAACTTGGAAAAGATTATTTGAAAAAACAGCTTGGACTTTAAAATTTTTCATCCTGCCATATTTCCCCCCATTTTCGAGCGATAGGGTACAATGAAGCAAAATTTGAGGAATAATAGATGAACGAAGTCACCGCCTCCATCGACGACAATATCAAAAACAAAATCTACACCATTCGCGGATTGCAAGTGGTGCTGGATAGGGATTTAGCGGAGCTTTATGGAGTGGAGACAAAAGTTTTTAATCAGGCAGTCAAAAGAAATGAGGATAGATTTCCCTCTGATTTTAGATTTCAACTGACAGTCATAGAAAAAAATGAACTGGTCACAAATTGTGACCGGTTGAATAGTCTGAAACATTCGACGGTAAATCCTTATGTTTTTACAGAGCAAGGCGTTTCTATGCTCAGTGCAGTTTTACGAAGTGATATAGCGGTAGAGATTAGCGTGAAAATAATGAGAACTTTTATACAAATGCGACAAGTAATTGCTTCAAATAGTGAATTATTTTCAAAGATTGAGCAAATCGAAAAAAGACAAATCACTTATGAGTCAAAAAGCGATGAAAGATTTGAAAAAATATTTAGCGCCATCGAAGACAAATCTATCAAACCTAAACAAGGAATTTTTTACGATGGACAAGTATATGATGCGTATATTTTTGTCTCTGATTTGATAAAAAGTGCTGATGAAAGTATTGTATTAATTGATAACTATATTGATGATACAGTTTTGACGTTGCTATCCAAAAGAGAAGCAAAAGTTAAAACGACTATTTACACCAAAAATATCACCAAACAGCTAGAACTTGATTTACAAAAACATAATGCCCAATATCCGAATATAGAGCTAAAAAAGTTTGATTCTTCACACGATAGGTTTTTGATAATTGATGGTAAAGAAGTTTATCATATCGGTGCAAGTCTCAAAGATTTGGGTAAAAAGTGGTTTGCATTTTCAAAGTTTGATGTGGGTTCATTGGATATTATAGGGAGATTAAAATGAAAAAAATAATTTTATGTGACATAGGCAACACAACGGCTGATATTTTTGAAAACGGTGTGTACCGAAAAATCGTACTTACAGAATTTCAGCCTGAATTACTTGAGGGTGAAATGTGGTACTGCTGTGTTAATGGCAGTTTTTCTAAAATGCTAGGGGATTTACCAAACTGGCACAATTGTGCGACACTCATTGATTGGGATAAATATTATCCGACAATGGGGCTTGATCGGATTATGGTGTGTGAAGCGATTGAGGATGGGGTGATTGTGGATGCGGGGAGTGCGATTACCGTCGATGTGATGAAAGATGCTATCTATAAAGGCGGATTTATTGCTCTTGGACTTCGAGCAGCACAAGAAGCATACTCTAGATTGTCGCCAGCACTTGCAACGTCATTTAACTTTGAGGTTGATTTGACTATAATGGCGAAAAATACCCCTGATGCCATTACGTTAGGATTCCTAGCTCCTTTGATTCAGTCAATTAAGAGTTATAGAAACCCTATTTACGTAACGGGAGGCGATGCACATCTCTTATCTTCATTTTTGAAGGAAGTTATTGTGGATGAGACCTTGATTTTCAAAGGGATGAAAAAGCTCATAGATAAAGGTTCACAATGTTAAGTGTTGCATTACCAAAAGGACGAATCGCAGAGGATACACTCGAAATTTTTGAGACGATTTTCGGAAGCAGTTTCAAGTTTGATGATCGAAAGCTGATTTTACAAACGGAACATTTTAAATTTTTGCTCGTTCGTAACCAAGATGTTGCCACGTATGTCTATCACCAAGCGGCTGATATAGGGGTTGTGGGTCTTGATACGCTTGAAGAACAGGGATTGGACGTTATTCGTCTTCTGGATTTACAAAAAGGAAAATGCCGTGTTGCTATCGGTATGCGCGCGGGCGAAAAACCTGATTTTACGAAAAGTGAAATCAAAGTGGCGACGAAAATGGTGAATATCACCAAGCGCTATTTTGCAGAACGAGCTGTGGCTGCGGATATTATTAAACTGTACGGTTCGATCGAACTTGCACCTCTTGTTGGGCTTGCCGATATGATTGTTGACGTGGTTGAAACAGGCAGTACGATGAAACAAAACGGTCTTGAAGTGGTTGAGACGATTATGGAATCAACGACGCATCTCATTGCCAATAAAAACAGTTTTTTCGAAAAAAAGAGTGAAATATTGGATATTTATGAAAGAATAAATAATCTACTTTATCCTAAAGTCTGAGTATTCACAATCGATTAACGATTGACCCTTATAATGTTAAATATGCATCAAAAATAGGAATAAATAATGATAATGAAGAAACAAAATACTTTGATTTTAGCAATGATATTGGGAACGACTGTTTTATCAGCCGAGGGATTCACAACAATGGAATACATTAAAGTAAGTAGTTCAAATCCTATTTATACAACCATTAGTGAAGAGATCCCAACTCAGCAGTGCAGAGATATACAAGAAGCAGTTTCAAGTGGCGGTACTGGAAATGGTGATGTTGTCGGCGCAGTTGCAGGTGGTGCGCTCGGTGGTGTTTTAGGTCACCAAATAGGTGGTGGTAAAGGTAAAACAGCTGCTACCATCGGTGGTGCTGTTTTAGGTGTATTGGCGGGTCAAAACGTAGGAAGTAAATACAATACACCTCAAACTACCTCGTATCAAACGGTTCGTAGATGCGAGACAGTTTATGCAACCAAGTCACATCAGGTTATTGATGGATATTTAAATATTGCAAAATTTAAAGGCAAAGAGATTCGTATTCAAAGTGATGAGCCTCTTAAACAAATTCCTGTTACAGTTACGTACAGTTATTAATCCTAATTTATGCCTCCGGTGTCGGGGCATTCTTCTTTTCTTATCCCACTTTTAGCCATTTTTTGTTACAATAATTTATATATTGAAATTTTTCAGGAGACTTCATGGCACTTAAAGTAGCAATCAATGGAACTGGTCGAATCGGGATTATCGTTGCTAAAATCATTGCAGAACGCGATGATATAGAGTTAGTAGCGCTTAATACTACATCAAAGCCCGAAATGCTTGAATATTTATTAAAATTTGACAGTGTTCATCGTGGAATTGACGCAAAAGTCATTGATGATAATACGATTTCTATCGGCGGAAAGAATGTACGTATGTTTCGTGAACGTGATGCCGATAAGGTTGACTTTGGAAGTGTTGGTGCAGAAGTTGTAATCGAATGTACAGGCGTGTTTTTAGATCAAGAGAGTTGTAAAAAACATCTTAAAAATGGTGTACGTAAAGTTGTTATATCTGCACCTGCAAAAGATGATACTCCGATGTATGTGATTGGGGTAAATTCGAGTGAGTATAAAGGTGAAGCAATTATTTCTAATGCTAGCTGTACTACCAACTGTTTAGGACCGATTTGTAAAGTACTTGATGATGCCTTTGGGATTAAAAATGCTCTGATGACTACAATTCATTCTTATACGAATGACCAAAATATATTGGACGTTAAGCACGAAAAAGATCCTCGTCGCGCTCGTGCTGCTGCATTGAATATGATTCCAACTTCTACTGGTGCTGCAAAAGCAATCGGAAAAGTTATGCCTCACTTGCAAGGGAAGCTTAACGGCTATGCGATGCGTGTTCCGACTCCCGATGTATCTGTGGTCGATTTGACAGCAAACCTCTCTAGAAGTGTTACCAAAGAAGAGATTCACGAAGCATTTAACAATGCGAGTAGAGGTGTATTTAAAGGACTGGTCGAAGTGGACAATGATAAGCGTGTTTCCTGCGATTTTATCGGTTCTACATACAGTGCGACGTATGTTCCTGATATGACAAGTGTCGTCGATGGCAATACTGTTAAAGTCTTAGCCTGGTATGACAATGAGTGGGGTTACAGCAGTCGTCTAGTTGATATGACGGTTTTAGTTGGGAATCACAAATAATTATTGAATCTTTAGTATCAGATATGATACTAAAGATATAGACTATTTTCGGTGGCTATTGAGGTCAGCTTCAGACTCTCGGATAAGATCATCCATAATCACGAATAGTTTCTCACTTGACTCTTCCATTGCCGTAAAGTTTTCAATAATCTCTTTTTTATTCTCTACTGTTTTATCACTATTTTCAATAAATTTGAAATTATCCATAGAATATTTGTGAACCTTACTGTGTGGCTCATCAATTAACTTGTAGTTTGAAAGATGTGAAAAACGCTCTTTTCCTGCACCGCTCTCATACCATTGCCCCAGTCGGCATTGGTGATGATCGACGGGTTTCCATTTGGTAGTATCGGCATTGATAATGGAAATATATGAGTTGGATTTAAACATAATATGATCAATTTTTGCGAGGGTAATAAAGGTAGTGTTTTCGATTATTTTTGCTTGTTCTGAGGTTGAAGTGGCATCTCTATTGAAATTTTGGAGTGTTGAGTGAAAGGATTCGATTGATTGACTCGACTCTGAGGCAATAGCATTCATCGACTCAGAATTAGAGTAAATTTCGGTGGTCTCTTGTTGGAGTGTTTGAACGGCAATCGCAATTTCACCGGTTGCTTTTTGGGTACGCTCAGCCAGTTTACGCACTTCATCTGCTACAACGGCGAACCCTCGTCCGTGTTCACCCGCCCGTGCCGCTTCAATAGCAGCATTGAGAGCTAATAGATTGGTTTGATCGGCAATGTCTTTGATCAAATTGACGACAGAGGTGATCTCGCCTGTTTTGTCATTCAGTGATTGGATAGAATCAGCCGATATCTGAACCAATTCAATCAAATGATTGAGACGTGCAATAATCGCTTCGAGTTCATCGACCGTTTCAGATGATCGTGTAGATGTGGAGTGTGAAATTGTGGTAATATTGTCAAGTCTTGCTATTGTATTTTGCAAATCCCCTTGAATAACTTTTAACCCTCCGCTAACCCCTGCACCGATTTGACCCAATTCTCCACTTAAGACTGTTTTTTGAATGTGTGTATGGTTAGCCAGCATTGAAGAGATTGCTTTGTTAACATGAGTACTTGCTTCTTTGAATTCACCATGAAGCCCTTGAATGAGGATAATACGATGATACTCATCACGACTGGCTGCATTGACACTGGCTTGTATTTCACGCATAACGACTTCAATCTGATCAAGCATATTATTGGTATTCCAGCAAAGATCTTTTAATTCACCAAAATCACTGATATGGGTAATTCGATTTTCAAGGTATCCTTTTTCTGCTCCATTAATAACGACAGAAACACCACGAATTATTTCTTGTGTACGGCGAATATTGATAAAAACATACCATGCCAACGCAAAATTAAGTAATGTTAAAATGCGAATCCAATTCCATCCATCTAAAAATGTTTCGATAGTTAATCCAATCACAAAAAGTAAAATGGACACTATATTGGCATATTGTACTTTAGAGAGAGAGGATAAATTGTTCATATGAGACCCCTTTGTCTTTTAATATTTTAAGCAGCAATTCTTCAGATGCTTTAATGCCTTCGCTTTTCTCTTTTTGCAATAACATTTCATAGAGAGGTTTGATCACATTGATTGCATTTTTGGACGGCTTACGACGTACAGAATGATAATTAGAGATAGCGCGATTAGCAGTAAAAGAGGGGGTTACGTGGGCAAATACCCAATAAAAGTCATCATTTTTATTTTTATTTTTTACATAGGCAAATATCTCTTTACCCGCTTGGATCTCTTTCCATAAAAGTTTAAAAACGACGGCTGGCATATCACTATGTCGGAGAATATTATGGGGCTGATCGATCAGTTCGGTTTCATCATACCCTGATATTTTAATAAATAGGGCATTACCATACGTAATTTTCCCTTTTAAGTCCGTTTTGGAGACAATAAATTCTTCTTCTCCAAAAGTTAATTCTTGATTGGCCATAAAAATTACTCCTACTTATAAAAAGTTATTGTTAGTCTAACAGCCATATCCTGAAAACTTTCCCTTTTATGGGGCGTTTTTGAATTTTTTGATGAACTGAAGCAGCAATGGAACGTTCAATTGCCACATAGCTTAGATGATCTTGTTGATCAATCTTACCTATTTGCTCTTTTGTAAGACCGCCTTCGTGTATCAAAGCACCGACGATATCTCCAGCGCGAAGTTTATCTTTTTTTCCTGCATCAATACAAATAGTTTGCATCAATGTGGACACATCATGATTGCTTCGGCTTGATGGAAGGTCTTGAATTTCTATGTTACGATCAAGTGCTTTAAATGATTCGATTTGGTGAGAACTAACCAATGTTATAGCCGTCCCATCCATTCCCGCACGACCTGTTCGACCAATTCGGTGGATGTAGCGATCGAGTTGCTGAGGGACATCATAATTGATAATAGCATCAAGCTCTGCAATATCAATACCGCGACCGGCAACATCCGTGGCTACGAGGAAGGGTGCGCTTCCATTTCGAAACTGAATAATAGCCTCATTACGATCAAATTGTTCCATATCACCATGCAAAGTTAAGGCGTGTATGCCTGCATAATTAAGTGTTTCGCATAATTCGGCCGCTACTACTTTGGTATTGCAAAAAATAATAGCATTGGTAATAGAGTGATGACGAAGAACACTGTTTAGTGCAGCAGTCTTATCGTTTACAATGTAGGCTATTTCGGTAATAGCTGGAGCTTTTTCGCTGATTTGCGTTTTGATGAAAACAGGATTATTGGTTAGTTTAGAAGAGAGTTCTCGTATTGATTCTGGATAAGTGGCTGAAAATAAGAGTGTTTGTTTAGGTGAGGGTAAAAAGGCAAAAATAGCTTCAATGTCGTCGATAAATCCCATATCAACCATTTGATCCGCTTCATCCAAAACGCTCATAGAACATGATTTGAGATCAAGGTCATCCATACTTAAAAGTTTGAGAACACGTCCCGGAGTACCGACGATAATATGTGCTCCATGTGTCAATGAATGTCGTTGAGCTTTCATAGGGACACCGCCACACAAGGTGAGTAGTTTTATATTCCCGATTTCAGAGGCACACGAGCGGATAACTTTTGCTACTTGTTCAGCAAGCTCACGTGTCGGGCATAAAACAAGTGCTTGGGCTGCAAAGTATCTTGGATTAACATTTTGTAAAATTCCTAAAGCAAAGGCTAGCGTTTTACCGCTCCCTGTAGAGGCTTGCGCAACGACGTCGCTTCCTTTTAAAATCACAGGAAGTGATTGGGCTTGGATGGGGGTCATGGTGTTGAAATTTAACCGTTTTAGGGCAGTTTGAAGTGGTGCATGAAGAGGTAAAGATGTAAAAGAGGACATAGTGTTGCTTTAGTATGTAGATGTGTAATTATAGCACATCTATGTTGTCATCCTCGTGCTTAACACGGGGATCCAGCTAGATTTACCCAAAGGGCACTTCGCCCGCCTGCGCGGGAATGACAATAGAAAGAATTTTTTTATACCGCTTTAATAGTCACGCCATATTTTTCTTGAGCAACATCACGCGCTTCGAGTTTGTAGTTACTAATTTCGTTAAAGTTGAGATATTTGTAAACAACACTCTCTTTTCCTGCTAATTTTTGAGGAACAATACTCAGATATTCTGCTACTGTTGGAATACGTCCGAGTTTGGCACATACAGATGCTAGTTCAGCACTGCCGAGATAGACTTGTGTTCCCTTACCAAGACGGTTGTCGAAGTTACGTGTAGAGGTTGAAAATACCGTTGAGCCTTCACGTGAGCTTGCTTGGTTACCCATGCACAATGAACATCCCGGAACTTCTGTCTGTGCTTCTATCGCGTTATATACGTCATAGTAGCCTTCGTTGATAAGTTGTTGCTCATCCATACGTGTTGGTGGTACGATCCAGAATTTTTCAACGGCGATTTTACCTTCGCCACGCATCACTTCACCCGCTGCACGATAGTGACCGATATTGGTCATACAACTGCCCAAGAATACTTCATTAATTTCAGTTCCTGCAACGTCGCTCAATAATTTAACATTATCTGGATCATTTGGACATGCCAAAATCGGTTCTTTAATTTCATTCAAGTCAATTTCGATAATCGCTGCATACTCTGCATCCGCATCGGCAGACATCAATGAAGGAGCATCTAACCACTCTTTCATTTTGTCAGCACGGCGTTGCAATGTACGTGCATCTTCATATCCATCTGCAATCATCGCTTCGATAAGAGCAACGTTTGATTTTAGGTATTCGATGACCGGTTCTTTGTTAAGGTGAACCGAACACGCAGCCGCTGAACGTTCAGCCGATGCATCGGAAAGTTCGAATGCTTGTTCCACTTTCATGTTTGGAAGACCTTCGATCTCTAAAACACGTCCGTTGAAAATGTTTTTCTTACCTTTTTTCTCAACGGTCAAAAGACCTTGTTTGATTGCATAATAAGGGATCGCATTAACAAGGTCACGAAGCGTAATACCCGGTTGCATTTCGCCTTTGAAACGTACTAAAACAGACTCCGGCATCTCAAGAGGCATTGCCCCTGTAACGCCCGCGAATGCAACAAGACCAGAACCCGCAGGGAAACTAATACCGATTGGGAAACGTGTATGACTGTCTCCGCCTGTTCCTACGGTATCTGGTAAAACCATACGGTTAAGCCATGAGTGGATAACACCATCGGCAGGACGAAGAGCAACACCGCTGCGCGTAGAGATAAATGCAGGCAACGTTGCATGTAAAATCACGTCAGAAGGTTTCGGATAAGCTGCCGTATGACAGAAAGACTGTAACACGAAATCCGCTGAGAAACCAAGTGCTGATAGCTCTTTGATCTCATCACGCGTCATTGGTCCGGTTGTATCTTGGCTTCCAACAGTAGAAGTGTGTGGCTCGCAGTACATACCTGGGCGTACACCTTCCATGCCACATGCCTTACCGACCATTTTTTGTGCAAGGGTGTAGCCTTTGCCTGTATCAGCTGGCTGAATAGGTAAAGCGAAGAAGGTAGCAGGCTCTAGTCCAAGAGCAGTGCGTGCTTTAGCCGTCAATCCACGACCGATGATGAGAGGGATACGTCCGCCTGCACGTACTTCGTCTTCGATGGTATTTGGGCGAAGGCTAAAAGTTGCAATCACAGAACCGTTTTTGGTAATGGTTCCTGCTTTGGTGTCGATGTCAAGAACATCGCCTGTTTCCATTTGCTCTACATTGGCTTCGATTGGAAGTGCGCCTGAATCTTCACACGTTGCAAAGAAAATAGGTGCGATGATACTACCGATAACAACACCGCCGGTACGTTTGTTAGGGATACCGGGAATATCATCACCCATGTGCCATTGGACAGAGTTTGCAGCAGATTTACGGCTTGAACCCGTCCCTACAACATCACCGACGTAAGCGATTTGCATTCCGAGTTTTTTGAGTTCAGCAATTTTTGCAAGACCTTCTGGCATTTTTGCCGCAAGCATCGTTGTTGCATGAAGAGGGATATCAGAACGTGTAAATGCTGCACTGGCAGGAGAGAGGTCATCGGTATTGGTTTCCCCTGGGAATTTGAACACAACCACACTGAATTTTTCTTCAAGAGGTTTTTTGCTTGTAAACCATTCAGCGTTTGCCCAGCTTACCAATACTTCTTTTGCATAGCTGTTTGTTTTTGCAAGTTCTACAATATCGTTGAATGCATCATAAACAAGCAATGTGTGTTTAAGCTCATTAGCCGCATCTTGAGCTAATGCGTCGATGCTGAGAGCATCGATAAGTGGTTTAACATTGTAACCGCCTACCATTTTACCAAGAATTTTAATAGCCGCTTTTTTATGATCGTCGCTATTGATATCACTGTTGTCAGCTAAAAATGCTTTTACTTCACCTTGAACGATTTGGTGTAAAAATGCTGCTTTGACGTGAGCGCCATCATCGACACCTGGGTTGACACGTGATGCTAACATCTCTGTGAGGTCAGAATTTTTAGATTTTTCTGCTTTGATAAGCTCTACTAAATCAGTTACTTGTTCTTTTGTAAGGGGGAGAGGAGGGATTCCTTGCGCTGTGCGCTGTGCTACGTGTGCTGTGTATTCGTCCATAAATGCCATGGGAACTCCTGCTAAATTTTAATTATAGTAAAGTATAGCAGAAGAGACGAAGTATTTTTTCAAAGTGTTACAAAAGTAAACACTTATTTAAATGGTAGTGTGTAATAACGAAACACTATGGTATGACTTATTCATTCATAAGTTCGCGATTTCCTTTTGCATTAGGTGCAGAGAGGATACCATTTTGCTCAAGTTGTTCGATAAGACTTGCAGAGCGGTTATAGCCAATTTGAAGACGTCGTTGTAAATAGCTGATAGAGGTTTTTTGTTCAGACAAAACAATATGTTTAGCCTCTTCATAGAGTTCATCTAGGGGCTTACCCTCTCCTCGTTCACTTCCGCCATCACGTATAATCTCTTCTTTATCCCGTAAAAAACGTCGATCGTATTCAGGCTCGCGCTGCGCTTTGAGAAAATCGACTACTTTTTCAATTTCAGCTTCAGTACTCCAAGGTGCATGGAGTCGTACCAATCCACTCATTCCCGGAGGTGTGAAGAGCATGTCGCCTCGACCGAGAAGAGATTCTGCACCCATCCCGTCAAGGATGATTTTACTATCGATTTTTTGTCCCACTTTATAACTAATCCGTGAGGGTAGGTTGGCTTTGATAAGTCCTGTTACAACATCTACACTGGGGCGTTGGGTTGCTACAATAAGATGGATTCCGCTTGCTCTGGCCATTTGGGCAAGCCTTGCAATGGAATACTCAACATCTTTACCGCTGGTCATCATCAAGTCAGCAAGCTCATCAATAATAACAACGATGTAAGGAAGCGGTGTTCCTCCCTCAGATTTCATCTTTTCATTGAAGTTTTCAATATTTTTAGTTCGTGTTTCGCTCATCATTTGATAACGTCGTTCCATTTCATAGACCATATTATTCAAAGCGGCAATGGCTTCTTTTGGTTTAGTAATAACAGGTGTTAGGAGATGCGGAATATCATTATAAATAGAAAATTCAAGCATTTTCGGGTCAATCATCAGAAGTCTGAGCTGATCGGGTGAATTTTTGTACAATAAACTCAAAATCATGGCATTAATTCCGACACTCTTACCGCTACCAGTTGTTCCTGCAATGAGTAGATGCGGAAGTTTTTTGAGATCGGTTATAAAAGGTTTGCCCACGATGTCTTTACCTAAAACAAGCGTGAGTGGAGATGAAGCTTCTTGGAAGAGCTTACTTTCAAAAATATCACGTAAATAAATAGTATCAACAGTTTTGTTTGGTATTTCAATTCCTACAACATCTTTGCCTGGAATAGGGGCTTGAATACGAATTGTTTGAGCTTTTAATGCCATTGCAAGGTCATCTTGAAGTCCTAAAATTTTAGAGACTTTGATGTTAGCTGCGGGTTTAAATTCAAAAGTTGAAACAACAGGACCTGCATAAGTTCGAACGACGTCACCATCAATATTGAAATGAGCAAGTTTTTCGATCAAATCACGAATTTTATCGTCTAATTCACTCTCATCAATAACGGTTTGTTTCTTGGGAGGATATTGTAAAAAGCTTGTAGGCGGAAGCTTGAAATTTTTAGGTTTCTCACTAACACCACGGTCTATTTGTTCTAAGAGGATTTTATTTTCTTCCAATTCTTCGACAACCACAGCGTGCTGTTTATTTTCTTTGACTTTTTTTGCCATACTGAGAATAGTAGATTCTTTTGGGTGTTCAGTTATTACAGGAATTGGAGTATTCTCTCGTATCGGTTCTTGTTGTACTGGGAATAGATCGTCACTTTTTTCTGTAACATTCATGGATGTTGGGGTGTGGATTGGCAATGTTATTTCAGGCTCACACTCAAATTGAGGTTCATTGTACTCATAAGGAGGGATAAAAGTATCCTCAGGTGTACTGGAAGCAGTAGTTTTGTATGTAGTCTTAAGCGTTGTATTGTATGGTGATTTTTTGAGTGTAGTAAGTGGTTTTTCCATATAATTTTTAAAAGGACGTGCCAGATCACCGAGTGATTGTTCTAATATAATTATCATTGAAACAGCGACAATCATGAGCCACATTATCCAAAGACCGAAACTTCCAACGTAAAGGCTTAAAAAGTCAACAATTGCACCACCAAAAGCTCCTCGATAAGACCCGTTAACAACTAATGCTTGAAAAATTATGAGTATAAAAAACAGAAGTAAAAATATGCTTCCCATTTCAAGATGACGTTTTGTGTCACTTCTGGATTTATAAAAATACATCAGCGGTACCATAAATAACAAGAGATACATATAAGCCACGTACCCAAATAGTGCTATGTTATTGGCTGAAAAACTTGCACCCCATGCACCAATGATGGAAGAATCGCCAATGATTGTAGCAAGTCCTAGATAAAAAAGTATGCCAAAGCTTCCGATGAAAAGTGTATCACGTAAAATGGTAAATCCTTGAGATATTGCAAAGTGCTTGGATTATAGCAAAAAAAAAGAGGCTGAACTCTTTTTTATGTCATTTTGCTATAAATAATTGACCAGTGAGAGCTTAGAAACTTTGGATATGCTTGACAACATTGCTTGGTAACTGAGGCTTAATTGCTGCATTTGTAACGTTGCTTCGGCTACATCGGTATCGATGATACTGGATTGGAGCATTTTGCTATTGACGATGAGCAAATCACTGCGATCCGAGGAGGCTTGTAAAACTTGAGAATAAGAACCTGATTCGGCTTGCAGACGACTGACATGATCACTTAAATCATCCATCATGTGTATTGCGTTTTGTATACCAACGTTTCTTGGGTCTTTACTATCTGATCCATCTGATCGTATTTTACCTTCTTCAACAGATTTAATGATTTCTTCGATTTGAGCAAAGAAGTCGTTTTTTGGATCGCGGATGGTGAGTGCACTGTTGGCATTAAAGGTTAAGGCACTTCCTGCTGCTCCAGTGTAATTTGCTGATGAGGCGTCATACAACGACATTGCAGCTTGTGTTACTGGTGCGCTTTTGTCTTTAAATACTATTTTTCCAGCATAATCGAGGGTTGTCGAAGAGAGGGTGTTCGCAGCAGTAATTGCAGTATCATAACCAGCACTAGTATTACTCGCGGGCAGTGTTCCGCTCATTGCTATATTGACCACATCTAATAGTTGTTGATACGTCATTTTATTAGCATCTACAGCAGCTCGAGGAGTGGTTGTGTTGAAAATGTCATAATTTGTTACCCCGTTATCGAGTGAGAACGTCGAACCAGCTGCTGCAAGATTGATTTGTGCAGTAAATGCTGCTCCTGCAATATTAGATCCTGTAAGCAGGAGCTGTTTTCCATCCAAATTGGAGACTCCTGCCACATCGATAAGTTTGCTAGCAGAAGAAACATATGCATTAGTACTTTTATCGATTTGTGAAATGTTGGAAGTTAGTTGTGCACCATTTTGCGTAAAATTGGTACGATCATAATCGATTCCATCAATTTTGTTAGCAGCATTAAAAGAATCGAGTCCACTTTTGGTAAATTCTTTAACATACAATGAGTTAACGATAGGGGAAGCAATAACATCTTTAAAATTAGTAGTACCCGCTTGAAGTAAGTCAATATTAGCAGGCACATCTGCCGTATCGGTTCCAGCAGGGTTAAAATCGACAGCCCCAACCATGTGAAAATCAAGCTTGCTTGAACCGGTATTTTTGTCTTGAATCTCAATTTGACCGTGAGCATTAATACTGACATTGACCTGATTTGCGCCGTATTGGGTAGCAATGTTTTGGAGTAAAGTATCAACTGTATCAGTAGTATTGAGGGAAATTTGTTTTTTAAATGTTGTACCGTCTGTTTTAGTCCCTTGAATATAAAAATGAGAAAGCCGTGTTGCATCATTGGTTGTGTCAGTATCGGTATCTCCCATCAGGTCACGTATTGTACTTGATGCGCTGATATATGTTGGTATGCCTGAATTACGTGTCAAACTTGAGTCTTTCATGACGTCAGGAAATTGTTCTGATAGGCTGAGTTGCGGTACATTGGTTGTGATAGTACGATTGATTTTACTTTCATCACCTAAAAATAGCTGCGTTCCAGAAATATTGTATTTTTGTTTGACTCCTGAACCTAAAAATGCATTTAAATTTTTATCATTACCCTGATACGTTCCGTCTGTTCCAATGGGTATTTGTGAAGTTGCCGTACCAGAAAAAAGGTATACTCCTCCGATCGAAGTATTGGCAAGAGTCAGTAAATTATTTTTTAAACCGCGTAACTCTTTTGCAATGGCTTGAGTGCTTGTATCTGAATTGGAACCGTTGGCCGCATTGATTAATTTGACTTTCATTGATTCGATAGTTTTAACGATATCACCAATCGTTGTATCAGTTTGCGTGCTGACTTTATAAGCACTTTGCGCACTATCCTTGATCTGTGAAAGTGTAGTTATTTCACTGTCAAGACGTAGTGTATCGATAAAAACACCAGGATCTTCGTGAGCATATTGAATTTTTTGTCCTGACGAAATTTGTTTGTTGACATCAAAAAGTTGTTGATTAATTTTATTATTTTCGCCGTAAATATTATTGTAATACGATGTAGATGTAACTCTCATCTAAAATCCTTTTGCACGAATTGAACTCTAATAAGCAATAAAAGTTCCATACCATCTAAATCGGCAAAAGAAGAAAAAAAATTAGTTTGCAGGTACTTTACGATTCTTTAAGCAAAGGCAACCTATAATTCCATCTCTTCAAACACATGCCAGTGTGGTGAAATGGTAGACACGCCGGATTCAAAATCCGGTATAGCAATATGTGGCGGTTCGAGTCCGCCCACTGGTACCATGAGATTACCCTATTTTCAGGGCTTTCCCTTTAACTTCTTTTTCATTTGTGCCCGTTTTGAGCCCAAACAAATCAAATTTTTCTTCGATTTTTATCTCTTCTGACTTAATAAATTTTGCATATCGTGTCAAAAGCATTTGTGTCGAATTGTGACCCATGAGCCGAGATATATCGGTTATTTTCATCGTTCCGCTGTTTAGCATTTGAACGTGTAAGAACCCAAAAAATACGCGAAAATTTCCCAAAAAATACGTGAATTACGTGAGGAAGTTAAACACTTTTTCAAAATAATACGCGAATTTGTTTAACTTTTTATAGATAACTGCATTACGCCATATATTGCAAGAAAACTGTACAACCGATTTAAAAATGATAGTAATTTGAATTTAAAATGATAGTAACGCTCCTTTTTTAACCCACATGTGACCAAATTACTATCATTTCAAATTCAAATATAAATAACTGCAATATCCATCAATTATAAGTAATAACTTATATTTTAAACTCAAATAGTGCAAAAACTCAAAAAATATGTGAAAACATTTAACTTTCTGATAAACTTTGTATTCATAATTATCTATAAGGAGTCAGCATGAAAGAAGGGCATTGGATACCAATAATGGGGGATATAAAAATTGATAATGGCATCATTACACTTTCATCTATGCCACTTCCTCCTAACGAACATTATCCAAACGGACAGCCACCTTACTCATTTATAAGATCAAATATGGAATTTGAAAAAGGAACTATATCGTTAGAATTTTATATGGAAAGTAAAGATGCTGCTTGCTTGATTGGCCTGAATATAGGACAACCAATTGAACTATACGCTGGTATCAATGCAGCTGGTTCAAAATATGGATTTGCAACAGTTGCAAATTGGCAATGGGAATACAAAGCTGTGAGTGGTTTTGGAAGTAGTATAGCAATTGAACAATGGCATACAATGAAAATGGTGGTTAAGGGATCACTCTTGGACTTATATATAGATGATGTGAAAGTATCTTCAGTGAATTATATCATTTCACGTTCTTCTATTGGATTGTTTTTGCAAGGAATTGGAGAAGTAAAAGTAAAAAATATTAAAGTAGATGCTGCAAAACCAGTATGTTTTGTAGTAATGCAATTTACTGATGAATATAATGTACTTTATGCAGATGTGATTAAACCTACCTGTGAATCATATGGATATGAAGTAATCAGGGCAGATGATTATTACACATCAGGTCTAATTATTGATGATATCACCATGTCAATCAATGAGTCAACATTAATTATTGCAGATATTACCCCGGATAATCCAAACGTATTTTATGAAGTTGGATATGCTCATGGTGTTGGCAAAGCCACCATTTTATTGAGTGATAGAAAACGTGAAAAACTTCCTTTCGATTTATCTGGATTTAGAACTTTATTTTATGATAACACTATAGGTGGAAAAAATATTGTTGAAGAAAGACTTCGCAAGCATTTAAGCGCAATAGTATATTAGTAATGGGGGGATTAATCCCCCCAATAGTTTGTAATAAATACCTCCCGAACACTTTTCTTACTTCCCGCCCCTCGAAGGGTATAATTGATCTCTTTGGTGGACGTGATCTTCATATCAGCATATAGTTCTCTGACTAGTTCACAGTCGTTATAGCTCAATAAAAACTTACCCTTGATACCGTGAAGTAGCTCTGAAAGCTTCCGATGCTCTACCTCTCCAAAACCACCCGTATGCTGATAATACTTCTCAGTCGATACGTATGGTGGATCACAGTAAAAGAACGCATCCTCTTTATCGTAGGTAGCGATCAGCTTATCAAAGCTCATGTTCTCGATCGTGACAAATTTCAACCGTTTAGACCACTGTCCGAAGTCTTTGTAGATATCTTTTGGACGTCTACTCTTAGCGTTCATTGCGAACGTAGTACCCTTGGCTCCAAAGCTCTGAGAGAGCAGGTAAAAATAGAAAGCAGCACGCTCGATATTATTACGTGGTTTCATTCGTCCGGAGAGAATATCAGCGAAGAGTTCACGGCTAATCAGTAAGTGATTTAGGCACGTCGATAGGGATTGAGGATTAGTGCGAATAGCACGGTGAAGATTGATCAATTCTCCGTTGATATCATTGACTACTTCGGCTTGTTTGGCAGTACAAGGCTTACGATAAAGAACGTTCAGCGCACCGCCGAATACTTCAACATAGAGACGATGTTCAGGGAATTGGGCGACAATATCGTCCGCTAATTTTGATTTGCCCCCGATCCAAGCGAACGGGGCTTTAAGATGCTGCATGAAATTCCATTGCACTGTGACATATTTTCACAGCTAAAATAAGATATCAGATATAAATCTGATACCGCAACTATCTTGTCAGATGGGTAGTGGCGGGGCTTCTCATAAGCACTTATCTAACTCTGCCTCCAGGTCATAAATAATACTCTCTAGCTTCGGATAATTTTCCAATCGTGCCTTTGTCCACTGTACAATATCACCACTTTCAGGACTCATCTTTGGCTTAACTGGATGTTTAGCGTCGCATTTTTTTGTGATGGTTGTCGGTTCACATGGGGCTGCTTTAGCAGCGCACCCGGAGAAGATTAAAACCACGGTCAAGACCATTAAATAAAGCATTTTCATAATTGGTTCCCTTCAGCATTTCTACGTGCTTCTTCTGCAATTGCATTCAGATCAGTACAGTTATCCCCAGTAGGGACATACTTGATTAAAGTATTAAACTTCGGCTTCGCTGCCATTGTTCGGTTATAGTCAGCTTCTTTCTTTATGGCATCGAGTTTGTCACGCGCCATCCATGCTTTCATAAAATCTACATCTTTAACCTTGCCTGCAATCTCAGTATTTTTTGTTTTGATCTCTTGCTTGAGAACGTTGCGCTCTCCGGACACAGTAAGCGTATAAAAGCCAAGAGCAATTATTACCCCTGACAAAAGCACAATGATCCAAATGAGCACTTTACCAATAACGGTACTGGCTAGACTCGATAATACTCCCATATTTCCCTCCATATTTAAAAATGTTTTGACTATATTCATAGTTGATATCGCAATTACTTCGGCACGTTTTCACGCCCTTATAAGTAAAACAAGATTGACCGCGATTGCATGATGCTTTTGCTTTTTCCCAGTCCACTATGCCAGCACGCTTAATCTCTTTTTTTACAAGTCCACCGCCGTTATAGACCTGATATGCAATCCAAAGCTTTTTGTATTGGTTCCCATCATGGCAACTCTTCATAATAATTGCCTGAGCTTTGAGCTGATCTCCTATTGCAGTTATTCCAGTAACCCCTTTAGCTTTAAGAGGTTGCTGCCATACTCGATAGGTAATTTGAGGTAATCCTTCTGATCCTACACCATCAAGTGAGATGATATTACGGCATCCGCTCTCTTGGACAAGCTGACCAACGCCATACTGATACGGGTAGTCAACTCCGAACTGTGACCAGTGAGCGCGTCGTACCTCTTGCGTATATTGATTGCATCTTGCGATGTATCCCCCAGCTAGGAGATCAACCGCCAAAAGCGTAAGCAATAGGTATAATCGCATATAAGACCATCCTCACGCTATGAGCTGGGGTGTGAGCATATGACCAATTTACTTTTGGAAACATTGCTTTACCTGATATATGAGCATGAGCAAGCGCTCCTGATACCATGATCATCTTGATCGCAACCAATTGGAGAGGGGCTGGTGCAAACTTATAAATTCCATCAATAAAGAACCACATACCAATAGCAATTATCAGTAACTCAAACAATACTCTTAATGTCTCTTTTTTCATTTACTTCCCCGCCTTTTTAAAATATACTAACTGATAGCTCGTGCCATCTTCACACAAATCCCATCCCCACTTATGCCCGAAAACAGTGTGTAAGAAAGGTTGTGTTTTCTTTTGAAACTGCATATACAAAAAGTTCTGTGCTGTATTGCGTGTGTTCCAAAACAAAGTTGCAAAGAAGTGAAAGTTATCCCCTCTGCAATCCCCTAAATCAAAAGCATTTCCATATTGATTACGCTGACATCCTCGTAATAAAAATGCGTATAGTTTTGACTCTTTACGTAGTTCTTTAACTCGGCCAATATCAAACGTATCATCATTGGCATCGGCATCAAGAAAGCCCCAAATTAACCAATAAACTAGCTTATATTCGAGCCATGAAACTTTTCGCTTAACGATATATCCGCCACACATAGTGCCATGATATGGAGATATGACATATAGCTTCCCATGCTCTTCAATCGGTCGCTCTTGTAATCGTTTGAGATAGATCCCATTTACAAGTACATAGTTAAAAACTACATTATTTGCATAGCGACGAAATGGTACTACTACGAAGAACCAAACGTATCCAATAAGCTTTGATAGCACATGCCAAACGAGGGTTAGAATGTATTCAAAGTACTTCATTTATTCTCCCTGATAAATAGTAATGCTTCCTCACGTTTGGTATAAAGAGTTTCCATATCCTCACCCTCTTTGGGTATATATCTTGGAAAATCTTTATGATTTGTGGCTGTTAAAAAAGCAAGCATCTCTTGAACTTTTTTAGCGGTTTCCATTAAAGCTAAAGCAGAATCATAGACTTTAATCTGCCCATCTTCAATCGTAAGATCTTCTTTTTTATAAATAGCAAATTGCTGCCATACGCTTGAAGGAACTACAATAAAAGGGGGTTCAGGTTCAAACCCAAAGGCCCCAGTAACGTTGTTTTGTTCATCATAGGTAATAAAAATATTATCTTTCATCGTATCTCCTTATTTATGTGGGTACGCAGTTATAGACACTGTAATTTCCCATGCCCAAGCACCTTGGGGTTGAACTGCGTAATACATACCGGCAGGTATAACTGCAGTCATAGTTGCTTCTTTTGTATTGCTATTAATATCATCACCGAATTGTGACAATACACGAGTTGGAGAACTTGTATTACCGACTACAAGTTGTGCTCCATTCATATAACTTCCAGCTAAAACCGCTATCAATGTTAAATCAGTCGCTGCTTGATAGACAGTATTGTAGGTAATGGCAATATTGCTATCATCGTACATAGGCGTTCTACCTGTGCGAGATACGAGTCTATAAGTTGACCCTCCATCAGATTGAAGAATCAGTATTTCATTGGGAACTATTTTAAGAGATACAGATTCTAAACCATTACCATTAACTGCGATAGTCACTGGGGTATAAGGCGAACCTCCCACATTTTTTAGAATAAAACAACTGCCAGACGCTATGGTATTTATAGGTGGAAGCGTCACGGTAATACCAGGAGTACATACTTGCATTTTTCCAGCATGAGACTGAGCAAGAGTAAAGGATGCTGATAAAATACCCGACTGCTGTCCAAGACTTCCGACAGTTGAAATATTTGCATACCCTGTATAGAGTGCTGTACCATCTTTACGCTGATACCCCGTACATCTCCAATACTGGTTTGCTCCATGCTCACAAATAAACTCTGCCGTATCCCCTGCCGCTGTTACGATGTTTGCACCAGTCGGTAAAATCAGACTTACAGCATGTGATTGTTGTTGTTCCAGTGATGTGGACGGTATCTCCGGATGCAGCTGTTCCAATAGTGGTGGTTGTGGCTGAGGCAACTGGGGTGGCTAATACACATTCTTTATACGTAATAGGTAGCCAATTTGCAGGAGTAGTTATGGGCGAAGTAGTTCCTGCAATAACAACCCTATAGATTATTCCATTAAATGCCCAGCTCTCTCCTACAGAAGTAGTTTTGTTCACCCAAGTACCTTGGAAGTTTGCAGATGAAGTACATGCTAAAGCCGACGACGTTGCACTTGCTTCTTTCGCATTTATATTAGTCTCAGTACTGTTTAACTGTGTAATAAAACTAATTAGAAGTGTCCCAATATTTTGTATATATGCAAAAAAAGCATCATATCTTGCTCTAAAATTTATCTTGTCTGTACTCGACGGTGGTGTTGGTGGTATTGGGAAAACTACATTCATTGCCATTATTTATCTCCTTGTTTAGATTAATCCGACCATGTCGGCTTGGATTGTTGTTATAGTTGGATTCGTAGCGGTTTGACGGAATTTTTGAAGGTATCCGTACATACTAAAAGCTTCATATGCCTCTCCGATAAAAACAACCGGCTGTCCTTGAAATTTTGATAGGCTCCGATAATACGCAGTTATCTGAGACGTATCGCTATTTAGTCTTGGATTGAGTGTTTTTGCTTGATTCCCCTTTGATAAGAATGTTGCTCCAGTTGATGAATCGGTAGTGATCGCCGAGTAATCAAGACATGATAATTCGACTCCCCATTGCGTGTCTCCGATATACCGAACCATCCCTGCAATAAAAATACCCAGTTTTGCAATACCTGCTTCACCATTGATTATGACAACGAAAGAGATATTACGGGTCAAAGTTGTACGCTCATAGGTAATGTTTCCTTGTGTCTCATCTACCCAGTCCCCGAACCCGTATTCTTCATGAGTAGTCGGCTCAGTGATAACACCGATCGTTACCGGTCCTTCAATGGTTAGCGCAGTATCATTGTCAATGACGGAGATCGTGACATCGATCGCATCGATATTTCCAAGGTAAAGGGCATGTGCTCCGTAACACGCAACGGTCATAGTGATAGTGCCTGTATTGACTGCTTGAGTATTGAGATACTGGTCAAATGCTTTAAATCGGTTTTGAGTACCGAGGAGCTTCCAGACACCAAGAGGATTATTTATTACATCATAGATATTTGCACTCACTTCAGGATCTTTGCCGACATTAGCTGACATGGCTTGAAACTCGCCCTTGGATGTGCCAGGAGAAGAGACAATAGCCCCGATCATGTAGTTATTGGAAATATTCCATGCGAGATATGAGGTTACGGCTATATTTGATGATACGAGAGTAACTGCACCTGGGATCATAACTTTCATGCAATTCCGCCTGAAAGTTGGAGTATTCTAGTCTGTGTCTGGAATTCTCTTAGAATATTATTGAGTGCATCAAGCTGTAAAACATTTACCGTACCGTCTGTTTTTCCGCCAATATATGTTGCATCATTTGCCCGTGAGAGCATCATGTCTTTTGGTGCAGTCAACTTTGTAAGCGCCTTGAGACTGTCCATATAGGTTTTTTGAGCATCAGCGATGTTCATCAATGAAACATAGGTATCTCTACCGCTTGCAGTATTAAGATCAAGTGCATCAACCGTTGATCTAAATCCTGCAATCGTTGTCGGCATAGTGATATTCATGGATTTGTAGGCAGACTCTAGGTTCTTTTGATAAACAGCTGATTTTTCAGCATCAGTAAAATAATTATCAAAGTAAGAAGAGTTGGCATCGGAAAACTTTGTCAATCCACCGCTTAAATCTACAAGACTTTGGGTTATATCAAGAACATTTCCAGTTATTGATTTATTTACATTCGCAAGATCTTGTAAGACTACTTCTTTTTCAACAACAACACGAACAGCTGTCTCAAGTAATCCCTCTCCAAGATGCTGATACTGGGTTAAGATTCCATTAAATACCCCACTGATCATTTGATCACCCATTGAGGATATTGCGTTGTTCATCTCAGTAACGATTTGTTCAGAGGTTTTACCGAGTGTTTCTATCGATAAAGCACCAAATTGATAGGCTTTTGCTTTAGCTTCAGTACCTTGGCCAACACCTTCAGATACTGCCATAAGGGTATCGGATAGAGATCGATAAATAGCAGTGATGGATGATTGAACACTTGCATCAACGCCCTGAGTTAAATTTCTATAGGAATCACTGTCACTTCCAAACCATCCACCATCTTTATGGGTATGAATTAGCCCGGAGTAGTAAGCCCCTGCCGATCCCCCATTTAGATAGGAATCGACGGTATTTGATCCTGTTACAAGTTTATTTGATTCTAAGCTAGTAGATGTTCCCCTACCGAATGCTTTGCTCGCGATACTGCCCATTACCTTACCTAGACTATTATTCATTAAATTGACTAGAGCTTGAGTTAATGGGCCTCCAAGTTTATTTGCTATGTTCGTAGCTGAATCCATAGCAGTATTAAGAACACTTTTTGTCATTGAGACAATACTATTTTCGTTTTGTGATGCAAAACTAGACGCACTAAAGCCCCCTTGAGTTCTAAAAATATTAGTAATAGCACTATTAATATTTTCAGACATCGAAGTCACGGCACGGTTAATGTCTCTTAGCTGTGAGTACTCGGATATGTGGATAGACCCTAGAATATCAACAATCTTAGTTGTACTCTCTGATACCTTTGATGCATCCCCTAAAACTGTACCGGAATAGGCAGCAGGTGGAGTATAACTTGCTGAACTTCCTCCACTGCTTCCACCGCCGCCTCCGCCAAATGAAACACCGATTTGTCCAAGAGTACTCGCCATTAATGCAGTCATAGCAATAACACGTGGTATAGCGGTATAGGGGTCTCCGCTTCCTGATGCGGTAACAGATGCTACGGCTGACGTAAGGGCTTTACCTAAATCCGCTGCTTGTTGCTCTGCGGTCATAGTAAGACTTGCTATATGTGCTGCTTTTTCCATCGCAGATATAGCTGTATAGGCTTTTGATTTTTCACCTACTAATAGTTTAGATGCACCCAATGCTTGAGCCGCTGCATCAATATTATGCTTTAAAGACAATTTGGCATTTCTTGCCTCAAGTTCCGGAATCTGTTTTAGTATTCGAGCTTTTTCAGCTTCAGGAAGCTCTTTATCATTGGTAAGTTGATATTTTAATTTATTGATTTCTCTAAGTGTTAGCATCTGGTCTTCATACATTTTATTGACTTGAGAAAGGGCATTAATCATTGAGGAGAATGCATCTACATTCTTATCTCCGGTAGGTTGAAACGTCAGTACTGTAGAAGCCGATAATTTATTGATTTGGTCTTCATAACTTTCAACAGTAGTTTTTTTCTTATCAAACCGATCTTTATCCAGGGCGCGCATTGAATCATTTAGCCATTGCTCAAGTTCTAGGCGATTTCTACCTTGTTTCTCATATACAGAATATTGTTCACCTATCTTAATAGACTCATTGGTATACCAATCACCGGCAAGAGTATTTAAAGATGAGTAGAATGATCTCTCTTGCTCTAAGCGTTTATCGGTATATTTTTTGTCGCTGTCTTCTCGAAAGGTATTGATCTCAGAGTAGGAAGTAACTCCCTTTTTAAGCATATTGTCTATATCCATGGAAAGCTTCAAATAATACGCGGCATCTTCATCACCGATAGTCTGATAATGACCGATCAACAGATTGTTTTTCTCTTCTTGTTCTTTTTGATAAAGAGCGATCATTCCGTTAGATGTTAACTCGGATATTTTTAATTCATCTACTTTACCTTTTCGATATGTTTCGGCTTTTTGATTAATTGATGCAATAGCTTTATCGTGATCATTCCCGGTTAAATCTGCGATATCCTTGTTGATTGATAGATAGGATTGTTTTAGCTTCTCTGCTTCGGTTTCCTGTTTCTTTAAAGCAGCTGCTTCTTTAGATAGTTGAGCTGCTGTTTTAGTAATAGGTGCGTTTTGTAATAGCGCAATTTGCGCCTTTAAGTTTTCTGCTTCAGTATTTTTATCAGTGGGTTTCATCGTAGTATTTGGCTTAAACTCATCAACTTGGCGTGAAGCTTTTAAGGTATCGTTATATTTTTGTTTAAGTTCGTCAAGGTCTGATTTTTCTTTTGCATAATCAGCATCGCTTTGAAAAATTCCTTGTACCTGTGCTGATTGTTTTGCTTGTCGTAGTTCTAACCCCAAATCAGTAACGCTACTAGCTAATGTAATTTTTCGATATTCAAGCTGATTTTTTGTCAGTTTTGCAAGGGTATCGGTAGTTTGGGTTAAACTATTATTGAGTTCATCACTGTCTTTCTTTGCATCAAAAAAACTACTTGCTAAAAGTGCTACGGTAGAGGCAACCGCTACGAATGGGACAGCTTTCATAGCCATACCCATCAATCCTACTGATGCTGATGCGCCTACTGCTGATATACCAGCTTCTCTCAATGCTAACGCATGTCCGGTTTGTGCAAGTGCCGCCGCCTCTGCGGATGTTGCTTCCACATTTAATGCTGCTATTTGTGCCGTTGTTGCAATTGTATTATTAATAATTCCAGTCGCATTCGCACGATCAGCAATGGATCTAGCCGTTACAGCATACGCACCAAGGGTTACCGCTTCCGCGTCTGCTGCTTCCATAGCAGTATGTACAGCAGTCGTTGCCGAAGCGATAGCCATAGCCTCTGTGGATGCTATAAGACTAATTGCTCTTAGTGCTTCATATCCTGCTGCCAATTTAACAGCGGTACCCATGACAATCGTTGCCGTTGCTATACCCTCAATAACAGGAAGAGCATTTACAAACGACTCAGTACTACCACTTAAACTTTTTGATAAGTCAGTAATAGTGCTTGATAAAAAGCTTGTTATCCCAGTTGCCTTATCTATATCCTCTACTATTAACCCTAGATTAGTCCTAAAGTCTACCATCGAATTACCGACAGTTTGAGGAAGCTGTTTAAAATCCCGATCAATATCACCCGACATTTTCAAAAGTGCGGCAGAGACTTTACCCGATGTAAGTTCTCCATTCTCCGCCATTGCACGAAGCGCACCAATGGGTACATTCATCCCCTTGGCCATATAGCTCATTAGTTTAGGGGAGGCTTCCATCATGGAGTTGAATTCATCCCCTCTTAGAACTCCCGAACCCATTGCTTGTCCGAACTGTAAAGAAGCGGCAGCGGCTTCCGCTACACTTGCCCCTCCAAGTTTCAACCCTTTGGCAAAATCTTCAGTTACTTTATTGACAGTTACGGTTGTTGCCCCCATTGCTTTAAGTGCAGGGTCAAGTTTGATATAGAGGTCGGTAATGTTTTTCAAGGGGTTATGGGTTTGTAATGCAACCCCTAAAAGCTCTTTTTGCTGTGAAGCAAATTCAGCGGTAGAAGAGGTAGCAAGCTTTAGTCTTCCGTTAAGATTGTTCATAGAGTCGGCAGTTTCAATAAATGCTTTGCTACCTGACATAAGTGAGTTAAGTGCAAAATATCCAAGTACTAAGTTTTTAACTGATGATATAGAATCATTAATACTACTAGAAAAGCCTGATGAGGCACGTCCAGCACTATCAACTTCGTCTCCAAACTTTTTAATACCAGCAGATGCCGGAATTGAAACTTTTTCTACACCCTCAAGCCCCTTAATTGTTGCTTGAATAGCAGATACATCAGCGGTAGTACTGATTTTTATTTTAAGTTCTGATGGCATGTACCACCTCCTTTAATGATGTTTATTCAATTATTTTTTAGCATTAAATTCAGCGGTCATTCGACGAAACAGCCCATAGGTATCGATAGGATCAAGCCCTTCTTTATTGGAAAAATCTTTTACAAAATCGTAATCAATTTCTACACCGGCCATTCCACTTTTCATTGCCATCATCCAACCGTAAACGATCGTCGGTTCTTGCCCCTCAAGCCAGATGACATCACTGTCATTAAAATCATTTTTGTCGTAACCATCAAGGTTAAAACAAGATTCTCCACGACTGTATTCATCTGCGAATCGGATTAGGCGAGCAACTTTTTTTGATTGATCACTTCAATTTGCTTACCGATCGCACCGATAATAATTTGAGGGTGAATCATTTTTGATTTGATTACTGCCATCATTTTTACTTTATCTTCACCGCTGATAGTTAGCTCGAGACGTCGCATAAATAAATCAGAAATCATTTGATCTTGGTTGGAAGTCCTAATAGTGTTTTGAAGTTCGGAAATTTGTTTTTTCAGATCTTTGTTTTCCCAGAGCAACTTTGTTTTTTCTAGAATTCCAACACAGCCAATAAGCTCTCTATTCGTTTCAATATCATCCATAAGGGATGATGATTTTCGAATACATTCCACTAAAAATTCAAGTTCAGTTGCATACTTATTGATCTCCTCTTTTTGAGAAGCATTAAGGTCTGATATGACAACATGGAAGGTTTCATCATCAATCATGATTTCAATTGGTTGAGTGGTATAGATTGGAGTCATAGTATTCCTTACTTCAATGTAATGGTTACGTTGCTATTTGCAACACCGCCATTTTCACAGTTAAATGCGCGCTTCATTGATACACGCCCTTTATCATCGTTTTCACTAAGATCACTCGCAAATGCGTATGGAATATTTAAGAGCATTTGATTTCCTACAGGACCGCATGTAATCGTAATGACTTTATTTCCTCCTGCTGCCAAATCTGTCCATGCAGCTTCATCTGTTATTTTTGTTTTAATTGCAGTAATCGAGAGTTTTGGTGCAAAATTTGAGATATAAAATCCGTTTGTCCCAGTAGTATAAGATCGCTCGAGAGTTCCTGCTAAATCAAGCTCAAAATCCATAACGCTAAGTGTTACTCCATTTACAACAAACGTATCAGCTTTCGTCATGATGATTTCATTGCCAGTATTAAGAGTAACGGCAGGATTTGCAACTGCTGATGCTGATGCCATAGTTACCCCTTTTACCGAAAACTCTACTTTTATAGGTTCCCCGATTTTTCCGCTAATTTTAAGATTTGCGCTCGCACCGGTTACAAGTCTAGTAAAACCATCGTTATACACCTGTACTTGCCCCGTACCATCTGCAGTGATACCACCGAGCTTATACACAGAAGTTACTCCTGCCGTAAGTGTCTCAACCAATCCAGCAAGTTTGAGCAGTTTTGAGGACTCAGGGGCTACTCCAAGTGATACTGGAGAACGTAGAGCTAAATTAATATTGAACTCAGCTGTAATGTTTTGAGGATCAACATATCCGCTATTATTTGCCAATGCACCTGACCCGATAGCATTGAGTGATCCTGTTGCTACTTTTGGACTAAGCAGTACTGGGTCAGTAGTCGCGACAACATCACCGACAACCGGTAATGCTCCTGACCCGACTAAGACAATATTTTTAAGCGTTTCCTGTAGTGCCATCGGTAATCTCCTCTGTAATTGTTACGACCGTTGCACGATCGCTTTTAAGTAGCTCATCGGCTACAGTTTGTGAAACTGTTACCGTTCCACTGTGCTCAATACCATCGTGAACTAGGACAGTTGCCTCGTCGATGATAAGAGTAACTTTTGGTTGTTGATCTGCCGGTATTTTTGCCATGGCGTACCCCTTTAAATTTCTACGACTCGTATCTCGAGCCGGTATTCTAAAATCCCGTTATCAAATCCAACAGGACGTATTGATCGAAGCGATATTTCATCTCCATACGGTCCCTTTCGAGCCTCTATTAAAATCTTTTCATCAATGTCATCAAGTATTGAATAGATTGATGCAGTATTTTTATTGAGTATTTTTTTGGATACATAAAGACCGAATAGGTATCCATTCTTTGCAAAACCTTCTTTATCCATCCCTTCAAAAGAGAGAAGTAACCCCTCGGGATGAATCGTAGTCGTATCGTCGATACAATCAATTTTCATACCTGGTAAAGCACTTAGTATTTTTGCTTTGGCCGTACCAATACTCATTAGTAACTACTCAATCTTGATCTTCCAAAGAGACGATCATCTGATGCCTTATTGGTTTTATAATGCCGTGATGGTGCTGTTTGCTCTGTAGCAACAGTACCTATCGATAATTTTCCGCTCTGGATTTGTTTAAGTAAATCCATCGCATGCGAATATCCTTTTTCAATTGAGTCAGGCATATTGGCAGCGAATCGGCGTTTAAAAAGATGGTAGATTGATAGCTCAACACTAATTTGTCGAATGAGCTCTGGAACCGGATTAAGTACATCACCCCCGATAAACGCCAAGATTAAACCGTCTGCTTTGGCTATCGTCTCATTAACTTTATCGGTATCGACAATGCCGGTACCATTATCGTCAGTGAGCTGCAGCACATCTTCAGATGTAATCGTTGATGTAATATCTTGTAGAGTGCAATACGACATTAAGTGTTACCATGCCCCTCTGGGGTATTTAGAAAAGCGATGATGTCTGCTTTTTTTGTTACACCATCTAAGAGTGTTACTCCACGATCAACAGCCAGCTGTTTAAGCTCTGCCACCGTCATAGATAAGAGAGGATCATCTTCCTGTACGATTTGAGCCGCACCGGCTTCAATCAGAAACTTAGATTCTTGTTCATCACATTCAAATGTATTATTACCCTCTGGAGTGTAAGTGATACCATTATGCATGACCGCAGTAAGCGCGACCAGTAAAATTTTCGTTTTCATTCATAGCTCCTTATGCAATGACGTTTTGGATGAAGTATCCAAGATCCGGAGCAGTAATCAATTCTTTTACCGACTCACCTGAACGAACCGTGATGCCTCCGCGCATACCGATATCCGCATCAGGCAATTCCATACCGACACGGTCACCGTATTGCGCTGTGAATCCAAATGTGGTTCCACTTTGATTATTTGCCAGTACATCACGATAGATCAAGGAGATATGTTTACCCCATACGCGCTGCATATTGACGGCTTGACCTTTGCGTGCCGTATTGACGAAGCTTTCTCCAACAGCAATCTCTTCAAGTTCGAAAAGTGCTGCGATATCTTCACGACGGGCAATACCGCTATCACCTGCATTGCCCAAGATCGCTTTAACGATTTTTGGATGGCGGATTAGTGCACTGAATGCGGCACGACCGATTGTCATAACATTAGGGCGCATGAGCATTGCATCAAGGGCATCCATAATAATTTTTATCGGGTCAGATGTAGGGTCTGAAAACTGGCTTGATCCAGATAGGATAATCTTTTTATCCGAACCATAGTTAGCAGGATTAAATACAAGATTAGCTGCACGTACTTCACGATCCAACTCGATTAGATTGGTAATTTGCATAACTGCATTACCTTTTGGGTCATAGTTCGCCGGTGCTGTTAGAATATCATCATTAGGGATATCATCATCGAGCGCATAATCATCTACCGATGCCGTTTGCTCAGTTGCTGAAAACTCTACCTTGTTCGGTTTTGATTTACGTCCTACTTTTGTATCCGGGACAGTAAAGCTCTCGCCAATTGGATAAGCTGTAAATTTGAATGAACGTGTTCCGACATGAACACGAGGCAATACTTTATCGGCGATCATCGCCTTGTTCTTGTAAGCGATTGCAATCGCCGTCAGCTCAGGGGTAATAATAAAAGGTGTTTTTTGTCCCATAGTAGATCCTTATTAAATTTTTGATGGAACGATATTAATCGATCCGATATCACCGGTAACACCGGATACCATAGCAAAACCAATAGTACGGCTTCCGGCAACTGTCGCCGTAATGGCTTTTCCACTAGCATCTGAGGTAATCAAGTCGCCTCGTGTTACAGTACCTCCGTACTCTACCTCGGCAATATCATCTAAAATGACATCAAGTCGATCACCTGCAGCATCTGCACCTAAATCAGAGATTCCGATTAGAGAACCGGTTGCTGCTGATGCAGTAACAACGGTATTGTCATCGCTTCCAAAAACAACGATTCGATGAGCTGCGATTAAAGCACCTGCAATAAAGCTTACAATAAGATCAGGTCTAGCCATTGGAGGCTCCTTTCATGGTATGAGCTACAGCTTGAGCGGTAGAAATAGTGATACCCTCTTTAGCTTTGCTCTCTTGGAATTCGATCGCTTTTGCTGCGATCACCTTTGGATCACTTAGATCCACATTGATACCTGCCCCCGGATCATCCATCTCCCCAAACGTAACGACCGTAGGAAGTGCCGATAGAAAAGATTCAACTTTTTGGGTTGCAGGTGCATCACCCTCGGAAAACGTGTACATACCCACTGAGTCACAGATCGATACTACGTCAATAGCCATCTGGCGCATCGCTGGAGTAAGTTTGCCCTGGGCGATGAGAGTATCGATGTAGAGCTCTCGCTCTTTAGAGCGTGTTTCATTTCGTATGGTATCAAGTTCGGATTCGAGCTTTTTACGAGCGTCTTCTTGCGTAATAGCAGTAGTTTGCGCTTCAGAGAACTTAGTCTCAAGTGATGCTTCATTTTGCTGTGACGCTTTGAGCTGCGCTTGCAATGCTTTGATTTGTTCATCTTTATCATCACCTCCCTCAGTACTTTCGCTAAACTCAATCATGATGCACTCTTCACCGGATTTAAAGGCAATATCTTCAAGACCTTTGATAGCCGGGGCTTGTGCACCTAAAAATCCAACATGGCGAAGCGTCATATCCGGATAAAGTGCAATCGAGCGTTTTTTATAACTGCCCTGTGCTACTGCTTCTGCAAATTCAGGAAGTACCTGCTTGAATTTACCCCAAAGTGATGTTCCCTCACGTTTGAGAGATTCGACCCAGGCGTATGCCGGAGCATTATCTTTTGGATGACCGATGACAACAGGCGCTTCATGGGTTGACGGATCATATTTGGAAACAATTGTGTCCAGATCCTGCTCACTCCAGTTTTGCGTTTTTCCTGAAGAGTCGGTATGAGTACCAGCGCGAAACAGTTCGATCCAGTGTTCCATCATTTCTCCTTCATGTTTATTCGTTTTGTCAGTCGCATTGTAGGATTCATGGCACCCCATAAAATAGAATAACCGCTCCCCAACCGCTTCTAAAAAAGTTTCCAAAAGGCTTTCATATAGACACTTCCGACGCATGAAGCGACAATTGCAATATTTTAAAAAAAGGACGGGCGTGGGAGATTTAGAAGTTATTAAAGGGGTATGGAGCGTAGCAGGAGTCGGTGGTTTATTCTTTATCGCATGGTATATCGTCAATAAAAGTATTGTCGCATCCAATGAGCGTATGGCAGAGATGATAAAAATAACATTTGAAGAACAAGCATCAAAAGAACAACGAAACTTTCAAATGCAGTTAGATGCCTTCAATAGAATCATGAATGAGCAAAGCAAGCGTGAAGAACGCAGTTATGAACTGCTAAAAGATATGCTTGAGACCAATCAATGTAATACCGGGATCATGGCACGTATGGAACACAAAATCGATACCCATCATCAATGTCCGGTTGTTCGAGGAGATTTAAAAATATGAGACAAGAAATCCTTCAACTCAAAGGTAGAATTACCGAACTACGCCAAATCCTTCAGCAAAAAGAACTTGAAGCTTCCGGTCTAATCATCCAAATTCGCTCCCTCGCTGATCCGTATGAAAACGATATGACTCATATCAAATCTGAACAGCTTTCTATTTCAGCTCGACTCCTTCACGAATGTGTAACTCAGATCAAAACTACCACGGAACAGCTTAAGCGTCTGGAGGCATACCTTGGCTAAAAAACAGTTTCTCTTTGCCGATGCCGAACGACTTTATGTTATTGACCACTGCACTCTTGGTGAGATTGCCTCACGCCTGCGCATCCATGAAAAGACCGTTTCTAACTGGAAAGAAGAGGGCGATTGGGAAAATAAACGCCGTAACCATTTAGCCGGTAAACAAGCTTTTCATGAAGAGCTCTATGATTTCACTCGTAAGCTGATGCGTTCTATTTCTGCTGATCTGGATGATGGCAATAAGATTGATCCGGGACGGATGTTTGCTTTTAATAATCTCGTAGGTCGTCTTAAAAATGTAAAAGAGTATGAGGACGTTATCTCTAGCAAAGAAAAAGAGGATGAGAAAAAAGGCTCCGGTGGAATCAATGAAGAGGTACTGCGTCTCATTGAGAGCGAAGTATTCGGACATTAATAAATGAATCCTAATAAATACTTTCTCCCTTATCAGCAACGATGGCTCAAAGATGACAGCCGTATCAAGATTTGGGAAAAATCGCGTCGTATTGGTGCAACCTACGTTCAAGCGTATGAAGATGTACGTGATTGTGCTGCTAAAAAAGTTCCGGCTGTTTGGTTTTCATCAGCGGATGAAACGGCAGCTAGAGAGTATATTTTATATTGCGAGTTATGGGCTAAAGCTCTTAATATTGCAGCCAAAGCACTGGGCGAGATTATCATTGACAGTGATAAAGACATCAAAGCATTCTCCATCCAATTCGTCAACGGTACCCGCATCAATGCTCTTAGCTCTAATCCAACACAGTTCCGTTCTAAAGGGGGGAAAGTCATTCTTGATGAGTATGCATTCCATAAAGATCAAGCTGCTATGTGGAAAGCAGCACGACCCGCTATCACATGGGGCTTTCCTCTTCGGATACTCTCCACCTATAACGGGAAGGGGAATAAGTATTTCAAGTTTGTAGATGATGTTAAAAAAGGGCTTTTAAATTGGTCACTCCACACTACGGATATTGAGCTTGCGGTCAACGAGGGTCTTGCCGATAAGATCATGGGAAGAGTACTCACGCAAGATGAGCGCATGGCATGGCTTGATGAAGAACATGCCAATGTCGGTGATGAAGATACATGGCAGCAAGAATATATGTGTACACCCGTAGATGAAGCAACGGCATTTTTATCCTATGAACTGATCCACTCCTGTGAGCAGGAAGCATTTGTAAGTGATACCGATACGGGAACGTATAAGGGTAAGAAGTGGACGATTATGACTATGACAAAACCCGGATACTCCATTGATACTTCAGAGGGTGAACTCTATCTAGGCTACGACGTCGGTCGTAAAAAAGATTTATCGGTTCTATGGCTTTCTCGCAAACTGGGTCATATCCTTGAAACCGTCCGTGTCGTGATACTGGAAAAAACGCCGTTTAGAAAACAAGAAGAAATTTTATATCGCCACTTGGGTCTTCCTAATATGAGACGTGCTGCTTTGGATGCAACAGGGCTTGGTATGCAGTTGGCTGAAAACGCCCAGGATAAATTTGGAAGTTCACGTGTCGAAGCGATTATGATCACGGCACCGCTCAAATCCGTTTTAATGCACACGCTGTTAGAACAAATGGAAGATACCGCGATTACTATCCCCGCAGATAAAGCAACCCGTGGTGATCTCCATTCCTTCCGAAAAACGACAACAGCCGCAGGAAATATTCGCTTTGATGTAGAGAAGAGCAATACCGATGGACACGGAGACCGAGGAATCGCTCTCGCATTATGTGCTCATGCGGCCGATAGCGGTGATGGAGAAATACATGTTGCTTCACGCTCAAGAAGACAATCGAGCAGCATGATGAAAGGCTATGAATGAAAAACGATCATATAAGCCACTACAAGACATTTTATTGTTTAGATAGGGAAAGTATCGGAAAAACATTTATCGTAAGAGTTAAACATAAGTTAAACACCATACACGACGTATAGGAGATAATATGGCAAAGAAAAATACTACTGATCTTTTAAATGAACTGGCTGTCCATCAAAACGTAGCCGGATTTACCAATTTTTTAAATATCCTTCCCGATCCTGATCCCGTTTTACGAAAACAGGGTAAATCGATAAGTGTCTATAAAGAGCTCACCAGCGACAGCCATCTGTTCTCTGTTATGGGATCACGCCGTGCGGGTGTTCGTTCAAAAGAGTGGGCAATCGATCGAGGGAGCGCAAAGACACGACAAAGCAAGATTATCGAGGATCTCTTTAAAACAAAAGTTATCCCTTTTGAATTGATGGGCTCTATTCTCGACGCTAACTTTTACGGTTATTCGGTTATGGAGGTCGTATGGGAACATCGTGACGGTCTTATCCTTCCGCTTAAAGTCGTATCTAAACCTAAAGAGTGGTTTGCCTTTAACTCATCCGGAGAGCTATTGATCAAGTCGCGTAAGGCTCCAATGGGTGAACTAGTACCGCCCTATAAGTTTTTACTTTCCCGCAATCAAGCCTCGTATGAAAACCCCTATGGCGAAAAGATCCTCTCTCGATGTTTCTGGCCGGTAGTCTTTAAAAAAGGCGGCATCAAGTTTTGGGTAACGTTTGCTGAAAAATACGGAATGCCGTTTATGATTGGAAAAACTCCTCGAGGGACTTCTAAAGAAGAGACAGAAGCTCTTGCTGACAATATGGAAGCAATGATCCAAGATGCAATTGCCGTTATCCCGGATGATGCTAGTATTGAGATCAAAGAGGCAGCTGGTAAAGCATCTAGCGGTGATATCTATGAAAAGATGGCAACGTTCTTTAACTCTGAGATTTCCAAAGCGGTACTGGGACAAACCCTTACAACTGAAGTCGGTAAAACTGGGAGCTATGCCGCAAGCCAAACCCACCAAGAGGTACGAGGTGACCTGATTGTTGAGGATACGCATCTAGTTCAGGGGACGATCAACGAGCTAATCGGATGGATATGGGAGCTTAATTTTAGTGGAACAGCTCCAACCTTTACCCTCTATGAAGAAGAAGACGTTGATGAAGCCTTAGCTAAACGTGATGAGACGTTGACAAAAACGGGGGTTAAGTTCACAAAGAGTTACTATATGAAAGCCTACGGATTCGAGGAGGGAGATATTGAGGTTATCGATACTGTCCAGCCACAAACGCCACCTGTAGTACAAAACTTCTCAGAAGCTCCACTGCAACTAAAGCCTGCCGACGTATTAGATTCTCAAAGTAAAGTTCTTGATACTCGCTCATCAGAGCAGGAGATTCTTTCTTCAGTTATGAAGATATTGGAAAGTGCATCTACCTACGAAGAGGCAATTGATGCGATACTAGGAGCGTATCCTACCTTCGATTTACCTATACTCTCACAAACGATGGACAAAATGACCGCTAACAGTATGATTCTCGGAGGAGCTGAGATTGCCTCCGATCAGCTTTGATTTTAATCTACCGCCCAAAGATGCTATTGACTATCTTGGGGGCAAAGGTTTAAAGCTCGGGTTCAACTATGAAGAGATTATGCATGAAGCTCATCATACCTCTTTCACCGTTGCCAAGGTAACCCGCCTTGATTTATTAAGTGACCTCCATGATAGTATTATCAAAGCTCAAAAAGAGGGACAGCCCTTTGAAGCTTGGAAAAAAGAACTCGCACCGACATTAAAAAAATATGGTTGGTGGGGAGAGACTACTGTTATAAATCCTATAACTAAAGAAGCAAAAGATATTTATGTAGGGTCACGACGTCTTCGTACTATTTTTGATACTAACATGCGTGTTAGCTACAGTGTAGGGCGCTATAAGCAGATGATGAGTCTAAGTGATTCTGTATACTGGAGATACAGTGCGGTACTTGATGGTAGATCTCGCCCAGGGCATGCAGCTAAAAATGGGATTATCCTTCATCGTGATGATCCATGGTGGCATATAAACTATCCTCCAAATGCATGGAACTGTCGGTGCAAAGTCAGAGCTTACCGCATAGATGAGCTTCAGACAAAAGGGTGGGATATATCTGAGGCATCACATGAAAACATCGCATCACCCGATTGGGCGTATAACGTAGGAGCCGGGAGCCGTGTTGGGAAACTTACTAAAATTGATTTAGACCAAAGCCTATTGCAACTACCTAAGCTCACTCCAAATAATGATTATGCAGGTTTGACCTCAAATGAACTAAAACAAAAATTCTATGATGATCTTGGTGTCACAGCAGGGACGGTTTACATCGATAAGATAGGTGATCCGACATTAATTGATGATGAGTTATTCCACGGTATTGGTGGATGGAGTAAGCTTGGTACAAAAGATCGAGGGCTATACATGGATGAGTTTGCCAAAACGATTATGGAGCCTGATGAGATTTGGATTGCAGCGGAAGAGAGACGGATTGAAAGCGATAAATATCCTAATCCAAAAGAGCGGATTGTTAAAAAGTTTTTACGGTATTTTACGGATGACAAAGGTAAAAAGAAAGCAATAATTGCATTATTTGAATATCTGAAGGATAAAACGCAGGGGCTAAGTTTATATGTTATTGATAGTCAGGGAGCGGTAGAGACGAAGAGATCACAGAAGCTTGTATGGCAGAAAGAATTAAAGCAAGATTAGAGACTGAGTCCTGCATGGCGGAGCTTGCATTGCCTATTCTAAACAGTCCCATTCTTTCTACAGTTTCAATTCTAGCACAAAAGTTAAACATGTTCAAGGAGCCATTATGCCGATCGAAGTAATCGGAGTCGAAGCTATACAAACCAAGCTCTCGGCTTTACAAGTAAAAGTTGAACACATGCGCCCGATCATGGCTGAGATAGGGAATATGATTCTCAATGATATTGATGAAACATTTGAGGCAGAGGGTAAACCAAAATGGATACAGCTCAGTCGTACGACGCTACGTTTGGGATATACGAATATGGGAAAAAGTAAGTCAAAAGGGACGCATCTAAAAAACGGAAAGACATCACGAGGATTTGAGAAGTATATTGCGGATAGGATGATATTGCAGAAGTCGCGTCATTTGCGTAATTCAATTACACGTATTGGATCAGATGGAAATATTTTTAAGGTATCAAATGACAGTGTTACGGTGGGGACAAATTTAAAGTATGCCGCTATCCACCAGTTTGGAGGTATGGCAGGAAGAGGACGAAAAGTGAAGATTCCCGCTCGACCGTTCATGCCGATTGATAAAAGCGGAAATTTAGAACCGAGCTTGAGAACGGCTATTTTGAGTTATGTGGATAGTAAGCTGGAAGAAGCGGTGAGGTAGTGTTTAAGTTTTACGCAGAGTTAAACAATGAAGGAGCACGAAAAGCCCCCGATTGTTTAGGAGGCTTTAATATGATCCGAGATGATTTGTATGGCGTTTTCGATCTTTTGGTTAATGCAGTCAAGTGTAATATGAAATCCGTCTTTAGCTTCCTCTTCGAGATACGGCGCACGTAGAGCAGATTGGCAGAAACTTACCATAGTGGTAACTTCATTGAGAATATCAATGGATTGGATGGGGCATGC